>JBHENF010000040.1:0-16376 GCA_046262175.1 Mycobacteriales bacterium
CCTCCGCGCTGCGCGGGGCAGTCGCTGCCGCGGCCTCCAGCGGCATCCGTGCCTTCGAGGCAGCTGCCGTCGTGACCGAGACGCTGGTCAGCGAGGCCGACCTCGCCGTCCTGCGCGAGTTCGGCGTCGGCGTGCCCGTGCTCGTCGCCGGCTCCGATGGCGTCCTCCGGGACACGCTCACCACCTGAGCCTGCGACACTGGAGGCATGGCCTTCCGCTCCGGGTTCGCGTGCTTCGTGGGCCGCCCCAACGCGGGCAAGTCGACCCTGACCAACGCGCTCATCGGCAGCAAGGTCGCGATCACGTCCAGCCGGCCGCAGACGACGCGGCACGCGATCCGCGGCATCGTCCACCGCGAGGACGCGCAGCTCGTGCTCGTCGACACGCCCGGGCTGCACAAGCCGCGCACCCTGCTCGGCCAGCGGCTGAACGACCTGGTCCGCGAGACGTACGCGAACGTCGACGTGATCTGCTTCTGCGTCCCGGCGGACGACAAGGTCGGGCCTGGTGACAAGTTCATCGCCCTGGAGCTCAAGCAGCTGAAGACGCCCGTCATCGCGGTCATTACCAAGACGGACAAGGCCGACAAGCAGACGATCAGCCAGCAGCTGCTCGCCGTCAGCGCCCTCGCCGACTGGGCCGAGGTCGTGCCGGTCAGCGCGGTCGCGTCCTACCAGGTCGACCTGCTCGCCGACCTGCTCGTGCAGCGGTTGCCCGAGGGGCCGGCGCTGTATCCGGACGGGGAGCTGACCGACGAGCCCGAGCAGACGCTGGTCGCGGAGCTGATCCGCGAGGCGGCGCTGGAAGGCGTACGGGACGAGCTCCCGCACTCAATCGCCGTCACCATCGAGGAGATGAACCCGCGCGAGGACCGGCCCGTGGACCGGCCGCTGCTGGACGTCTTCGCGACGCTGCACGTGGAGCGGGACAGCCAGAAGGGGATCGTGCTCGGCAGCGGCGGGTCGCGGCTGAAGGGCGTCGGCTCGACCGCGCGTCGGCAGATCGAGGCGCTGCTCGGCACCCCCGTCTACCTCGACCTGCACGTGTCGGTGGCCAAGGACTGGCAGCGCGACCCGAAGCAGCTGCGCAAGCTCGGCTTCTAGGTCGCGATCACCGGCACCCCGAGGTGCCAGCCCTGCCCCAGCCCGACTCCGATGGCCTTCAGCTGGTCGAGCTGCCCCTGCGTCTCGATGCCCTCGGCGAGGACGGTGGCGCCCACCTGCGCCGCGAACACCGTGACGGCGCGTACGAGGTCCTGCTGCCGCTCGTCGTGCTCGATGCCGCGGGTGAGGCTGGTGTCAAGCTTGATCACGTCGGGCTGCAGCATCAGGACGTGCCGCAGGCTGGCGAAGCCGGCGCCGGTGTCGTCGACCGCGATCCGCGCGCCGCGCGCCCGCAGCCGGCCGAGCGTCTCCCGCGTCCGTACGTAGTCGCCGACGGCCTCGTGCTCGGTGATCTCAACGACCACCCGCTGCAGGTCCACGTCGTCGAGCAGCGCGACCACCAGCGGGTCGAACAGCGCGGCCGGGGAGATGTTCACGGCGAGGAACTCCTGCGCCGGCAGGTGCGGCAGCAGAGCCACAGCCGCGCGCAGCGTCACCCGCTCGAGCTCTCCGCCGAGGCCGTGGACGCTGGCGGCCTTGAACCACCGGTCGGTGGGGACCCGGCCGCCGAACCGCGACAGCGCCTCGTGACCCACGACCGTCCCGCTCGCGAGCTCCACGACGGGCTGCACCGCCACCTGCAGCCGGGCAAGGTCGATCAGTGCGCGCAGCTCCGCGCGTGCCGGCAGCCCCTCCTCGTCGTCCGGAGTCACCGAGCGGCCAGGCAGCAGCGGTGACGCGCTGCGCAGCTGCCGGACGTCGGTCTCGAGCTGCCGCCACCGACGGCTCTGCCGGCCGAAGCCCCAGCCGGCGCCGGCGCCGAGACCGACGGCGGCCAGCACGAACGGAGCCGGTGCGAACCGGTCGAGGGCGGAGACGAGCGCGGTGAGCACGAGCGTCAGGGACACCAGAACCCCGGGCCGCGCCCACTGCCGCCACGCTGCCAGGCCCGCGACGGCCAGTGCGGCTCCTACGAGGCTGGGCAGGACGTTCCGACCCGCGGCGGCCGCTGCGGCGAGGGGTAGCGCAGGCAGGACGACGGTCCAGGCCCGAGGGCCGGCGAGCGGCGAGGTCAGCGCGTACACCGGCACGGCAGCGAGGGCGACGTGCAGCACATCGGGCCGCATGCTCTCCGGGACGAGAGCGTGGGCGACGAGCAGCGCGTACGCCGCAGCGAAGGCCGCCGCCATCCACCGCAGCCGCGCCTCGCCGCGCACCGCGTGCTCCATGAGCAGTGCGTACGCCGCCGCCAGCGCGGCCAGTGCGGCAAGCCCGTCGGGCACGACTCGGCCCGTCTCCGCACGGTGCGGCAGCTGGGCGACAACGGCGATGAGGGCGCCGCCGCCGGCCAGCAGGGACCACACCCGGCCGACCCACTGCTCGGGGGGCCGCGGCGGCAGCGCCCAGCGCGGCCGCCGCGCCGCGTCCACCACGCCCGCTGCGTCCACGGCTCCACTCTCTCCCGGTCCGCCCACGCCACAGCCCTGCCACGCCGCAGGACCGGGCGGATCGGTGCCTGCGCAACTACCGTGTCCTCGTGCCTTCCGAACCTGCCCGTCGGGGCAGGAGATGACCCTCTACCGGGACGAGGGCGTTGTCCTGCGCACGCAGAAGCTCGGCGAGGCAGACCGGATCATCACCGTGCTCACCCGGCGCAACGGGCGCGTCCGCGCCGTCGCGAAGGGCGTCCGTCGCACCCGGTCGAAGTTCGGAGCGACCGTCGAGCCGTTCAGTCACGTCGACCTGCAGCTGTACGTCGGACGCTCGCTCGACATCGTCAACCAGGCCGAGAGCCTCATGTCGTACGGCGACACCCTCGCCACCGACTACCCGCGCTGGACGGCGGGCACGGCCGTGCTCGAGACGGCCGAGCGGCTGACGGCGGAGGAGAAGGAGCCGGCGCTGCGGCTGTTCCTGCTCGTCATCGGTGCGCTGCGGGCGCTGACCGAGGGGGAGAAGGACCCGTCCCTGGTGCTGGACGCCTTCCTGCTGCGGGCGATGTCGGTGGCCGGGTACGCGCCCGCGCTGTTCGAGTGCGCCGGCTGCGGTGCTCCGGGCCCGCACCGCGCGTTCTCGGTGCCGGCAGGGGGGACCGTCTGCGCGAGCTGCCGTCCTCCGGGTGCCGCGTCACCGTCGCCGGCAGCGCTCGCGCTGCTCAGCGACCTGCTGACGGGGGAGTGGCCCGCGGCGCTGCTCACCGAGGACCGGACCCGGCGGGAGGGCAGCGGACTGATCGCCGCCCACCTGCAGTGGCACCTCGAGCGCGGGCTGCGCTCGCTGCCGCTGGTCGAGCGCGCATGAGGCGGTCCCGGGCCACGTTCCGGCCGCCGACCCCGCACCCCTCCGGCGCCAGGCCCCCTGCGGTCCCGGCCGACCTGGTGCCGCGGCACGTCGCGATCGTGATGGACGGCAACGGCCGCTGGGCCAAGGACCGCGGCTTGCCGCGCACCCGCGGCCACGAGGAGGGCGAGTCCTCGCTGTTCGACGTCGTCGAGGGCGCGATCGAGCTGGGCGTGCGGTGGGTGTCGGCGTACGCGTTCTCCACCGAGAACTGGAAGCGCTCGCCGGACGAGGTGCGCTTCCTCATGGGCTTCAACCGCGACGTCATCCGCCGGCGCCGCGACGAGATGCACGAGCTCGGCGTGCGGGTGCGCTGGGCCGGCCGGCGACCGAAGCTGTGGCGGTCGGTGATCGCCGAGCTGGAGGCAGCCGAGGAGCTGACCCGCGACAACGACGTGCTGACGCTGACGATGTGCGTCAACTACGGCGGCCGGGCCGAGATCGCCGACGCAGCAAGGCTTCTGGCGCTCGACGTCGCCGCCGGCAGGGTGGACCCCGCCAAGGTCGACGAGCGCGTCCTGACGCGTTACCTCGACGAGCCCGACATGCCGGACGTCGACCTGTTCCTGCGGACGTCCGGCGAGCAGCGCACGAGCAACTTCCTGCTGTGGCAGTCGGCATACGCCGAGATGGTGTTCCTCGACGTGCTCTGGCCGGACGTCGACCGGCGCGACCTCTGGCGCGCCGTCGAGATCTACGCCAGCCGCGACCGCCGGTACGGCAGCGCCACATGACCCGCCTGCACCACGTGAACGTCGTCGTGGCGCCCGGCCGTACGGACGCCGTCGTGTCGTTCTACGAGCTGCTCGGGCTGACCCGCGCTCCGAAGCCGACGGCGGGCGTGGCGCAGACCGGCGCGTGGTTCGACTTCCCCGGCGGCGGGACGCAGGTGCACGTGAGCGAGAAACCCGGCGACCGGCACCCGGAGCAGCACTTCGCCGTGGTGGTCGACGACCTGGACGAGGTCGTGGGCGCGCTGCAGTCGGCCGGACACGCCTGGTCCCCGAAGCCGCAGATCGGCGGTGCGCGCAGGGGGATGACCGCCGACCCGGAGGGGAACGCCGTAGAGGTCGTCGAAGCCGTCGGCCCGTTCGCCTGATCCCGCAACGAGAGGCACCCGCATGGCCATCGCGACCGTCAACCCCACGACCGGCGAGACGCTCAAGACGTTCGACCCGCTGACGGACGCGGAGCTGTCGGAGCGGATTCGCCGTGCGGCCGACGCCTTCAGGTCGTACCGCCTGACCTCGTTCCCCGAGCGGACCGGCTGGATGCGCGCCGCGGCGGACCTGCTGGACGAGGACGCGGACCACCTCGCGCAGCTCATGACGACCGAGATGGGCAAGACCCTCAAAGCGGCGAAGGCGGAGGTCGGCAAGTGCGCGGCCGGCTGCCGCTACTACGCCGAGCACGCCGAGGAGCTGCTCTCGGACGAGCCCGCCGACGCCGGCGCGGTGAAGGCGGTACGGGCGTACGCGCGGTACGCACCGCTGGGCGTGGTCCTCGCCGTCATGCCCTGGAACTTCCCGATGTGGCAGGCGATGCGCTTCGCCGCGCCCGCCCTCATGGCCGGCAACGTCGGCCTGCTCAAGCACGCGTCGAACGTGCCGCAGACGGCGCTGTACATGGAGGAGCTGTTCCGCCGCGCCGGCTTCCCGGCGGACGTGTTCCAGACCCTGCTCGTCGGCGCGGACAAGGTCGAGTCCGTGCTGCGCGACGACCGGGTCGCCGCCGCCACCCTCACGGGTTCGACGCCCGCCGGGAAGGCGATCGCCGGGACGGCAGGCGACGTGCTGAAGAAGACGGTCCTCGAGCTCGGCGGCAGCGACCCGTTCGTCGTGATGCCGTCGGCGGACCTGACGAAGTCCGCCGAGATCGCCGTGACGGCGCGGGTGCAGAACAACGGCCAGAGCTGCATCGCGGCGAAGCGGTTCCTCGTGCACGCCGACGTCGCGCAGGAGTGGATCCGGCTGTTCGTCGAGAAGATGTCGGCGCTGGTGGTCGGCGACCCGACCGACGAGGCCACCGACATCGGCCCGCTGGCGACGGAGAACGGCGTGAGCGACCTGGAGGACCTCGTCCGCGACGCCGTCGGAAAGGGCGCGACCGTGCTGTGCGGCGGCAGTCGGATCGACCGACCCGGTTGGTTCTACGAGCCGACGGTGCTGGCGGATGTCACCGAGAACATGGAGATCTGGACCGAGGAGGCCTTCGGGCCGGTCGCGGTCGTCCGTACGTTCGCCGACATCGACGAGGCGGTGCGGCTCGCGAACGACACGCAGTTCGGGCTCGGCTCCAACTTCTGGACCAGCGACGAGGGCGAGCAGGAGCGCTTCATCCGCGATGCCGAGGCCGGCATGGTCACGATCAACGGGATGACGACGTCCTATCCGGAACTGCCCTTCGGCGGCGTGAAGAACAGCGGGTACGGGCGGGAGCTGGCCGCGCACGGCATCCGCGAGTTCTGCAACGTGAAGTCGGTCTGGGTCGGCAAGGGCAACACGAGCCTCACCGAGTAGCACCGCCTCAGGCGCACGACCGGCAGGTGCCGAACACCTCGACCGTGTGGCTGACGTCGGTGAACCCGTGCTGCCGCGCCACCTTCGTGGCCCACGACTCGACTTCGGGCGCCGGCAGCTCGACGGTCGCGCCGCAGCTGCGGCAGACGAGGTGGTGGTGGTGGGCGTCCACGTCGCATCGCCGGTAGACGGCCTCGCCGTCAGAGGTGCGCAGCACGTCGACCTCACCGGCCTCGGCGAGCGCCTGCAGGTGCCGGTAGACGGTGGTCAGCCCGACGCTGTCGCCGCCGCGCCGTACCGCCTCGTGCAGCGCCTGCGCGCTCTGGAAGCCGTCGGCGTCGGCGAGCGCCCGCGCCACGGCGGTGCGCTGCCGCGTCATGCCGCCACCCGCCGACGCGCCTGCGCCAGGACAGCGGCGACGAGGAACCCGGCCAGGGCCAGCACGACGGTCGACGCGCCGGGCGCGACGTCGCCGTAGAACGCCACCACCAGACCGCCGACGCTGGCGACGACACCGACGACGCACGCGCCGAGCAGCGTCGCGCGGAAGGACCGCGACAGCTGCTGCGCCGTTGCTACCGGCACCACCATCAGCGCGCTGACCAGGAGCAGCCCGACGACCCGCATCGCGACGGTTACGGTCACGGCCGCGGTCACGGCGACCAGGATGTTGAGGAACCGCACCGGCAGGCCGGAGACCCGCGCCACCTCCTCGTCCATGCAGACGGCGTACAGCTCGCGGCCGAAGACGGCGACGACGGCGACGACGGCCAGCGAGAGCGCGGTGATGACGGCGAGGTCCTCGGGTCGGACGCTGGACAGCGAGCCGAACAGGTAGCCGACCAGCGTCGTGCTGGAGCCGCCCGGCGACAGCCCGATGAGCAGCACGCCGCCGGCGATCCCGCCGTAGAACAGCAGCGCCAGTGCGACGTCGCCGCTGGTCCTGCCGCGCTCCCGGATCAGCTCGATGGTGACGGCGCCGGCGATGGCGACGACCACGGCGGTGAACACGGGCGCCGTGCCCAGCAGGAACCCGAGCGCGACCCCGGTCAGCGCGATGTGCCCGATCCCGTCGCCCATGAGGGCCAGCCGGCGCTGCACGAGGAACGTCCCGATCGCCGGCGCCGCGGCGCCGACCAGGACGGCAGCGACAAGGGCGCGCTGCATGAAGGCGAAGTCCAGCAGGTCCATCAGAAGGTCCTCGGCTCGAGCACGGAGCGGCGATCCGGAGCGGCGGTCTCGTGCGGGTGGAGGTGCACGTGCTCGGGGTGCGCGTGGTGCCCCTCGGGCTCCGGTGGCGGCCCGTCCGACAGCACCCTGCCGCCGCCGAGCACCACCGCGCGGCCGATCAGGTCGGCCAGCGGCCCGAGCTCGTGCGCGACCAGCACGACGCTGCCGCCGGCCTGCGAGAGGTGGCCGAGCGCGCCGGCGAGCGTGTCCTGGCTGTCCGCGTCGACGCCCGCGGTCGGCTCGTCCAGCACGAGCACGTCCGGCTCGCCGGCCAGCGCGCGCGCGATCAACACCCGCTGCTGCTGGCCGCCGGACAGCGTCGCCACCGCGTCCTGGGCGCGATCCGACAGCCCGACGTCGCCGAGGGCGTGGTCGACCGCCTCCCGGTCGACCCGGCCCATCGGGCGAAGCCGGCGCGCGCGGCCGATCCGGCCGGACGCCACCACCTCGCGCACGGTGCTCGGCACGCCGCCGCCGACGGCGAGCCGCTGGGGGACGTACCCGAGCCGCGGCCACTCGCGGAAGCGGTGGAGCGGCGTCCCGAAGACCTCGAGCGTGCCGCGGGACAGCGGCACCAGCCCGACGAGCGTGCGGACCAGCGTCGTCTTCCCCGAGCCGTTGGCACCGAGAACGGCGACGAACTCGCCCGGCTCCACCCGTACGTCGATCTCGTGCAGGATCTCCCGTCCGCCGAGCGAGACGCAGCCGCCCCTCAGGTCGAAGACGCTCATCGGCAGCCCAGCCCCTCGGCGAGCGCGGCCGCGTTGCGCCGCATGACGGACAGGTAGTCGTCGCCGTCCTGCACGCCCTCCACCGGGTCGAGGACGGCGGTGCATGCGTCGATCTCCCGGGCAACCGTCTCGGCCAGCTTGGGGTCGATGCGGGACTCGAAGAAGACGGTGCGTACGCCGTGCGCGCGGGCGTACTGGGCGACCTCGGCGATGTGGCCCGGCGCGGGCTCGTTGTCGGGCGCGAGGCCCGTGACACCGACCTGCCGCAGCCCGTACCGACCGGCCAGGTAGGCGAAGGCGGTGTGCGCGGTCACGACGTCGTGCCGGTCGCAGTCGGCCAGCCGGCGGCGGAACAACTCGTCCAGCGCGCGCAGCTCGGCGGTCACTCTGGCCGCCCGCGTCGTGTAGTCGACGGCGTGCGACGGGTCCGCCTGCGCGAGCCGGGCCTTGAGGGCACGCACCACCGCGGACATGCGGACCGGGTCGAGCCAGACGTGCGGGTCGGTCCCGGTGCCGGTCTCGTCGTCGAGGTCGCTGGACAGGGGCTGGACGTCGACGTACGGCGTCAGGTCCAGCCGCGCCGACCTGCTGCTGTTGCGGACGGCGTCGTCGACGGCCGGCTGGAACCCGCGCAGGTACACGACCAGGGACGCCTTCTCGACCGCGCCGACCTGGCGCGGCGACAGCTCGACGTCGTGCGGCTCGGCGCCGGGCCGTACGAGCGACACGACCCGCGCATCGGGCCCGGCCACCTGCTCGGCCGCCCACGCGAAGGGATACGCGGCGGCGAGCACCTGCGGCGGGTCGTCCGCCGCACCCGCGCTCGCGCAGCCGGCGATCAGGCCCAGCAGCGGAAGCAGGATGCGGAAGCGCACAGGCCCATGCTGCTGATAATGAAAACCGTTGTCAAATGTCGCGGAGTCGGGAGAGGAGCGCCGCCAGGATCAGGGCGAGCGTCACGTAACGCAGCAGGCGGGCCTGGCCGACGATCACGGGCCACGACAAGTAGGTCAGCCAGCCCACGAACGCGAGCAGCAGCACCAGGCAGACGGCGCCGAAGGCAGCCGGCAGGGCGAGCCCGCCGATGAGCAGGAGCAGCGCCAGCACGGGGACCAGCACCCGGGGCTGCTGCGAGAGCAGCACCAGGACCGGGGCGCTGCGCTTCTCGACGGCGGTGCGGAGCGTCATGCCCACTAGCGTTGCATCGTGCTGGTGGTGACGCGGTTCGAGGTGCCGGAGGCGGACGCGGACGGGTTCCTGCCGCAGGCACGGGCTGCGCTCGCCGCGTTCGCCGCTCGCCCCGGCTACGTGCGCGGTCGCGTCGGCCGGGCCGCGGACGACCCGACCGCGTGGGTGCTGACGACGGAGTGGGTCGGCGTCGGCGCGTACCGCAGGAGCTTGTCCTCGTACGACGTCAAGGTCTCCGCCGCGCCGCTGCTGTCGCGCGGCCGGGACGAGCCGAGCGCGTTCGAGGTCCTGGTCACGGACGAGCTGCTGACCGAGTCCGGTCGCGCGGCCGACGCCGACACCGTCGCGCTGGGTGAGGCGTCCGGGCCGGCCCCGGGCGCCTGATCACAGCGCCTTGAGTGCCGCCGCGATCTTGTCGGTGTCCTGGTAGGTGATGCCCAGCGTCGACACGTGCGCCCAGCGCACGACGCCGTCGCCGTCGAGGACGAACACCGACCGCTTGGTGTGGCCGAGCGGACCGTTCACGCCGTACGCCTTGATGGCCTGCCGCTCCGGGTCGGCCAGCAGCGGGAACGACAGCCCGCGCTTGCTCGCGAACCTCTCGTGGCTCTCGACGTCCTGCGGCGAGATTCCCCACAGCGTCGCGCCGAGGTCGGTCAGCAGGGACAGGTCGTCCTGGTACGAGCACAGCTGCTTGGTGCACGTCAGCGTGTCGTCGCCCGGGTAGAAGGCGAGCACCACCGGCGCGCCCTTCGCGTCGTCGAGCGAGAACGTACGGCGCTCGCCATCGGCGACGCCCTGGAGCGAGAACGCGGGAGCGGGCTGTCCGACGGCGGGGGAGGGCATGCCGCGAGGGTAGGTTGACGCCTTCGCCGACCGCCAGCCGGACTGGAGCTGTTCGTCATGGGAAAGACCAGCAACGACCGCATGGACACGATCGTCAGCCTCGCGAAGAGGCGCGGCCTGGTCTTCCCGAGCAGCGAGATCTACGGCGGGCTGCGCGCGTCGTGGGACTACGGGCCGCTCGGCGTGGAGCTGAAGAACAACGTCAAGCGGCAGTGGTGGAAGTCGATGGTCCAGGGTCGCGACGACGTGGTCGGCCTCGACTCCTGCGTGATCCTCGCCCGCGAGGTGTGGGAGACGAGTGGTCACGTGAACGCGTTCGTCGACCCGCTCGTCGAGTGCACGTCGTGCCACAAGCGGTTCCGCGCGGACCACCTCGAGGAGGCCGCCGGCAAGGAGCTCAAGCAGATCGCCTGCCCGAACTGCGGCAACCGCGGCACGTGGACCGAGCCGAAGATGTTCAACGGCCTGCTCAAGACCCACCTCGGCCCGGTGGAGGACGAGAGCGGCCTCGCGTACCTACGCCCCGAGACCGCGCAGGGCATCTTCATCAACTACCTCAACGTCCAGCAGTCGGCGCGCAAGAAGCCGCCGTTCGGCATCGGCCAGGTCGGCAAGAGCTTCCGCAACGAGATCACCCCGGGCAACTTCATCTTCCGGACCCGCGAGTTCGAGCAGATGGAGATGGAGTTCTTCGTCAAGCCGGGGGAGGACGAGACCTGGCACCAGTACTGGATCGACACCCGGATGGCCTGGTACGTCGACCTCGGCATCAACCCTGAGCGGCTGCGCATCTTCGAGCACCCGAAGGAGAAGCTCAGCCACTACTCGAAGCGCACCGCCGACATCGAGTACAGGTTCGAGTTCACCGGCACCGAGTGGGGCGAGCTCGAGGGCATCGCGAACCGCGGCGACTACGACCTGACGGTGCACGGCAAGGCGACCGGCACGGACCTGTCGTACTTCGACCAGGACGCCAACGAGCGCTGGGTGCCGTGGGTGATCGAGCCGGCCGCCGGCGTCGACCGCTGTGCGCTGACGTTCCTGCTCGACGCGTACGCCGAAGACGAGGCGCCCAACGCCAAGGGTGGCGTCGACAAGCGTGACGTCCTGCGCCTGGACCCGCGACTCGCTCCGGTGAAGGCCGCGGTGCTGCCGCTGTCGCGCAACGCTGACCTGTCGCCGGTGGCCAAGAACCTCGCCGGTGCGCTGCGCAAGCAGTGGAACGTCGACTTCGACGACGCGGGCGCCATCGGCCGCCGCTACCGCCGGCAGGACGAGATCGGCACGCCGTACTGCATCACCGTCGACTTCGACAGCCTCGAGGACCAGGCCGTGACCGTGCGCGACCGCGACGCCATGACGCAGGAGCGGGTCGGCCTCGACGCCGTCGAGCGGTTCCTGCACGAGAAGCTCGGTCCGCTCTAGGCCGTGTACGGCCCGGGGCACGTGCTGTTCTCCTTCGCAGACCCGCGGATCGCCGAGTCGAGCGGTCTGGTCGCCTCGACCCGGTTCGACCTGCTGTTCACGCACAACGACAGCGGCGATTCCGCGCGCTTCTTCGCGGTCGACCGCGCCGGGAGGACGCGCGCGACGTACCTGCTCCGCGGCGTGCAGGCGCGCGACTGGGAGGACATCAGCCGCGGCCCCGGCGGGACGCTGTGGCTGGGCGACATCGGTGACAACAAGGGCATCCGGGACCGCGGGCTGCTCGTGCACCGGGTGGCCGAGCCCGACGGCCGCGCGTCGGGCACGGTCAGTGCCACCTCGTACCGGCTGCGGTACGAGGACCGGCCGCGCGACGCCGAGGCGCTGATCGTCAGCGGCGGACAGGTGCTGGTCGTCGAGAAGACGCTCGGCAGCCGCGCAGGGGTGTACGCGACGACCGCGGTCCTGCGGTCGGACGCGGTCAACGTGCTGCACCGCGTGGCCGAGGTGCCCGTCCCGACGGTCACGGCCGGCGATCTGTCCCCGGACGGGCGGAAGGTCGTGCTGCGCAACTACACGGCGGCGTACGAGTGGGACGTCCCGGGCAGCGACGTCGTTGCGGCCTTCGCGACCGAGCCGGACCGGATCGAGCTGCCGCGCGACCCGCAGGGCGAGGGCATCGCGTACGGACGGGACGGCCGCTCGCTGCTGACCAGCAGCGAGGGGCGGGGCGCTCAGGTGCACGAGCTCGACGCGGCCGCCGACATCGCCCCTTCCGCAGCCCCGGAGCCCCGCGACAGGGGCGGCGTCGGGTGGCGGCTGCCCGTGCTCGTCGGGGCGCTTGCCCTGCTCGGCGCACTGGTTGCGGGACTCGTCCGCCGCTGAGTCACCCGTATGGGCTTCACCTGCGCCGCAGCGGGGACGAAGGAAGAACCATGCCGCCGCGTACGCCGTTTCTCCTCGCCGCCGCAGGCATCGGGCTCGCGGTGACGACGGCCCGGCTGCACCTGAGCGCTGCCGGCCTGGTTCAGACCGCGCTGGGGAGCGCGCTTCTCGTCGCGTCCTCGGCTGCCGCGTTGAACGCCTCACGCGTCCGCGCGCTGCCCGCGTCGCGCGCGGTCCCGGCTGTGCTCGCCTGCACGGCCGCCAACGCCGTCACCCCCGCCGGGCTCGGCGGCTCGGCCCTCATGGTCCGCCTGCACACCCGCACGGGGCTCAGCGGTGACGAGGCGTTCGCGGCCGTCACGCTGCGCGCCCTCGCCAGCGGCCTCGCCGGCATCGTCGTCGCCTCGGTCGCGGCGGCAACGCTTGGGCTGGACGGGCCGTCGCTGCCGGGCGGGTCCACCGGGCCGCTGGTTCTCGCGGCTCTGCTCGCCGGCGCGGTCGTGCTCGCCTTCGCCTGCCCGCACCGCCGCAACCGCGCCGCCGATCACGCGCGCCGTACCGCCGCCGCCGTCGGCACCGTGCTGTCACGGCCCTGGCGCGCCGCCGCCCTGCTGCTCGGGGGGATCGGCGTGGTCGCGGCGCAGCTGCTCATCCTCGACGGAGCGGTCCGGGCTGTCGGTGGCGACGTGGGGGTGGGGGCGCTGCTCGTCACCCTCCTCGGCTCGTCGGCCGCGCGCGCCGCCGTGCCCAGCCCGGGCGGCATCGGTCCCGTGGAGGCAGCCCTGGTCGCCGGCCTCGCGGCGCTCGGCATCCCGATGGCGGCTGCGGCCGTGGCCGTGGGCGTCTACCGGACCGCGGGGCTCTGGCTGCCGGTCCTGTGCGGCGTCCTCGCGCTGCGGCGACTGCGGGTCCTCGGGCTGCTCTGAGCCGGCGACGGTACGTTTCAGGCCCCGCTCGCCGCTCGCCTGGAGGCCTCTGTGACGAAGTACGTCTACGACTTCGCCGAGGGCAACAAGGACATGAAGGACCTGCTCGGGGGCAAGGGCGCGAACCTGGCCGAGATGACGCTGATCGGGCTGCCGGTCCCGCCCGGGTTCGTCATCACGACCGAGGCCTGCACGACGTACCTCGCCACCGGCGAGGTCCCGGCCGAGCTGGCCGCGGAGGTGACCGAGCACCTCGCCGCGCTGGAAGCGCAGATGAGCAAGCAGTTGGGCGACGCCGAGGACCCGCTGCTGGTCAGCGTCCGGTCCGGCGCGAAGTTCTCGATGCCGGGGATGATGGACACCGTCCTGAACATCGGCCTCAACGACGAATCGGTCGAGGGGCTGGCGAAGCAGTCGGGCAACCAGCGGTTCGCGTGGGACTCCTACCGCCGGCTCGTGCAGATGTTCGGCAAGACGGTCCTCGGCGTCGACGGCGACCTGTTCGAGCACGCCCTCGACCGGGCGAAGGACGCGAAGGGCACGAAGAACGACCTCGACCTCGACGAGAACGACCTGCGCACGCTCGTCGACGAGTTCAAGGCGATCGTGCAGGACGCGACCGGCTCGCCCTTCCCGCAGGGCCCGCGCGAGCAGATGGACCTCGCGGTCAACGCCGTCTTCGACTCGTGGAACGGCGAGCGGGCCAAGCTGTACCGCCGGCAGGAGCGCATCCCGGCCGACCTCGGTACCGCCGTCAACGTCTGCTCCATGGTGTTCGGCAACATCAGCATGGACAGCGGCACCGGCGTCGCGTTCACCCGCGACCCGGGGTCCGGCGCGCAGGGCATCTACGGCGACTACCTGCAGAACGCGCAGGGCGAGGACGTTGTCGCCGGCATCCGTAACACCCTGCCGCTCGAGGATCTCGAAGGCCTGGACAAGACCTCGTACGACGAGCTGCTCGCGATCATGTCGAAGCTCGAGAACCACTACCGCGATCTGTGCGACATCGAGTTCACGATCGAGCGCGGCAAGCTGTGGATGCTGCAGACGCGGGTCGGCAAGCGCACCGCGGGGGCCGCCTTCCGCATCGCGACGCAGCTGGTGGACGAGGGCCTGATCGACCTCGACGAGGCGCTCGGCCGGGTGACGGGGGCGCAGCTGGCGCAGCTGATGTTCCCGGCCTTCGGCGACACGTCGGAGGCGAAGAAGCTGACCAAGGGCATGAACGCCTCGCCCGGCGCGGCGGTCGGCAAGGCGGTCTTCTCCAGCGAGACCGCGGCGGAGTGGGCAGCCCGAGGCGAGGACGTCATCCTCGTCCGCCGGGAGACGACGCCGGACGACCTCGTGGGGATGATCGCGGCGCGCGGCATCCTCACCAGCCGCGGCGGCAAGACCTCGCACGCGGCCGTCGTCGCGCGCGGCATGGGCAAGACGTGCGTGTGCGGCGCGGAGGAGCTTGACGTCGACGTGGCCGGCAAGCAGATCCGGCTCAAGGACGGGGGCGTCGTCGAGGAGGGCGACGTCCTGTCGATCGACGGGACGAGCGGCGCGGTCTTCCTGGGCGAGGTCGCGGTGACGCCGAGCCCGGTGGTGCAGTACTTCGAGGGCACGCTGGACGACCGCGACGACCTGGTGCAGGCGGTCGACCGGCTTGTGCAGCACGCCGACGGCGTACGGCGTCTGAAGGTCCGGGCAAACGCCGACACTCCGGAGGACGCCCAGCGCGCGCGACGCTTCGGCGCGGCCGGCATCGGGCTCTGCCGTACCGAGCACATGTTCCTCGGCGACCGGCGCAAGCTGGTCGAGACGCTGGTGCTGGCGGACGGGCCGGAGCAGCAGGACGCCGCGCTGCAGGCGCTGCTGCCCCTGCAGCGCGAGGACTTCCTCGGGATCCTGCGCGCCATGGACGGGCTGCCGGTCACGGTGCGGCTCATCGACCCGCCGCTGCACGAGTTCCTCCCCGACCTGACCGAGCTGTCGGTCGAGGTCGCGGTGGCCGAGGCGACCGGTGGCGAGGTGACCGACCAGCAGCGCACCCTGCTCGAGGCGGTACGGCGACTGCACGAGCAGAACCCGATGCTCGGTCTGCGCGGCGTCCGCCTCGGGCTCGTGATCCCCGGGCTGTTCGCCCTGCAGGTGCGCGCGATCGCCGAGGCGGCCAGGGCGCTGAAGGAGGAGGGGCTCGACCCCCGTCCAGAGATCATGGTCCCGCTGGTCGGCGCCGTGCAGGAGCTCGAGGTGGTCCGCGAGGAGGCGGAGCGGATTCTCGCCGAGCTGGGCGTCGAGGCGCCGGTCGGCACGATGATCGAGGTGCCGCGGGCCGCGCTGACGGCCGGGCAGATCGCCGAGGCCGCTGACTTCTTCTCGTTCGGCACCAACGACCTCACCCAGATGGGCTGGGGCTTCAGCCGCGACGACGTCGAGGCCTCCTTCTTCTCCCGGTACCTCGACCTCGGCGTCTTCGGCGTCAGCCCGTTCGAGTCGCTCGACCGCGACGGGATCGGCAGGCTCGTGCGGATCGCGACGGAGGAGGGCCGGGCGGCCCGTCCCGACCTGCACGTCGGTGTCTGCGGCGAGCACGGCGGAGACCCCGACAGCGTGCACTTCTTCCACGAGGTGGGCCTCGACTACGTGTCCTGCTCGCCGTTCCGCGTGCCGGTCGCGCGCCTCGAGGCCGGTCGCGCCGCCCTCGAGGGCGACAGCGGCGACACTCGGTAGGTGCTCCCCGCCTTCCGCCTGGCCCGTCGCGTCGCGGCGCTCGCCGTCCTTGCTGTCCTGCTCGTCGTGGGTGGCACCGCGAGTCGCGTGTGGTGGGTCGCGCGCGGCGATGCGCACCCGAAGAGCGACGCCATCGTGGTGCTGGGGGCGTCCCAGTTCGACGGCCGGCCGAGCACGGTGTTCCGCGCGCGGCTGCAGCACGCGAGGCAGCTGTACGAGGAGGGCGTCGCGCCGCGCGTCGTGACGCTCGGCGGCGGCGCCCCGGGCGACCGCTACACCGAGGCTGCTGCCGGGGCGCGGTTTCTCGCCGACCGGGGCGTGCAGACGGTCGCGGTCGAGAAGGGCCGCAACACCCTGCAGTCACTCGAGGCGCTGGACGCGGAGTTCACCAAGCGCGGGTGGTCGTCCGCCGTGATCGTCACCGACCCGTGGCACTCGCTCCGGTCCCGGCGGATGGCGGGC
>JBHENF010000041.1:0-10681 GCA_046262175.1 Mycobacteriales bacterium
CAAGGAGATCCGGCCGGTCACCATCGCGACCTACCAGGTGATGACCACCCGCCGGAAGGGCGAGTACGTCCACCTCGAGCTGTTCGGCGCGCGCGACTGGGGGCTCGTGGTCTACGACGAGGTGCACCTGCTGCCGGCACCCGTGTTCCGGATGACCGCCGACCTGCAGTCGCGCCGTCGGCTCGGGCTCACCGCGACGCTGGTGCGCGAGGACGGCCGCGAGGGCGACGTCTTCTCGCTGATCGGGCCGAAGCGCTACGACGCGCCGTGGAAGGACATCGAGTCGCAGGGCTACATCGCGCCGGCCGACTGCACCGAGGTGCGGGTGACGATGACGGACGCG
The DNA here is from genome assembly GCA_046262175.1 of Mycobacteriales bacterium. Classification (GTDB taxonomy): domain Bacteria; phylum Actinomycetota; class Actinomycetes; order Mycobacteriales; family SCTD01; genus RYN-124. The sequence goes on from JBHENF010000041.1 coordinate 344, forward strand.
GAGCGCCTCACGTACGCGAGCGCCGAGCCCGAGGACAAGTACAAGCTGTGTTCGACCGCCCACACCAAGATCGCGGTCGTCAAGAAGCTGGTCGAGCGGCACGACGACCAGGTGCTGGTGATCGGCGCGTACCTCGACCAGCTCGACGAGCTCGGCATCGCCCTCGACATGCCGGTGATCCAGGGCTCGACGAAGAACGCCGAGCGCGAGCGGCTGTACGACCTGTTCCGCCGCAAGGAGATCCCCGGGCTGGTGGTCAGCAAGGTCGCGAACTTCTCGATCGACCTGCCGGAGGCGGCTGTCGCCATTCAGGTCAGCGGCACTTTCGGGTCGCGGCAGGAAGAGGCGCAGCGGCTCGGGCGGGTGCTGCGTCCGAAGGAGGACGGGCGGACCGCGCACTTCTACACGGTCGTCAGCCGCGACACCCTCGACCAGGAGTACGCCGCGCACCGGCAGCGGTTCCTGGCCGAGCAGGGCTACGCGTACACGATCGTCGACGCGGACGACGTCCTGTCCGGCGGCTGATGTGCCGTCGCTGCTCGTGCGGCGTCCACTTCTAACCTGACCGCGTGCCTCGACTGCTGCTGGTACGCCATGCCACCTCGGTGCCGCCGTCTCCGGACTGGCCGGACGAGTACGAACGGCCGCTCAGCCCGCTGGGGGAGCAGCAGGCGGACGAGCTCGTCGGCGTTCTCCGCGCGCAGTTCCCGGACCGGGTGCTCAGCAGCCCTTACCGGCGCGCCGTGCAGACCGTCGCGCCGCTCGCGCGGGCTCTTGGCCTGCGGGTGGAGACCCGCGAGGTCTTGCGGGAGTGGAGGTCGGGCATCACCGGAAGCCCCGACTGGCGCGCGACGTACCGCGAGTCCTGGGAGCGTCCGGCCTGGTCCGCCCTCGGTGGCGAGACGCAGCTCGCGCTGGAGCATCGGGCGGTCGGCGCACTGCGGCAGCTCGCGGCGGAGGAACCTCCCGCGGCCGTCACCGTGGTCGGATCCCACGGGACGTGGATCGCGCGCGCCTTGCACGGCATCGGCTTTCACGTCGACGCCGACTTCTGGTTCAGCATGCCGATGCCGGCGGTGTACGAAGTCGACGTCGACCGTCACGAGATGCGGGCCAGCGGCCCCGGGCTCCTCAACGAGTGATGCCCGTTGCGCGACGCGCCTTCACGGGCAGGAGGTGCCGGTAGACGCGCCAGGGCCGCAGGCGTGCCTGGGGCTCGTCTGCGGTTCGGGCGGGGCGGGCTGTGACGCGGGGTCAGAAGCCCTTCGGATGTCGCCGGAACTGCCAGCCGCCACGGCTGATCCAGACGTAGCTGCCGTCTGTGTCGAGCAGGACCGTGAAGACGGCATGCTTCGCCCGATGGTGGTGTCGGCACAGGCATTCGCCGTTGTCGGCGCTCGTGGGACCGGCGGGCCAGGGCCGCCGGTGGTCCTTGTCCGTCAGCCGGGCCGGTCGACCGCAGCCGGGGAACACGCAGGTCCGGTCACGCGCCTCCATGTACCGGCGGAGCCGGAGCGGGAAGCGGTAGCCGCTGCCCGTGAGATCGCGCAGCGCAGGTGGCGCACTGATCAGTCGCAGCACGTCGGGCGCTGGTGCCGCCTGGAGCGGCAGGTCCGCTGCGTCCGTCAGCGGGACGGGCGAGCCCACCGCGATCACCGCTCCGCCGTCGTCCACCGCGGCCGGCAGCATGGTGTCGCAGTGATCCAGCAGATCACGTGCCGTCGACGGCAGAAGCGGCCCGAAGCCGGGGATCTCGGCCAGCTCCAACTCCCCGCCCTCCGCAACGGAGAACGGCACGACGACCTCCGCCTGCCAGCTGCCTGCCTCCGCGCCGCCCGTCAGCAGGTCGAGGAACAGGTCGAACTCGCGCGCCTCGCGGCTCCGGTCGTCGCCCTCGTCGGCGTCAGCCGGCAGGGTCGCCTCCAGCGACGCGCGGATGGCGGCGATGGCTGCCGCGGGACCGCGGGCCAGCAGGAGAGCCTGCCCGTCGACGTCGCGCGAGAAGTCCACCCTCCGGCGCGCCGTTGCCTTCGCGTCGCGGGCCGCAGCGGCCGCCCGATCCACCTGGACGATCAGCCGAGCCACCAGCGCTGCGAGCTCACCCGGCGCCTGCCCGCGGTACCGAGCGTGCATGACCAGCACGACGGCGTGCCGCTGCTCGAGCGTCAGCTCCACCTTGTCGAGCTCCCGCAGCACCGCCAGCACGTGCCGCTCCGTCAGCTGCCCCATCTCGACGGACTCGAGCAGCCCAGGCAGGGCCGCAACCGCCAGCGCCTGCGCGACGAGGTTGCCGCCCGTGGTCGACGTCGCCCCGACGGCGAGCCCGACCTCGTCCGCGGCGAACTCGCGCTCCTCCTGGCTCGCCCGGTTGTAGGCCGCGACGATCGCGCGCACCTGGCCGGCGAACGCCTGGTCCTTCAGCTGCTGCCAGCGACCGATCTCGTCCAGCTCCTCAGCCGGCGTCGCCGTGAACAGCAGCCCCTCGGTGCGGGAGATGGACCGGTCCACCAGCGCGGCCAGGCGCTTCGGCGACATCGCCGTCGGGACCGGTCGTGAGGACCAGTCGACGGGGGCGGCGGAGCTGGGAGACATGACCTGACGGTACGACCGACCTACGACAAGAACCGAACCGGAACATGCTGCTGTGCAAGGGATTTTCCAAGTTCTGGCATCCTGCTCAGATGCCCTCGCTGCTGCCGCCCCTGCTCGCCGCCCTCCCCGAAGAGCAGCCCGTCCTGACCGTCGCCGACCTGGTGCTCCGGCCGTGGGAGGAGGCGGACGCACCGGCCGTGCAGGCGGCGTACGAGGACCCGGAGATCCAGCGCTGGCACGGCGAGATGCTCGAGGACGCGGAGGCTGCGGTCTACGCGCAGAGCTGGGCCGAGCGGTGGCGGACGTCGTCCCGGGCGGGCTGGGCGGTGACGCGCGACGACGTGCTTGTCGGACGGATCACCCTGGTGCGCCTGGACCTCTGGCAAGGCCAGGCGGAGGTGACGTACTGGACGGTGGCCGCCGCGCGAGGCACGGGTGTCGCGCCGCGGGCCGTCCAGGCGGTGGCGACGTGGGCGTTCGGCCTCGGCTTCCACCGGCTCGAGCTCGGCCACTCGACCGCCAACTCCGCGTCGTGTCGCGTCGCCGAGAAGAGCGGCTTCCGGCTGGAGTGCACGAGACGCGAGCAGGGGATGCACGCGGACGGCTGGCACGACATGCACCTGCACGCGCGACTGGTGGGCGACCCGCTGCCAGAGTGACCGCGTGGAGCAGCGGATCAGCGTGATCACCCTGGGCGTGCGGGACCTCGGCCGCGCCGTGACGTTCTACCGGGCGCTCGGCTGGGAGCCGAGGGCGGACGAGCACGACGATGTCTTCTTCTTCGCCGCCGGCAGCGTCGTCTTCGCCCTGTGGGGCCGCGAGCAGCTGGCCGAGGACTCGTGCGTGAGCGACGGTGGGGGCTGGGGCGGGGTCACGCTGGCGCACAACGTCCGATCGCCGGCCGACGTGGACGCAGTGGTCGAGCAGGCACGGGCGGCGGGGGCGGTGATCGGGCGCGAGCCCGCGGCCACGTTCTGGGGCGGGGACTCCGGCGTCTTCGTCGATCTCGACGGGCACCCGTGGGAGGTCGCGCACAACCCGGGCTGGCCCCTCGCGGAGGACGGTTCGGTCCGGCTCAGCTAGCTCGCACATGCCGCGCCTCGGGCCGGTCTCGCCGTGAGCCGCGCCACATGCGGAGGAAACCCTCCGCTTGCCGCGTTACCGTCTCAGACGACCGACGAGGGAGCTCCGTGGCACGCGCAGACCGTACGACCGACCACCGCCTGACCTTCGCGGTCCTCTGCCTCGGCGTCACGGCCTTCTCGCTGCTGCAGTCGATGGTCAACCCGGTGCTGCCGACCATCCAGCGTTCGCTGCACACCGACCAGCGCACCGTCACCTGGGTGCTCACCGCGTACCTGCTGTCTGCCTCGGTCTTCACGCCCATCGTCGGGCGGATCGGCGACAAGGTCGGCAAGGAGCGCATGCTCGTCATCGCCCTCGGCACCCTCGCCGTCGGCTCGCTCATCGCCGCGCTCGCGCCGAGCATCGGCGTCCTGATCTTCGCCCGTGTCGTCCAGGGCATCGGCGGCGGCGTGCTGCCGCTGACCTTCGGCATCATCCGCGACGAGTTCCCCCCGGAGCGCGTTGCTGGTGCGATCGGCACCGCCGCCGCGCTGCTCGCGGTCGGCGGCGGGATGGGTCTGGTCCTGTCCGGACCGGTCGTCGACGTGCTCAGCTACCACTGGCTGTTCTGGCTGCCGATGGGGATGACGGTCCTGGCGGCCTTCGCCGCGCACCTGTGGGTGCCGGAGTCTCCGGTGCGCACCGCGGGCCGGATCAACGTCGTCGCCGCGTTCCTGCTCTCCGGCTGGCTGGTCTGCCTGCTGCTGCCCGTCAGTCAGGGCCACGTCTGGGGGTGGACGTCCGGCCGCACGCTCGGCCTGCTGGCCGCGTCGGCCGTCCTCGCCGCGCTGTGGGCCCGCACAGAGGTGCGCAGCGAGACGCCGCTGATCGACATGCGGATGATGCGCATCCCGGCGGTGTGGACGACGAACCTGGCGGCCCTGCTGTTCGGCGTCGGGATGTACTCGCTGTTCGCGTTCCTCCCGCAGTTCCTGCAGACGCCCCGCTCGACCGGCTACGGCTTCGGCGTCTCGGTCACCGAGTCCGGGCTGCTGCTGCTCCCGCAGTCGGCCGCCACCTTCGCCGCCGGCATCGCGTCCGGCCGGCTTGCCGCACGGCTCGGGTCCAAGCGCGTCCTGGTGCTCGGGGCCGGGCTCAGCTCGCTGTCGCTGTTCGGGCTGACGTACGCCCACGGAGCGATCTGGGAGGTGCTCGTCTGGACGGCGCTGCAGGGGACGGCGTTCGGGCTCGCGTTCGCGGCGATGTCGAACCTCGTCGTCGAGTCCGTGCCCCTGTCGCAGACAGGCGTCGCCAGCGGCATGAACGCCAACATCCGGACCGTCGGCGGCGCGCTCGGTGGCGCTGTGCTCGCCAGCGTCATCACTGCCGGCGTCCGGTCCGACGGTCTGGCGCTGGAGTCCGGGTACGCGAACGGCTTCCTCGTCCTGGCGCTGTCCGCACTCGCCGCTGCCACCGTCGCCCTGCTCGTCCCGGTGCGCCGGATTCCCGAGCCCGTCGACCTGCCCCGCGACGTCCGGCACCCCGAGCTCGCGGTCGTCGCGGCCGGCTCCGTCGTGAGCAGCCGTTGACGACCGCCCGGCCGCTCCGGCGGGACGCCCTGGCGAACCGCGAGCGGCTGCTCGCCGCAGCCGCCGAGGTCTTCCACGAGCACGGCCTGACGGCGAGCCTCGACGACGTGGCCCGGCGGGCGGGGGTCGGCGTCGCCACGCTGTACCGGAACTTCCCGCACCGCGAGGCGCTGCTCGACACGCTGCTCGTGGATCTGCTCGAGGACTACAGCCGCACCGCCGACGAGGCGCTCGCCCTGCCCGCCGGCAGCGGGCTCGCCTGGTTCCTGCGCACGGTCGGCGACGTGCAGGCGACCCCGCGGGGCTGCCCGCTCCGGCTGTGGAGCTCGTCGGCCGCGCAGCCCAGCCGGTCGGCACTGCACGACCGGATGGAGGCGCTCATCCGCGACGCCCAGCGCGCAGGCACCTGCCGGGACGACGTGCGGCTGGGCGACCTCATCGGGATCCTGGTGGCCGTACGAGGGGTGCGGGAGACGCCGTCCACGGACGTCGCGCTCGACTGGCGCCGGCACCTCGAGCTCTGCCTGGCCGGGCTGCGCCCGTAGCGGCGGCGCTAGCGTCGGACAGGTGACCCTGGACGAGGCGAGGGCGGTGCTCCTGCCTGATGCCGGCAGGCACGCGGCCCTGCTCGACGCCGCCGTCGAGGGTCGCCGCTGGTGGCTGCAGGAGTGGCCGGCCGGCGCGCCGTACCTGCTCTGCCTGCTCGCGCAGGACCTCCAGGAGGCCGTGCACCCGGTCGACCCGCTGTGGCCGCGATGCCCTGAGCACCGGGACCACCCGCTGTTCGTCGAGCCGGACCTCGGGCCGGACCCGTTCTGGGTCTGCCACCGGACGGGCCTGCCGGTGGCGCCCGTGGGATCGCTGCCCTGATGTCGCTGACAGAACGGGCACAACAGCGCATCCTGGCGTGATGCGCCGCTTCCTGCTCGCCCCACTGCTGCTCCTCCTGCCCCTGCTGGCGCCACCGGCGCACGCGGAGGTGGCGCCCCCGACGGGACGCGCCGACCTGCGCAGCTTCACCGGCCTCGGCACGTGGGTGGACGGGTACGACTTCGCGCGCGAGCTGACGAGCAGCCCCAGCGTCACCGCGCGCACCGTCTCGTTCATGGCGCAGCGCGGCGTGAAGACGATCTACCTGCAGGGTGCGAAGCAGTCGACGAGGACGCCGTACGCGATGCTCTCGCGCGACCGCGTCGGGCAGATCCTGCTCGCCGCGCACGCCCGCGGCATCCGCGTCGTCGGCTGGTACCTGCCGACGTTCGACAGCCCGGCGGCGGACTGGACGCACCTGGACGCGATGCTGCAGTTCAAGGTGAACGGCCAGCACTTCGACGCGATCGGCCTCGACATCGAGGACAACGACGTGCCGGTCGCCACCCGCAACGCGCGGCTCGTCGACCTCACCCGCAAGGCACGTGCCCGGACCTGGCTGCCGCTCGCAGCGATCGTGCTCCCGCCGGTGCTGACCGAGATCGTGCACCCGGGCTACTGGGGCGGGTCTTTCCCGTGGGCGGCGCTGAAGCCGGCGTACGACGTCTGGATCCCGATGGGCTACTACACGGCGTACACGCGGTACCCGACCTGGCGGAACGCCGCCACCTCCACCACCGAGGACATCCGCCGGATCCGCAACCACCTGCAGGCGCGCGTCCCGGTGGCGTACGCGGGCGGGCTGGCCGGCAGCTCGACGGCCACCGACTACACGCGCTTCACCTCCGCCGCCCGCAACGAGGGCGCGCTCGGCGTGTCCGCGTACGACTACGCCACGACCCCCGGCTGGGCCTGGTCCTACCTGCAGGCAGGCGCGCGCTAGGGACAGCCCACGGCGTCGCAGGCGGTGGCGTCGCGCAGCACCCGCCAGTCGTCACCCTCGCGCACCAGGGACAGCCGGGCGTCGACCGCGCCGTTCGGCCGGACCACCCGTACGACCGCCGTCGCCGTGTCGTTCTGCTGCTGCACGCGGAGCCCGGTGATGCGGATGCGCGTCGAGCTCGCCCGCGCGTCCGCGGTCCGAGTCCGCAGCGCCCGGCACAGCTGCGACTCCGTCCGCCGCTCCGTCGTCGGGTCGACCGGCCGGGACAGCGCGACGAACGCCCGGCAGTCGCCGAACACCGCCGACTCCGTCCACGCGAGGGACGCCCCGCGCGGGCTCTGCAGCCGGCGCAGATCGGTCGCGGCCGTGAGCCCGACGGCGAGGGTCAGCGCGCCGATGATGCCGACGACGACAGCCGGTGTACGCCGGACCCGCCGCACCTTCCCCACCTCGAGCTTCTGCTCGGCTCGCCGATACCGCTCCTCGAGCGTGGGCGCGGCCATGGGCCGACCGTACCGGGGTAGCCCGAGACCGTGGCCGCCGTCGTTCCGCCGATCGAGCCGATGCTCGCGCAGCTCGCGCGAACGCTGCCGGAGGGCGATGACCTGTCGTACGAGCCGAAGTGGGACGGCTTCCGGTGCCTGTCGTTCGGCGGCGACCTGCACAGCCGCAACGAGCGGCCGCTGACGCGGTACTTCCCCGAGGTCGTCGACGCCCTCGCACCTCTCGGCGACGTGGTGCTCGACGGCGAGCTCGTGTCAGCGGCCGGCTTCGTGCCGCTGATGGCGCGGCTGCACCCGGCTGCGTCGCGGGTCGCGCTGCTCGCCGAGCAGACGCCGGCGACGTACGTGGCGTTCGACGTGCTCGCGGTCGGGGACGAGGACCTGCAGCGCACGCCGTTCGTCCAGCGGCGCAGCCGGCTCGAGCAGCTCGTCGCGGGTACGCAGGCCCAGCTGACGACCACGACGCGGGACGCCGCCGAGGCGGCCGGCTGGCTCACCGCGCCGAGCGGCTCGGGTATCGACGGCGTGATGGTGAAGGACGACGGGCTGCTGTACGAGCCGGGCCGGCGCGCGATGGTGAAGGTGAAGCACCTGCGGACGGCCGACTGCGTCGTCGGCGGGGTACGGGTGCACGCCGACGGCGGTGTCGGATCGATGCTGCTCGGCTGCTGGGACGGTGACGTGCTGCGTCACGTGGGCGTGGCGGCGTCGCTGGCGAAGGCGTTGCGGCAGGAGGTCCGCGCCGAGCTCGCGCCGCTGGTCACGTCGCTGCAGGGGCACCCGTGGGAGCAGGGGTTCGGCGTCGAGGGCGGCGCGCTGGGTCGGCTCAAGGGCACCGGCGGCCGCTGGGTACCGGGCATGACGCAGGACTGGCTGCCGGTACGGCCGGAGCGGGTCGCCGAGGTGTCGTACGACCACGTCGAGGGTTGGAAGTTCCGGCACCCCGGCCGGTGCGTGCGGTGGCGGCTCGACCGCGACCCGCGCTCGTGCACGGTCGAGCAGCTGACGTGAACGTCGAGGTCGACGGTCGCGTCGTCCAGGTGTCGTCGCTGGACCGGGTGCTGTGGCCGGAGACCGGTACCACCAAGGCCGAGCTGCTCGAGCACTACCTGGAGGTTGCCCCGCTGCTGCTGCCGCACCTCGTCGCGCGGCCGGTGACGCTGCACCGATTCCCGAACGGCGTCACCGGCAAGCACTTCTTCCAGACGCGGACGCCGCCGCACCCGGCCTGGGTCCGCACCGTCACGCTGTCGTACGAGCGGACCGGCAAGACCTTCGAGGCCGCCATCGTCGACGACCTCGCGTCACTGGTGTGGGCGGTCAACCTCACCACCATCGAGCTGCACCCGTTCCTCGGCCACGTGCACGCCCTGGACCGGCCGACGGCGATGGTGCTCGACCTCGACCCGGGGCTGCCGGCGGGGATGCTGCAGGCGTGCCGGGTCGCGCTGCTGCTGCGCGAGGAGCTCGGCGGGCCCTCGTACGTGAAGACCTCCGGAGGCAAGGGGCTGCACCTGCTGGTCCCGACCAGCGGTGTCACGTACGAGGACACGAAGGGCGTCGCGCGCCAGCTCGCGCGCACCCTCACGGCGCGCCACCCCGACCTCGTCGTCGACCGGATGACGAAGTCGCTGCGCGCCGGCCGGGTGCTGGTCGACTGGAGCCAGAACGACGCCGGTAAGTCCACGGTGGCGCCCTGGTCGGTGCGCGGGCTCGCGCGGCCGTACGTCTCGGCGCCGCTGACGTGGGACGAGGTCGAGGACGTCGTGCGCACGGGCGACCCGCGGCCCCTGCTGGTCGAGATGAAGGACCTGCCACAGCGGATCGCCGACCACGGCGACCTGTTCGCGCCGCTGATCCCTAGCGCAGCGACGCCATCGCAGGGGCCAGTCGGGCCCAGTCCTCGGTCGGCACGCTGAACGGGTCGTCGCCGAGCAGCTGCAGGCAGACGTGGTCGGCGCCGGCATCGAGGTGCGCGCGGACGCGGTCGAGGACGACCTGCTCGTCGCCGCCGACCACGAGGGCGGACTTCAGCCGGTCGCTGCCGCCGCGCACGAGGTCGTCCTCGGAGAAGCCCTGGCGCAGCCAGCTGTTCCGGTAGTTCGGCAGGCCGGTGTAGATCTCCAGGTGCCAGTGCGCGCGCCGCTTGACGACCTCCAGGTCGTCGCTGAGAACGACGGCCTGCTCGACCGCGAGAAGCGGCCCGTCGCCGAGCACCTCGCGCGCAGACGCGGTGTGCTCGGGTGTGACGAGGTACGGGTGCGCGCCTTGCGCCCGATCGCGGGACAGCGCGAGCATCGCGGGGCCGAGCGCCGCCAGCACCCGCGGCGGAGGTGTCGCGCCGCCGGCTGCAAGGTACGGGGCCGCGTCGAGCGCGTCGAGGTACTCGCGCATCGCCGTGAGCGGCTTGCCGTACGCGTGCCCGCGCATCCGCTCGACGAGCGGCGCGTGGCTGACGCCGAGACCGAGCACGAAGCGCCCCGGATAGGCCGCCTCCAGCGTCCGCGCGGCCGCGTTGGCGGCCACGGCGTCGCGGCCGTAGATGCTGGCGATGCCGCTGGCGACGGCCATCCGCTCGCTCGCGCCGAGGTAGGTGTGCGCGGCGGTGAAGGCCTCGCGTCCGTACGCCTCGCCGAACCACAGCGCGTCCCAACCCTGCGCGTCCAGCTGCGCGACCTGCTCCCGCGCGGCCGGCACCTCCAGCGCGTCGAGCGCCCCGGTCCAGATGCCGACCGGCCCCGGCAGCAGCGACGTCATGGCGCTCATCCTGGCAGGA
>JBHENF010000042.1:0-7942 GCA_046262175.1 Mycobacteriales bacterium
CCCGCCGGTCCCGGCACCTGCCGAGCTCGTGACCGCCTTAGCGCCGAAGTCGAGGTCCCAGACGCCACGGCCGTACGCGGCGATCGTCAGGTGCCGGCCGCTCTTGTCCAGCGACAGGTCGTAGATGCGCACGGCAGGCAGGCCCGTGCCCAGCCTGGACCAGCGACCACCGGCGCGCGGCGCGGTGAAGACGCCGTTGTCGGTCGCGACGATGAGCTGCCCGTTGCGCAGGAGCACGTCCCGCGCGTTGCTGCGGGGCAGGTTCCCCGTCAGGTCGGTGAAGTGCTCGCCGGCGTCGTGGCTGACCATGACGCGCTGCCCGCCGACGACCTTCTTGTCGTACCCGATGTTGCTGTTCTCGTTGAGCGTGACGTAGACCGTCTTCACGTCGGTCGGGTCGATCGCGACCGCCTGGATCGCCACGTGCGGCAGTCCCTTCCCGGCCGCGGTGTGCCAGCAGTCGGCACTGGCCTTCTTCGGCGTGCACCCCGCCTTGCCCACGTTGGTCGAGACCGTCGTGTGGATCAGCGTGGGGTCGCCGAGGGCGTTGCGGCACAGCGCGCACATCGCGTTGTAGACGGCCGCGCCCCGCACGTCGAGGGCCTGTGACGTCCACTTGGCGACAGCGCCGGCCGCGGTCTTGTACGGGCTCGCGCCTGCGTCGAACGACGACGCCCAGTCGGTCGCGACGACGGTGTACAGCACGGGGTCCAGCGTGGTCGTCGTCTTCGGTCCCAGCACCGTCTCCTGGACGTCCTGCGCCGCCGCCACGAGGTGGTTCTCATCAGTCGGGTCCATGACGATCGGGCTGGTGAACTGCGGCGCGACGAGGTCGGGCTGCAGGTCCCGGATCGTCTTGCCGTGGTCCTGGGTGATCCAGAGGATCGCACCCTGGGCGGAGAGGTACCAGGTGTCCGGGTTGCTGGTCGCGAGCGCGAACACGCCGTCGCCGCTGGTCACCAGCGTGTTGGTCCCGCCCTCCTTGAAGAAGCCGCCGCCGTTGTCCTGCAGCGCGGTGATGTACTCCCCGTCGGGCTTGCGCGCGACGCGGTACGGCTGCACGGAGGCGAGCCGGTTCATGTCCTGCCACGTGTCCTGGTCGAAGCCGTCGCGGCCGCTGCGCACCGGGTGGCTGTCCTGGCGGAAGAAGCCGCCGTCGTTGCCGGTGTAGAGCCGGATGCCCTTCGGCGTGCGGGCGATGACGCCGACGTGCTGGTCGGGGTGGGTGGCCGGCCCGCCGTAGACGGGGGTCTGGCTGGGGCAGGCCGTGCCGGCGTACACGTTCTCGAGGTACGTCGAGGCGCCGCAGACGTCCCAGTACTTCTGCACGATCTCGAACTGGCCGAGGCCGGGCTGCGCGCCGGTGTTCGCGACCGACTGGAACACCTCCTCGAGGCCGAAGAAGACGTTGCTGTCGTCGCGCGGGTCGACGGCGATCCAGTTGTTGTAGAACGCCTGCACGCCGATGCCGTAGCCCAGGGCCGGGTAGAAGCCGAGGCCCTCGTTCGGGGTCGGGGTGAGGGAGGCGGGGGTGGCCTTCAGGGTCCACGTCGCGCCGTCGTCGTCGGACCGGTACAGCCCGTTGAGCAGCGTGCCCGTCGCGTTGAGACTGCGGCCTGTGGTCGTGCCCACGATGTCCGCGCCGGCCGGCTGCTGCTTGTTGAGCAGGCCGGCGTCCTGCACCAGGGCCCACAGCACCGGGTGGTCCGCGCTGCTGCCGTACGCCAACGAGGTGCGGCCGATCGGGTCGTTTGTCGCCTCGGGGTTGGTCAGGCCACGGCTGCCGGCGAGGTACGTGAAGGCGCCCGCCGCGCCGACGGCGCTGCGGTACAGGCCGTTGCCCGGCGACAGCGGCTTTCCGTCCGGGCCGAGCCGCTTGCCGTAGGCGAGGCCGACAGCGACGGTGACCGAGCGCCGGCGGCTCGGCTCGACCACGACGGAGCTGACCCAGTTCGCGTAGGCGCCGGTCGCGGGGGCGGTGTGCGCGGCGTTGGTCGGCAACGCAACGCGCCGGAACGACGCGCCGCGGTCGGTCGTCACGTACAGGCCGTTGCTCGTGCCCACGAAGACGCCCGTGGCGGTCGGCGTGATGGCGTTCACGCCGTAGCCCTTGATGTTGCTGGCCGGACGCGACCACGTCTTCCCGCCGTCGTGGCTGACGTAGACGCCCGTGCCAGGCGCGTCGCCGGACAGCGTCAGGTAGCTGATGCCGGTCCCCGCGTAGACGTCGTCCGGGTGCAGCGGATCCAGGGCGACCGCGCCGATCGCAGAGCGGGCGAAGGTGCCGTCACCCAGAACGGTGTAGGTCTTGCCCGCGTCCGTGCTGCGCCACAGGCCGCCCATCGTGCCGATGTAGACGGTGTCGCCGCTGGGGTCGCGGGGGTCGACCGCCGCAGCCGCGCCCATCCCGGCGCCGCGGGCGAAGCGGAGCGCGCCCGTGGGATAGGTGAGCGGGTCGTCCTGCCCGTACGGGCCGACGTTCTTCCACGCCCGGCCCGGCTCCACGACCGGCAACGACGCCGCCTGCCTGGCGTACCCGAGCTGGTCGGACACCGTGTCCCGATCGGCGATGTCGGCGGGCGGGACGACGTCCGGCAGCTCGTGCTCGTCGTGCAGCACCGTTCCGGCGGGGACTGGCCCCGCGATCAGCGGCGAAGCCGCCGAGCCGCTCGGCAGGGGCGACGTCGCCGCCAGTGCGAGGGCCGCGACGACGGCCGACAGAGCGACGGCGGAACGGCGGACAGGTCGGACGGTCATCGGAGCTCCCCCTCGGCCGACAGACGCCGGCACGGGTGCCGTATTCGACGCAGGCCGGCGGGTTCCTGCCGCTCGACCAGGCCCGGCAGCGACCGGCCAGCTGTCCGCTTCGGGCCGTCCGCGTGGGTTCCCAACCGCCCGGGCCAGCCCGGCTGGGGGGTTGCACGTTGCCGAGCAGCAGAACAGGGTCGGTGCCGCGGGCGAGCCGTTGGGGAGCGCCCCAGGGGGTGGTGCACGTGTACGCACGAGTCGTGACGGTCGACGGCGATCCTGGCCGCATCGACCAGGTCATCGCGTTCGTCAAGGGAACGGTGGAGCCGCTGGTGCGCCAGCAGCCGGGCAGCTGCGGCCTGGCGATGTTCGTCAACAGGGACAAGGGCCGCGTCGCGGTCACCACAGCCTGGGAGTCCGACGCAGCCCGCGCCGCGAGCGCCGCGCCGCTGGCCCCGGTCCGCGGCGAGATCGGGCGCATCCTCGGCGGAGAGGTGCGCCCGGAGGAGTTCGAGGTGGCGGTCATCGAGCGGCTGCAGCCGGCACGGCCCGGCTACTGGAACAGGACGACGCGGCTGGCCGTCCCGCCCGGCCGGCTCGACGACGCAGTCGGAAGCTTCCGGAGCGAGGTGCTGCCGGGGTTGCGGGGGCAGGAGGGCTTCTGCGGCGGCGTCCTGCTCGTGAATCGTACGACCGGCACCGCCGTGGGCGCGACGACCTGGAGCAGCCGGGCCGCACTCGAGCACAGCCGGCCTGCCGCCGATCAGCTTCGTGCCGGCGCGGCTGACAGCTCCGGTGCTCGCATCGTCGAGGTGGTCGAGACCGAGATCGTGATCGCCGGCATCACGCCGCCGCAGCAGCACGAGGACAAGTTCCGCCGCGCGTACGCCGCCATGAGCGCGGGCGGCGACCTGAACGACCTCGACGCGGTCATCAACGCGGACTACATCGAGCACGCCGCACTGCCGCCCGGCGTACCGACCGGCCTGCCCGGCCTCAAGGCGCTGATGGGCATGTACCGCGAGGGCTTCCCCGACCTGACGATGGCGATCGAGCGCTACCTCGAGCAGGGTGACACCGGCTGCGCGGTCGTGCGGTTGACCGGCACGAACACCGGCTCGTTCCTCGGCGCACCGGCCAGCGGCCGGCCGATCGACATCACCGTCATCGACGTGGTGCGCGTCGTGGACGGGCGGTGCGCCGAGCACTGGGGTGTCCAGGACGACCTGAGCCTGTTCACCCAGCTCGGGGTGTCCAGCATCCCGACTCAGCAGGCGGTCTCGATCGAGCTGCCCAGCGAGACCCGGGTCTGACCTCCCGCGGTCCGGTCCGGTGGCGCGATGCCGGCGGACCGGGCCGCCCTCAGCTCAGGCCGTTGGCCTCGCGGATCACCTGCACGACCTCGCGCATGATCTCGGTGAGCTCGTAGTCCTTCGGCGTGAACACGCGGGCGACGCCCTGGTCGCGCAGCTTCGCGGCGTCCGCGTCCGGGATGATGCCGCCCACGACGACGGGGACGTCGCCGACACCGGCCTCGCGCAGCCCGGCCAGCACGGCCGGCACGGCCTCCATGTGCGAGCCCGACAGGATCGACAGCCCGATCACGTGGACGTCTTCCTCGACCGCCGCGGCCACGATCTGCGCCGGCGTCAGGCGGATGCCCTGGTAGACGACCTCGAAGCCGACGTCGCGGGCGCGCACCGCGATCTGCTCTGCGCCGTTGCTGTGCCCGTCCAGTCCTGGCTTGCCGACGAGGAAGCGCAGTCGCACGCCGAGGTCCGCGCCCGCGGCGCGCACCTCCTCACGCACAGCGGCGATCGCCGAACCAGCCTCACCCGAGGCCATCGCCCCGGAGACGCCGGTGGGCGCGCGGTACTCGCCGAACACCTCGCGCAGCGCCCCGGCCCACTCGCCGGTCGTGGCGCCGGCGCGGGCGCAGGCGAGGGTCGCGGCCATGAGGTTCTCGTCCGTCTTCGCGGCGTCGCGCAGCGCCCGCAGTGCCTCGTCCACGGCGACCGAGTCGCGACCGGCTCGCCACTCCTGCACCGCGTCGATCGCGTGCTGCTCGACCTCGGGGTCGACGACCATGATCGAGCCCTCGACGTCACTGGTGAGCGGGTTCGGCTCGGTCGTCGTGAACTTGTTGACGCCGACCACGACGTCCTCGCCGGCCTCGATGCGGCGGCGGCGCTCGGCGTGCGACGCGACCAGCGCGCTCTTCATGTAGCCCGACTCGACAGCCGCGACGGCACCGCCCATCGCCTGCACGCGGTCCACCTCGGCCTGCACCTCAGTGATCAGCGACGACACCTTGCCCTCGACGACCACGGAGCCCGCGAACAGGTCGTCGTACTCCAGCAGGTCCGTCTCGTACGCCAGGACCTGCTGCAGCCGCAGCGACCACTGCTGGTCCCACGGCCGCGGCAGACCGAGCGCCTCGTTCCACGCGGGCAGCTGGACGGCGCGCGCGCGGGCGTCCTTCGACAGCGTGACCCCGAGCATCTCGAGCACGATGCGCTGGACGTTGTTCTCCGGCTGGGCCTCGGTCAGGCCGAGCGAGTTGACCTGCACGCCGTACCGGAACCTGCGGTGCTTCGGGTCCTGCACGCCGTAGCGCTCCTGGAGCAGGGTGTCCCACAGCCGCCCGAAGGCGCGCATCTTGCACATCTCCTCGACGAACCGGACGCCGGCGTTGACGAAGAACGAGATGCGGGCGCAGACCTCGCCGAACCGCTCCTCCGGCACCTGGCCGGCCGCCTTGACCGCGTCGAGCACCGCGATGGCCGTCGTCAGGGAGTACGCGATCTCCTGGACGGGGGTGGCCCCGGCCTCCTGCAGGTGGTAGCTGCAGATGTTGATGGGGTTCCACTTGGGGATCTCGGTGACGGTGTAGGCCACCATGTCGGTGATCAGCCGCAGCGACGGCCCAGGCGGGAACACGTACGTCCCGCGGGAGAGGTACTCCTTGATGATGTCGTTCTGCGTCGTGCCGCCGAGCTGCTTCGGGTCCGCGCCCTGCTCCTCGGCCACGACCTGGTAGAGCGCGAGCAGCCACATCGCGGTGGCGTTGATGGTCATCGAGGTGTTCATCGTCTCGAGCGGGATGCCGTCGAACAGCGCCCGCATGTCGCCGAGATGGGTGACCGGGACGCCGACCTTGCCGACCTCGCCCTTCGCCAGCTCGCTGTCAGGGTCGTAGCCCGTCTGCGTCGGCAGGTCGAAGGCGACCGACAGACCGGTCTGCCCCTTCGCGAGGTTGGTCCGGTACAGCTCGTTGCTCTTCGTCGCGGACGAGTGGCCGGCGTAGGTGCGCATGACCCAGGGCTTGTCGCGCGTGGGCCGCGGCGCCTGATCGGCCCCCGGGACCTCGGAGCCGATCGACTGCACCTGCTCGGTCATGTCTGCCCCTCGATCGTGGACCTCGATCGTAGAGCGGGGCGATCAGCCGGTGGCGGTGACGTTGCGCACTCAGGCGGCGTCGGTGGTCCGCGTGTGCAGCACCCGGTCGAGCCGGGTCACCGACAGCACGCGGCGCACCGGCGCTGTCATGTCGCGCAGCACGAGCGTCCGGCCGGCCCGGTCGGCGCGGCGGTGCGCTCCCACGAGGACGCCGAGACCGGTGGCGTCCAGTGCTTCCAGGGCGGCGAGGTCGATGACGAGGTCGCCGGTACCCGTCTCCACGGCGTCGGCAAGGACCAGTCGGACATCCGCGGCCGCATGCACGTCGAGCCGTCCCGCCAGCTGCAGCAGCTGGCCGCGCTCGACTTCGTCGACGACGAGCTCGGTCATGTCTCTCCCCCGGTTCCCCTGGGAAGGACGCAGGGACAGCGCGTCCGGTTCCGCAGTCTCAGCACGGATCCGCTGACACACGCGGGAGGCGCGCCGACCCCGGCTCGCGCGCCTGTCGGCGCAGGGGCAGACTGACCGCGTGCTGGTGTCGAGCTACCACTACCTCGAGGGACCCTTGATCGCCCTGGCGGCGCTCGGCGTCCTCATCCTGATCTGCCGCTGGGTGTTCTCGACCGACCACCGCGTTGCGCCTCCGGCGGCGGCAGGGGCTGCGAAGGAACGGCCCGACTACGGCCTGCTCGAGCCGGTCACCGTCGTGCGTACCCGCGAGGACGCAGAGATGCTGCGCGAGGTGCTGCGTACGGCCGGCATCCGCGGCACCGTCACCGACACCGACGGTGCGTACGCGGTGCTGGTCTTCCGTCCCGACGCGGGACGCGCACGCGTCCTGGTGCGCAGTCCCTAGAAGGGGAGCTCCTCCTCGGCGGCCTCGCGCCGCACCTCCGCGCCGAGCAGGCACAGCTGCTCGACGAAGCCCTCGTACCCGCGGTCGACGTGGTGGACGTCGCCCACCTCCGTGACGCCGTCCGCGACCAGCCCGGCGAGCACGAGCGCTGCGCCGGCGCGGATGTCGTGCGCCTTCACCGGCGCACCGGAGAGCCGCTCCTTGCCGCGCACGACGGCGTGGTGACCATCGGTGCGCACGTCCGCGCCCAGACGGGTCAGCTCGTTGACGAACATCCAGCGCGCCTCGAAGACGTTCTCCGTCACCATCGCGGTGCCGTCCGCGACGGAGTTCAGCGCGAGCACCATCGGCTGGAGGTCGGTCGGGAAGCCGGGGTACGGGAGCGTGACGACGTCGACCGCGCGCGGCCGGTCGTCCATCCGGACGCGGAACCCATCCGGCCCCGACTCGACCCGTGCACCGGCGGCCGCGAGCTTGTCGAGCGGGACCTCCAGGTGGTCGGCGCGCCCACCCCGTACGAAGACGTCTCCTCGGGTGAGGGCGGCGGCCATGGCCCACGTGCCGGCGACGATCCGGTCCGGCAGCGTCCGGTGCTCGACCGGAGACAGCACGTCCACGCCCTCGACGACCAGCGTGCTGGTGCCGGTCCCGTCGATGCGCGCGCCCATCGCGATGAGGAACTCGCACAGGTCGACGATCTCGGGCTCGCGGGCGGCGTTGTCGATCGTCGTCGTGCCCTCGGCGAGGACGCTGGCCATGAGCAGGTTCTCGGTCGCACCGACGCTGGGGAAGTCCAGCCAGACCTGCGCACCGGTCAGTCGCGGGGCTCGGGCGATGAGGTAGCCGTGCTCGCTCTCGATGGTGGCACCCAGCTTGACCAGCCCGGCGACATGCATGTCCAGGCCGCGCGAGCCGATTGCGTCGCCACCTGGCAGAGCG
>JBHENF010000043.1:0-15298 GCA_046262175.1 Mycobacteriales bacterium
GCTTCAGCTGGGCACGGGCCAGGTAGATGGCGGCCGTGTAGCCAGCCGGTCCGGAGCCGATGACGATCGCTTCTCGGACGTCCTGCTCGCTCACGTGCGCTCCCTCGTCGGATCTTGTCGGTGCAACCGCCACTGTAGGGAGGGGATTCCGTCGGGCCCGCAGGCAGCGTGGCACGCTGCCGGACGTGACAGCACCAACCCGGTTGCGCGAGCGCTGCGCCGTGCACCCGTCCCGCCCCGCCGTCGACCGGTGCCCGGTGTGCGACCGACCCAGGTGCGGCGCGGACGCCACCGGGCCCGCCTGCGCAGCATGTGGCGGACGACCCGCGCAGGCGTCGAGGCGCCGACCGCCGAGCGAGCTCGAGCGGATGGTCCGGGCGGCCCTCGCCGCCTTCGCGGTGGCGCTGGTCGGTGGCCTCGTCGCGAGCGAGTACGTCGGCGCGACCGTGTTCTCGTACGTCGGCCCGTTCGTCGTCGGCGTCGTCTGCGGTGGCGCGGCGACCAAGGCGGCCGGCACCGACGGCCGCGGGCGGCTCGGGACGCGCGTGCGCGCGATCGGCGCGCTGCTCGGGGTGCTCGGCGTCGCCTTCGGGTTCCTGCAGGAGCAGAGCATGGACCCGGTCTCGCTGGACCTGCACGTGCTGCTTCCGTACGTCGCCGCCGTCGCCGGTGCGGTGCTGTGGACGGTGCCGCCGCGGCCGCGGGCGCGGCCGGAGGATCAGGGCGCGTCGACGGCCGTGTAGAAGAGCACCTGGGCGTCGGCGCGCGAGCAACCGGGGCCGAGGACGTACGCGTCGACCTTCTTCGGCAGCGGGCTCGGCAGCAGCAGCACCATCGCCGGGCGGCCGCGGAAGCTCCCGTAGTCCAGCGCCAGCGGACGCACGGACGGGTCGTCCGGCGGGAGCACCCCGAGCAGGCACTCGGCCAGCCCCTGCGGCGTGCGCAGCCGGGCCAGCGGGTCCGCGGCCGGCGCCGACAAGGTGGTGCTGTCCTGCGCGCTGCCCGCGGCGCTCGGGGGCAACGCGCCGGTCAGGCGGGCGGTGCCGGCGAGCAGGCGGGGGACGGCGGCGGCCAGGGCCGCGCGGTCGTCGTACGCCGTGCCGGTGTCGTTGCGCACCAGGTTCGACGTGGTCTCGGCCTGGCCGGCGGAGTCCCCGGCGGCGGACGTGGCGCTGTCCTGCGCCGCGCCGCCGCTGCGGGTCGCCGCGTACGTCGCGCCGCCCAGCAGCAGCACGGCTGCGGCGGCCGCGGGCAGCCAGCGGCCCGGGCGGGGGGCGGTGCGTACGGGCAGGGTCGTCACGCTCGGCCGCTCCGCCGCGAAGGCCGCGTCGAGCCGGGCGCCGAGCCCCTCCGGGAGCGGCGGGTCCGGCAGCGCGGCCAGCTCGGCCCGGATCTGCTCGTCCGCGGTACGCAGCTCGATCAGCCGGCCGCGGCAGGACGCGCAGTCGGCCAGGTGCGCAGGCTCGTCGTCCCCCGCCAGGACGTCGGCGAGCGCGTCCAGGTCCAGGTGCTGCTGCTCGGGCGTCACGGCTCGCCTCCTTCCCCGGTTGTGACGGGCGGTGTCGCGGGTCGGTTCCGCAGGTGGCCCAGCGAGACCGCGAGCCGCGCCCGGCCGCGGGCGCAGCGGCTCTTCACCGTGCCGATCGGGACACCGAGCACGTGCGCCGCGTCGGCCACCGGCATCCCGTGCACGTCGACCAGCACCAGCGCTGCCCGCTGCTCCTCCGGCAGCGCGGCGAGCGCGGCCTCGACGTCGAGCGCCGTCTCGCGGTCTTCCAGCGCGTCGCGCTGGGCGGGCGGTCCGCCGTCCTCCGGCAGCGGAACCGTCCGCCGTACCGCGTTGCGCCGAGCCCGGTCGAGGCAGGCGTTGACGACGACCCGGTGCAGCCAGGTCGTGACCCGGGCGTCGCCGCGGTACGAGCCGGCGGAGCGGTACGCCGACAGCAGCGCCTCCTGCAGCGCGTCGGCGGCGTCCTCCCGGTCGGACAGCGTCCGGAGCGCCACCGCGTACAGCCGGCCCCTGTGCCGGGTGGCGAGCCGGCCGAACGCGAGCCGGTCGCCGGCGACGTGCGCGGCGAGCAGCGCGCGGTCCTCCTCGTCGGTGTCGGCCGCGTCGATCACGCGCGCACCGTAGCGGCGCGGTCAGCCCGTACGGGTGAAGACGAGCTCGGCGACGCCCAGCCGGAACTTGCCGTCCTCCGCCTTCGGAAGCTTGGTGAACCAGACCAGCCAGTACCGCGAGGGCGTCGGAGCGCTCGGCGTCAGCTTCGCGACCTGCTTGGCGCCGCGGACGCGGGTGGTGACCGTAAAGTCGTCCGCGGTCTGACCGGGCGCGTTGGCGGCCCGCAGCTCGATGTCGGCGCCGCCGGTGGTCATGCCGACCTGGACGGCGCTCAGCGCGGTCGGCGTCCCGAGGTCGACGAGCAGGCCGACCCCCGGCTTGAGGTTGCCGAAGGTCGCGCTGTTGTAGCCGTCGGTCGACCAGAGCGTGGACAGGTCGCCGTCGTACGCGTTGGGCACGCTGCTCGACTGCTCCGCCCCGTCGCGCGAGCCGGGGTCGAAGTCGCGAACCGTCACCGGCGCCTTGCGCAGGTCGATGCGGGTGCCGGCCGACACGCCGGCCTCGGGGCTCGGCGTGGACGCGACGAGCGCGTCCAGGGCGCCGGGCCGGCGTGGCAGCTCGCCGACGTTCTGACCCAGCTGATAGCAGGTGACGCCGACGGCGGCGAGGAAGGCGACGGCCAGCAGCTTGGGCACCGCGCGCCACACCCACCGCGGGACGGTGCGGCGCGGCCGGGCCGGCGCCGCGCGGTCGGTGTCGGGAACCCGTACGTCGACCTGGTCGAGCGCGGACGCGAGTGCGAGCGGCGTGCGGATCGCCGGCAGCGCCGGCTGGCGACCCGGGTCCAGGACGCGCACGACGAGGGTGTCGAGGCTGCGCGGTACCCCGGCCCGCACCTGCCGCGGGGCGTAGACCCCGGCGGCGGCACGCGGCGCGTCGGCGAGCCCGCCGCCCGGCTGCGGCGTGGACCCGGCCGGCCAGCGGGCGGTGAGCAGCGCGTACAGCAGCGCGCCGAGGTCGCGGGTGTCCGCTGCCTGGACCGCCTCACTGAGTGCGCCGTCAAGCCCGGGAGGCGGCAGCGGGGCGCGGTGCGCGGCCGCGGCGACGGCGGCGTCGGTCAGCCGGACGCGACCGTCCGCGGCGATGAGCAGGTTGCCGGGATGGATCCGGCCGTGCCCCAGGCCGCGGGCGTGCGCGGCCGCGAGCGCCTCGGCCGCCTGCTGCACCATGCGCACGGCCTGCGCCGGCTCCAACGGCCCGTCGGTGCGCAGGACCTCGCTCGCGCTGCGGCCGTCGATCCACTCGCTGATGACGTACGCGACGTCGACCAGCCGGCTCGAGCGCAGCGCGGGCCGCTCCTCTCGCGCGGCGTCGTACACGCGGGCCAGACCGGGGTGCGCCAGGCCGCTCGCCTGGCCGGCCGCCTCCAGGAACGGCGCGGCCGCGGCCTGCCCGGCGCGACCGTTGGCCGGCAGCACCTTGACGGCGACCGGTCGGGCGAGGACCTCGTCCGTCGCCCGCCAGAGCAGGGCCGGACCGTCCTCGTCGCTGATGACCTGCGTGAGCCGGTACCGGCTCGCGAGCAGGTCGCCCGGGTCGAGGGCCGGGCGCGCCGGCATGCGCGGCGTCGGTGTCGGCGCCGCTTCTGCGACGGGCGGGAGGGGGACCGAGGGCTGTGACGGCGAGGTCACGCGTCCTCCTGCCCGGGTCCCGGAACGCCGGCAGCCCGGCCGCGCCACTCTAACGGCGACGGTCGGGCTGCCGGAACGGTGCTCAGCTGACGCGGCCCACCACGTAGTTGGTGCTGTAGATGGCCCGGAGCCGGACGCGGTCGCCCGGCTTCGTCTCGTCCCACATCCTGCCGTTGCCGGCGTAGATCCCGACGTGCCCGATGCTGCCGGACGAGCTCCTGATGAAGATGAGGTCGCCGGGCTGCTTCGACGTCTTGGCGATGTGCAGGACGCCCGGCGCGGTGTACTGCGCGGAGCTGCTGTGCGGCAAGGCCTTGCCGAACCGGCTGAACACGTACCGGGTGAAGCCGCTGCAGTCGAAGCGGGTCGGGCCGGTGGCGCCGTAGGCGTACGGCGCGCCGTTGTGCCGGGCCGCCTCCTGGACGGCGGCGATGCCGGGAGAGGCGGCGGCGGCCGGGCTGGCGGTGCCGACGAGCAGCGAGCCGAACAGGGAGAGCAGGAGGAGCAGCAGCGCGGGGACGCGCCGGACAGGGCTGGGCACAGACGTTCCTTCCCGTACGCCTGCGAGGTGAGCTGTCGGGTTCGGGCTGGAAGGTGCCCGGCCGCGCTCTGCCGACATCGGCAGCACGCGCGGCTTCACCCCGAGGCCGTGCCCTGGACGTGCCAGAGACCGGCCGAAGGACCTGGGTCCCCCGCTCCTGCCCCTGGTGCGTGCTCGAAGGAGGCGTCATGAGGTCGGGGGGCAGGACTCGGCGTTCCGACCGACGCGCATACGGGAGCAGACGCCTCGAGGAGGTCGCCTGGTCAGACCCTGGGTGTTTCGACGCGACCCGGTCGAGACCTGCCCGTGACCGGGCTGTTATTTCTGCGAGTTCAGGAGACGGCGACTGCGGGGCGAACGGCCCCGAGGTAGCCGTCGAGGTACACCGGCTGGACGCGCACCTGCGCACCGGCGTGCGGCGCGGCGACCATCTGACCGTTGCCGAGGTACATCGCGACGTGGTGGATCGTCGAAGGGTTGCTCAGGTCGGAGGCCCAGAACAGCAGGTCGCCCGGCTGCAGGGCGCCGAGCTCGACGTGCGGCCCGGCGTACCACTGCTCGCGCGAGGTGCGCGGCAGCCCGAGGCCGGCGGCGCGGTAGGCCGTGAGGGTCAGCCCCGAGCAGTCGAAGGCGCCGGGTCCGGTGGCGCCCCACAGGTACGGCTTGCCGACGTGGGTGAGGGCCTCCGCGATGGCCTGGCCTGCGGCCTCGGTGGGGGCGGGAGCTGCGCCGAAGACCGGGAAGGCGCCGGGGCCGGGGGCGGCACCGGCGGCCTCGGCGGTCTGCTGCCACGCCGCCTGCGCCTGCGCGAGCCGCTCGGCGGCGCGCTGAGCGGCGGCAGCCTCGGCCGCCTGCCGCTGCTGCTCGGCCAGCACGCGGACGCGCTCGTCCGCCTCCGCGAGCAGGGCGTCGGTCTGGGCCAGCAGCTCGCGGACGCGGTCGGCGCGGCCGGCGACCTGCTCCTGCAGCGCGGTCCGCGTCGCGGCGATCCGGGCGAGCTCGGCCTCGGCCTTCGTACGGCCGACGACGTCCTTCGTGGCGGCCTGGCTGGCGGTGCGGTCGCCGCCGACGACGCGGCGGACCGACTGCAGCCGGGAGAGCACGTCGCCGATGTCGCTGCCCTGCAGCACGGTCGCGTACAGCGCCGGGGCACCGCCGGACATGTACAGCGCGCGGACCCGGCGGCCGGCGGTGGCCGAGCGGCTGTCGGCGGTGCTGACGGCGGTGTCCAGCGCCTGCTGCGCGGACAGGTGCGCGCTGACGACGCGGCCGAGCTGGTCGTACGCCGCGTCGTAGTCCTCCGCGGCCTGCTCGGCCTCGACGCGCAGCCGGTCGACCTCGAGCCGGAGCGCGCGCGCCTTGGCGGCGGCATCGTCAGCGGGCGAGGTGACAGGCGAGGTCACAGGAGCGGTAACGGCGGGGGCGGCGGCGCTGGCGGGTGCGCTCGCGACGGCGAGCCCGGCGGACAGGCTGGCGGCGAGCAGCAGCGGGACGAGCGCCCGGCGGCGGAAGGTCACGACGGGCTCACGAGGAGGGTCGAGCCGTCCCCGTGCCGACCGCGTCGCCGTACTTCTTCAGCGGGCCGACCTTGTGCAGCAGCAGGGTGGTGGTGGCGTGGTGCAGGCGCAGCGTGACCGTGCCGTCGGTGCCGACCGTGAAGGTCGTCGTCTCGATCGTGTCGCCGTCGACGAGGGTGGCGAAGGCCGCGTCGTACGCCTTCTGCGGGTCCTTGCTCGTCGCGAAGTCGGTGGCGGCGGCCGAGGCGGCGGTGGTGGCGCGGTCCGCGGCCTGGAACCGGGACTGCACGAGCGCGACCCCGTCGAACCCGACGATGCCGAGCAGGCCGAGGACGACGACCAGCTTGGTCAGCCAGCCCAGGACGATGTCGCCCCGATCGTCAGTGGTCACCCTTGCGGAGTCGGCCGAACCGGGGCACGGCTTGAGCCGACCGGGCTAGGCGCTCTAGGAGCGGCCGAGCTTGGCGAGCACCGGGCCGGCCAGCTCGTCCAGCTCGGCGACCCGCAGCCGGCGGGCGAGCACGAGGTAGCCGCTGCCGAGCACCGCGCCGCCGAGCAGCAGCGCGACGAGCGACCCGACCTGCCCGTCGCCGAGCAGCCGGACCACCAGCGCGACGACCGCCGCCGCCACGAGCCCCGGCAGCACGGCCGCGGCGAGGCAGCGCACGCCGGTGCGCACCACGAGCGACCCGTCCAGGCCGCCGATCCGCCGGGACAGCACGCGCGAGCAGATCGCCAGCCCCGCGACGAACGAGCACGCGTGCCCGGCCGCCAGCCCGAGCACCTTGAACCGATCCGGCAGCGCGGCGTACAACGACACGTCCACCACGACCAGCGTCGCGTTGACGCCCAGGTTGATGAGCGTCGGCGTCCGGGTGTCCTGCAGCGCGTAGAAGGCGCGCAGCTGCAGCTGGTACGCGCTGAACGGCACCAGCCCGAACGCGAACACGGCGAGCAGCAGGCCGATGAACTGGGCCTGGTCGTTCGACGTCCGCAGGTGCCCGAACACGACCGTCGCCAGCACGCGGCCGAGGACGAGGTACGCCACGGCCGCCGGCACGAGCACCGACACCGTCAGCCGCAGCCCGCGGTTCAGCTGCTCGCGCAGGTCGCCCAGCCGCTCGTCCGCCGCGGCCCGGCTCATCCGCGGCAGCAGCGCCGTGATGACGCTGACGGCGACGACCGCATGCGGCAGCTGCCAGAGCACGAACGCGTTGACGTACGCCGCGTACCCCCGGCCCATCTCGTTGAGCCGCTCGACGTTGGCCAGCCGGACGACCACCACGTACGCGAGCTGGTTGGCGGCCACGTAGAGCAGCACCCACTGGGCGAGCCGGCCGATGCCCTTGAGCGGGGCGAACCCGCCACGGACCGCGAACCGGAAACCGACCGAGCGCAGCGCGGGGACCAGCGCCACCGTCTGGGCGACGATCCCGAGCGTCGTGCCGATCCCGAGGACGAGGACCTGCGCGTCGGTGATGCTGCGCGCCGTCAGCGTCGACGCGCTGGGCAGCAGCAGGAACACCGCGCAGGTGACGAGGACGACCAGGTTGTTGAGCACCGGCGCCCACATCGGCGGCCCGAACCGGCCGCGCGTGTTCAGCACCGCGCCCATGACGGCGCCGGCGCCGTAGAACACCATCTGCGGCAGGAAGAACCGCGACAGCGCGACGGCCAGCCGACGGGCGTCGGCGCTCTCGTTGTGCGCGTACAGGTCGACCAGCGCCGGCGCGAGCAGGACGAGCAGCACGGAGGCGACGGACAGCACGAGCACGACCAGCGTCAGCAGCCGCTGCGCGTAGGCCTCGCCACCGTCCTCGTCGTCCTTCGCGGCACGGACCAGCACCGGCACCAGGACGCTGGTGAGGATGCCGCCGAGCAGCAGCTCGTACACGATGTTGGGCGTCGTGTTGGCGACGTTGAACATCGCGCCGACGCCCTCCACGCCCAGCACCGCGGCGAGCGCCGCGTTGCGCAGGAAGCCGGTGCCGCGGGAGGCGATCGTCCCGACAGCCATGCTGCGGGTGGACCTGCCGAGGTCGCTCATCTGCGCAGGGCGCGGCGGGTGATCCGCACGCCGACGGCCAGCAGCAGCACCCCGGCGGCGACGCCCGTGACCGCCAGCGCCACCCGGCCGTACTGCGTGCTGCGCACGACCAGTGTCCGCTCGCCGCCGAACGGGTTGCCGCTGCGGTCGAGCAGGCGTGCCTTGACCTCGAACTTGCCCGACGTGGCGCTGGTGACCTTGAGGCTGATCTGCGTGCTGCTCCCCGGCGGGATGAGCTCGACCGGGACCTCCTTGAGCGACAGCCGCGCGGAGTTGGCCGTGTCCAGGCGGACGCCCACCCGCACCTGCTGACCGAGCTCGTTCACCACGTTGACGGAGATCGCGCCGGTACGGCTGGTGAGCGTCACCGTCCCGCTGCCGATCTGCAGGTGCACCTTCCCGCGCAGCTGCTCGAGGTCGTCCTCGAGCAGGCCCATCAGCCGCTCGCCTGCGCGGGGGTCGTCGCGCCAGGCGCTGGACTCGGTGCGGGCACGGGCCCGGAGCAGCCGTGCGCTCGTGCGGCGCGCCTCCTCGCCGGGCTCGAGGACCTGGTCGGTCAGCTGTGCGGCGTCCGCCCTGGCCCGCGCGACGCTGCGCAGGAAGCGCGGGGACAGCAGCAGATCGCGCGTCAGCGGGCGCTCCAGCTCGGCCGGGTCCTGCTCGCGCGGCGGCACGGCGATCTCGTCGGGGCACGCCTCCTGCCCGACCGCCACGTCCGCCAGCGGCACCGCGCACAGCCACGGCAGCCGGCCGGTGTCGTAGAGCACGTTGGACCCGACGGCCCCCACGACCGAGCTCCGGCGCGGGAGCGCGACCACGAGGGTGCGGGAGACCGAGGGCCGCTCCGCGGAGATCATGGCGGTCTCGACCAGCCAGCGCTGCTCGGCCAGCCGCGCACCCGGGTAGTCGTCGTACGCGCGGTCGACGAGCTGCGACAGCCCGGTGTCGACGACCAGACCGTTGACCGCGGCGCCCGTCGCCTGCCCGAGCTGGCCGACGTGGGCGCCGGGCGTGGGCCCGCTGTCCTCGTCGCGGCCGGCGACCGCCACCGGGTCCAGCACCGCGGCAGCCGCACCGCCGGAGCTCAGCGTCTCCAGCGCGGCCCGGGTGAGACGGCCGCTCGGCGGCCACACGACGCTGCGCAGCGGCGACCGCTGCGTGATCGCGGCGGTCTCGCTCTCGCCGAGGACGCGCAGCCGGGCTACCTCGTCACCGAGGCCCGTCTCGGGCTGGGACAAGGCCACGACATCGGGGTCCGCGTACGGCAGGGCCAGGACGTTGCTGGTGGCGACCGCCTCGCGCAGCGTGCCGAGCCAGCTGCTGAACACCTGCGTGGCGTCGATGTCGCGCGCCTCGTCCTCGCGGACGCGCAGCTGGTACGGCTGCTCGGCCATCGCGCGCACGTCGAACAGCAGGTCCGGGTCGACCGCGTAGGTCACCGGCACCTTGTCGCCGCGGCACGCGACCGTCGCGGGCCGGGGCGCCGCGTTCACGGGCCCCTGCGCCGCGTCGTCGCAGCGGCCCTTCTGCCCCTCCGCCGCGGCACGCAGCAGCGTGTCGAGCCGGCCGTTGCGCGACACCTGCTGCTCCAGCGCCCGGTCCAGCACCACCTCGCGCGGGCCCCGCCGCGGCTGGTCGATCAGCGGCCACAGCCAGGCGATCCGGGTGTGGCCCTTCGGCGGCCCGTCCGGGAACCACGGCACGTAGGTCGCGACCGACCCCACCGTGCTGGTGCCCTCGTCGCCCACCCGAGCCCGTACCTCGACGCGCAGCGGGTAGACGCCGATCGCCGTGGGCGAGCGGCTGAGCCGCAGCAGCGAGACGCGGATCCGGATGTCGAAGGTGGTGCTCGTCCCGGGCGCGAGCTCATCGGACGCCGCCCGCACCGAGACGCCCACCCGGGTGCCGGTCGTGGGTGGCTCGCGGTCGGCGAGGTCGAGCTCCGGGCGGCTCCTGATCACCTCGCCGCGGCGCAGCCGTACCCGCACGTCGGCGAGCGGTCGCGAGCCGCGGTTGGTGATGGTGCCCTTGACCTGGAAGAACTCGTCCTGGTCCATGGGCGCGCGCGGGGCCAGCTTCGTCACCAGGACGGCGGCGGGCGCCTCGTCGTCGGGACTCGGGGTGGGCGACGGGTCGTCGGCGAGCGCGGGGGTGGCGGCGCACGCGACGAGGACCGCGAGCCCAGCGAGGAGCCGGCGCACGGCCGCGTCAGGCCGTCTCGGCGAGCAGGTCGGGGACCCGCTCCAGGAGCCGTCGCTCGTCGGCGTACGCCAGCCGCGCGGACACCTCGGGCAGCGGCACCCACGCGACCTCGCTCACCTCGACGTCCTCGTCCGACAGCTCGAGCCCGCGGACCGGGTCGTCCGCGACCAGCAGGAAGTGGTGCACCGTCTTGTGGATCCGCCGGCCGTCGGCGACGAACCAGAAGTCGATCGTCCCGAGCTTGCCGACGACCGTGCCGCGGATGCCGGTCTCTTCGGCGACTTCGCGTACGGCCGTCTCGGGCTCGGTCTCGCCGGGCTCGACGTGCCCTTTCGGCAGCGACCAGAGCAGGCGCCCGCGCCGGTCCAGCCGCCCGATCAGCGCGGCCCGCGCCTCCGGCCCGCGACGGTCGAGCACGAGCCCGCCGGCGCTCGTCTCGTCCACCCGGCGCAGCGGCCGCCGGGCCGGCGGGGTCGGGGTGGGGGCCACGTCGCCAGCCTACGGCGGAGAGAGGCTACGGCTGAGTGTCAGCGCGCCCGTCGCTGCTCGAACGCGATCACCTGCGCGCCGGGCAGCCCGAGGCCCGCGCCGAGGTCCCAGCCGGACCGCTCGGCAGGAGCAAGGGGCCGGCCGGTCAGCGTGGTGACGCGGGCGCCGGCGGCGACGAGCAGGTCGCGCGTGCGGATCCCCAGGGCGACGCCCATCTCCCCGGTCCCGGTGTACAGCACGTCGCGACTGCCGAGGCCGGCATCGGCGAGCAGCAGCACGTCCGGCGGCAGTCCCACGGGGCACACGAAGGGCGCGGCGTAGTCGGTGACCGCGTTGACCTCCGCCGTCGTGGCAGCGCGGATCGACGACGCCTGCAGGGCGGTCAGGAGGCTGGCCGGGTGCACGGTGTCCCCCGCGCGCACGGCCACCGCGACGAACTGCTCGCGCCCGTCGTCATAGGTGGCGAGGTAGCAGCGCACGGCGACGCACGCGTCCGGATCGACGCCGAGCCCGCGCGGCAGGTCGTCGGCCGACAGCACGCTGCCGCGCACCCGCACCATCTCGTGCGCCACCCCGGCCGCGAGCAGCTCGCGGTGCACGTCCAGGGCGCTTCTCACAGTGCGACGACTGTGACAGCCCGCCCCGGCACCGGCAACCCACCTACGCTGCGCAGTCGTGTCCGCTCTGACCGAGGTGCAGCAGAACGCCGTGCGCGAGCTGATCCGGGTCTCCCCCGTCGCGGTCGAGCTCGGCGAGCGGTTCGCGGCGGCCGGTCATGCCCTGCACCTCGTCGGCGGCTCGGTCCGCGACGCGCTGCTGGGGCGCCTCGGTGACGACCTCGACCTCGCGACCGACGCCCGGCCGGACCAGGTGCTCCGGCTGGTCGAGGGCTGGGCCGAGCAGACGTGGGACACCGGCATCGCGTTCGGCACCGTCGGCATCCTCAAGCGCGGCTTCAAGCTGGAGGTCACGACCTACCGCGCAGAGGCCTACGACGCGTCCTCGCGCAACCCCGTCGTGAAGTACGGGGACACCCTCGAGGGGGACCTGTCGCGGCGTGACTTCACCGTCAACGCGATGGCGCTGGCGCTGCCGGACTGGCGGCACCCGTCGGCGTTCGTCGACCTGTACGGCGGGATCGACGACCTGGCGGCCCGCGTCCTGCGCACCCCGGGCCGACCGGAGGCCTCCTTCGACGATGACCCGCTGCGGATGCTGCGCGCCGCCCGGTTCGCGTCACAGCTCGTGTTCCACGTGGAACCGTCCGTGATCGCCGCCATGGCGGCGATGGCCGACCGGCTGGAGATCATCAGCGTCGAGCGGGTGCGCGAGGAGCTCAGCCGCCTGCTCCTCGGTGCCGCTCCACGCGCCGGGCTCGAGCTGCTGGTCGACACCGGCCTGGCCGCGTGGGTGCTGCCCGAGCTGCCCGCGCTGCGGCTCGAGATCGACGAGCACCACCAGCACAAGGACGTGTACGAGCACACCCTGCAGGTGCTCGAGCGGTCGATCCGCCTGGAGACCGACGGCCCCGACCTGGTGCTCCGACTGGCCGCCGTGCTGCACGACATCGGCAAGCCGCCGACCCGCCGGCACCAGCCGGGCGGCGGCGTCTCGTTCCACCACCACGAGGTCGTCGGCGCGAAGATGGCCCGCAAGCGGCTGCGCGCCCTCACGTACGGCAAGGACGTCGTCGAGCCCGTCTGCCGGCTCATCGACCTGCACCTGCGCTTCCACGGGTACGGCTCGGCCGGCTGGACCGACTCGGCCGTGCGCCGTTACGTGACCGACGCCGGCGACCAGCTCGAGCGGCTGCACGCGCTCGTCCGGTCCGACTGCACCACCCGCAACCGGCGCCGGGCGGCGACCCTCGCCGCGTCGTACGACGACCTCGAGGAGCGCATCGCCCGGCTCGCCCAGCAGGAGGAGCTGTCGAGGATCCGGCCGGACCTCGACGGGCACGCGGTGATGGAGCTTCTGGGCATCCCGGGAGGGCCGCTGGTCAAGCAGGCGCTGGCCCACCTGCTGGAGCTGCGGCTGGAGCACGGGCCGCTGCCGCACGACGAGGCCGTCGCAGCGCTGCTGGGCTGGGCGGCGGAGCACGGGCTCAACCCGCCGCCGCTTGCTGCCGAGTAGTCACTTCGGGCCATGGCGATCCGCGGCTCCAGAACGCACCATGGGGGCATGACGGGCACAACGGGCACTGCCGGGCAAGTCGGGCGCTCGACCGCGGTCCTCGCGGCCGGGTCGCTGCTCGCCGCCCTCGGCCTGTCCGCCTGCGGCAGCGACGTCGCGAAGGCGGCGACGGTGCTGCGTGACGCCCGCGCCACCACGCTCACCCTGACCGACGGGTCCACCCGCGCCGCCGGCAACGGCACGACGGTGCCGAAGGGCGCCACCGTCACCACGGCCCCTGGCGGCTCGGCCTCGCTCGTCACCGCCGGCCGGGTCGTGCTGCTCGGCTCCGACACCGCCGTGTCGGTCTTCGACGGCCGCCGCGAGCGGCTGCGCAAGGGGCTGGTCATGGTCGACGCGCGCAAGGCCGGCGACCTCGACCTCGACGCGGGAGCGGCCACCGTGCGCTCGGCGCGCGGCACGCTCGCCCGGGTCGAGCGCGGTCCGCTGCTGCGGATCGCCTCCTTCCGCAAGGGTGCCACCGTCCGCGCCACCGGCCGCCGCGCGCAGGTCCCGGTGCCGGCGCTCATGCAGGTGCAGGTGCCGTACGGCGGTGCGCCCGGCCAGGTCACCGCGCTGGGGCTGACCCGCGACCGGTGGGAGAAGCGGTACGCGCTGGCGCTGGTCAACAGCGACGTCGCGCTCACCCAGCTCGCCGACGGGCTCGACCGCGATGCCGTCTCCAGCAGCGCCGTCGTCCGCGCGGCCTCCTTCCGTCCCGCCGCCGCTGATGAACGTGCCGGCCAGCCCGCGAGCGAGCGGTCCCTCGGGCTGCTCCTCGCCGAGGCCGGCCGCGGCGGCAGCGCCGCCTCGCGGTACGACCGGATCCGCACCTACCGCGCCGACGGCGGCTCTTGGGGGGTCGTCGCGGCACTCGTGCGCGCCGACGTCGCCGACGTCAGCGCCGGGCTCGACACGGTGCTCGCCCCCACGGATCAGGTGCTCGCGGCGGAGCCCAGCGACGGGACCGTCGACGTCGGCGGCGTGCTCGGCATCGACCCGGGCACCGGCACGCCCGACGCAGGTCCCGCGCCCTCGAGCGGACCCGGCAGCTCGCCCGGCCCGACCCGCAGCCCCTCGCCGCGACCCTCGCCGTCCGGCTCGCCCGACCCCGTCCAGCAGGTGGTGACGACCGTGCAGTCGCTGCTGCCGACGCCGCTGCCGTTGCCGCTGCCGTCGGTGTCCGCCGTCCCGGTGGCGCCGCTGGTCAGCCCGAGCCCGCTGCTGCAGCTCGACGTGGGCGGCGGAACGCTCGGGATCGGCTAGACCACCACCGGCTCGGGCGGCTCGACGGCCGCCTTGCGCGCGCTCGCGATCCCGTAGGTCGCCGCGGTCACCGCGTACCCGATCGCCACGATGGCGATGACGAGGTAGCTCTTGCCGTTGGGCGGCAGCAGGAACGCCGAGGCCAGCGCCGCCGAGACGAAGCTCAGGTTGAACAGCGTGTCGTAGAAGGAGAAGACCCGGCCGCGGAAGGCGTCCTCGGTGGCCTCCTGCACCAGCGTGTCGACGCAGATCTTCGACGCCTGGGCGGCGAAGCCGAGGAAGAAGGCGGCAACGAGGAAGAACGCGTGCGTGTACGGCGCGCCGAAGGCGACCTCGACCACCGCGGCGACGGCGAACACCGCCGTGATCCAGCGCTGCGTGCCGAGCCGGCGGGTGACCCGCGGCGTGACGAGCGCGGCGAGCAGCCCGCCGAGGACGCTGACGACGATGACCTGGCCGAGCCCGGAGAAGCCTCGGTGCAGCGCCCCCTGCTCGGTGTAGAGCAGCAGCGTGGCCACGAAGGACAGGCCGTAGAAGAAACGGTGCGCGGCGATGGCGCCGAGCGCGCGGCCGGCCTGCCCGTGCTCCCGTACGTGCGCCGCCCCCTCGAGGACGCCGCGGACGACGCCGCCGAGCGCGTCGCGGAGCGAGCCGCGCGGGACCTGCTCGGGGCCGAGCTGGTCGCGGCCGAGCCGGCGGGCGAGCAGGGCGGAGCCGACGTACAGCGCGGCGGCCACCAGGCTGGTACGGCCCGCGCCGGAGTCGTCGTCGCCGAAGACGGCGCGCAAGCCGAGCGCCGCGGCGCCGCCCGCCGCCGCCGCGCCGGCGCCGAGGGTGGAGCTGACGGAGTTGGCGGTGACCAGGCGCTTGGCCTCGACGACGTGCGGCAGTGCCGCCGACAGGCCGGAGAGCACGAACCGGTTGGCGCTCACCACGACCAGCGCGAGCGCGACGACCGCGGGTGCCGTCGGACCCTGCAGGGTGAGCAGCAGGGCGAACACTCCGATGACCGCTGAGCGGCCGAGGTTGGCGTTGACCAGCACCCGCTGGCGGCGCCACCGGTCGAGGAAGACGCCGGCGAACGGCCCGACGACGCTGTACGGCAGCAGCAGCGTGGCGAACGCGGCGGCCGCCTGGCCGGCGGACGTGGCCCGCTCGGGGTTGAAGAAGACGGCCGAGAACAGCGCGGCCTGAAACAGCCCGTCCGCGAACTGCCCGCTCAGCCGGACCGCCATGAGGCCGCGGAAGCCGGGTGAGTCGACCACGTCGCGCAGCGCCCGGCGGTCGGTGGTCACCGGCACCAGCCTAGAT
>JBHENF010000044.1:0-17632 GCA_046262175.1 Mycobacteriales bacterium
TCTAGGGGATCGCGGTCAGGCCGGTGGCGGTCACGCGCACGGCCGCGATCCGCATCCGGCGCTCCCCGCGCGGGTACGTCGTGTGCGGCGCCGTCCAGTAGTGGTAGGCCAGCCGCAGTCGTCCGTCGGTGTCGACGAACGCCGACGCGCCGGCAGGACCGAGGCGCTTGCCCGAGCTGGCCAGCAGCGGCCCGCGGCTTCCGCGCACGCACGGGCCGGCCGGCGTCCGGCAGCGGGCCCACCCCTCGGCGTAGTCGGCCGAGTCCCACCGGTTGCCCGAGTAGAACAGGTAGAGCGCGCCGCGGTAGTGGACCATCGCCGGGTTCTCCACGACGTCGGCCTCCCACGGCTCGGCGGGCCGGAGCAGCTCCGACGCGACGGAGCCGGCAGCGAACGACAGTCCGTCCGCCGCGAGCTCGCGGCTCATCAGCCGCTGCGGCGTGGCGCCGGGCAGCCCCTCGCTCTTCCAGAGCAGGTGCAGTCGCGACGTGCGCGGATCGCGGAAGGCGTACGGGTCGATCGAGCCGTGCGGGTCGCGGTCGCACACGAGCGGCGCGGTGCTCGTGTCGACGAAGGGACCCTCCGGCGCGAGCGCGGTGGCGGCCGAGATGCAGAACCGCCCGCCCTTCTGGTCGGACAGCACCGCGTAGTAGGCGACGTACCGTCCGCCGATCTCGAGGACGCTCGGGGCCCACGTCTCCTTGCCCACGTCGCCCTCGCGCTGCGCCGACCAGACGGCCGGCTGGGGAAGCGCGTCGTCGGCCCCCGGGACGGGCGCGACCGTCCAGGTGCGCAGGTCGGTCGAGCGCAGGACGCGCAGGTTGCGCCCCGCTGTCGTGGTCGAGTACGCGACGTAGCCGTCGGCCACCGGCAGCACGTGCGGGTCCGGGAAGTCGCCGTCGTACGGGACGGCCACGGCCGCTGGTGTGGGCGCGGCCGACGCCGGCAGCACGAGGCCGATGGCCACCAGCGCAGCCAGGCACGCGACGGCACGCGTACGGACGAACGACACTTCACCCCCTGAGACCGCCGCACGAACCCCTCGCGCAGCGGTACGGCTCCAACAACGACGCTGCGGACGAACGGTGGCGGCTTCCGACGGCTTTGCCGGGCCGCTGGCCGCTCGGGTATCGTGGCAGGCTGCTGCGCGAGCGCGTGACGCCGCGCCGAGACCACACCCGAGGGAAGAAGAGCAAGCCCGTGCGCACGTACACGCCCAAGCCCGCCGACATCACGCGGCAGTGGCACGTCATCGACGCCGCTGACGTCGTCCTCGGCCGGCTCGCGAGTCAGGCGGCGATCCTGCTGCGCGGCAAGCACAAGGTCTACTACGCGCCGCACCTGGACACGGGCGACTTCGTCGTCATCATCAACGCCGCCAAGGTCGCGATGACCGGCAACAAGGCCGCGCAGTCGATGGTGCACCGGCACTCCGGCTACCCGGGTGGTCTCACCAGCACGCCGT
Organism: Mycobacteriales bacterium; assembly: GCA_046262175.1. GTDB lineage: Bacteria > Actinomycetota > Actinomycetes > Mycobacteriales > SCTD01 > RYN-124. Next base: position 1,466 of record JBHENF010000044.1, read on the forward strand.
ACGCCGAGATCCTCGCGACCCGCCCTGAGCGGATCATCGAGAAGGCGATCAAGGGCATGCTCCCGCACAACACCCTGGGCCGGCAGATGCTGTCGAAGCTCAAGGTCTACGCCGGTCCCACCCACCCGCACCAGGCGCAGGCGCCGGTGCTCTTCGAGCTGAAGCAGGTCGCACAGTGACGTCCCCTGACCTCGCCCGCACCGTCGGCCGCCGCAAGGAGGCCGTCGTCCGCGTCCGGCTCATCCCGGGCACCGGGCAGTACAAGCTGAACGGCCGCACCCTCGAGGAGTACTTCCCGAACAAGGTGCACCAGCAGGCCATCAACGAGCCGTTCGTCCTGCTCGAGAAGTCCGAGCAGTACGACGTCATCGCCCGCCTGCACGGCGGCGGCATCTCGGGGCAGGCCGGTGCGCTGCGCCTCGGCATCGCCCGCGCGCTGCAGGACATCGAGATCGACGACCGCCCAGCGCTGAAGAAGGCCGGCTTCCTGACCCGCGACGCGCGGATCAAGGAGCGCAAGAAGTACGGCCTCAAGAAGGCCCGCAAGGCGCCCCAGTACTCCAAGCGCTAGTCGTCGCCGCCGAGGCGGTTCCCCACGGGGAGCCGCCTCGCGGCATGTCTGGAGGTCTGCACATGGCACGGCTTTTCGGCACGGACGGTGTACGCGGACTGGCAAACGGCGACGTCCTCACGCCCGAGCTCGCGCTGCAGGTCGGGCTCGCGGCCGCGCAGGTGCTCGGCGGACGCACCGCCGTCATCGGGAGGGACACCCGGCCGTCGGGCCCGATGCTCGAGGCCGCGGCGGCCGCGGGATTCACTGCCGCCGGTCTGGACGTCGTGCTGCTGGGCGTCGTGCCCACCCCCGCGGTCGCGCACGTCTGCGCGACCGGTGCCGCGGACGTCGGACTGGTGATCTCGGCGTCGCACAACCCGATGCCCGACAACGGGCTCAAGCTGTTCGCGGCCGGCGGGTTGAAGCTGTCGGACGACGAGGAGGACGCGATCGAGGCTGTCCTCGGTGCTGTGGCGGAGCGACCGCGGGGCACCGCCGTCGGGACGTGGCGGGGCTCCGACCCGGAGCTCGTCCGGGCGTACGAGGAGCACCTGCTGTCGACGCTCGAGGCGGCGCCCACCGGGCTGAAGCTCGTCGTGGACTGCGCGCAGGGGTCGGCGTCGGGGATCGCGCCGCAGGTGTACCGGCGGGCGGGCGCGGAGGTCGTCGCCATCTTCAGCGACGGGGACGGCGCGCACATCAACGATGACTGCGGCGCGACCCACCTGGCCGCGCTGCAGGCTGCGGTCGTGGAGCACGGCGCGGATCTCGGGTTGGCGCACGACGGCGACGCGGACCGCTGCCTCGCGGTCGACGCGACGGGCGCGGTGGTGGACGGCGACAAGGTGCTCGCCCTGTGCGCCGTCGGCCTCAAGGCGCGCGGCAGGCTGGCCCACGACACGGTCGTGGCGACCGTCATGAGCAACCTCGGCTTCGTGCACGCCATGCAGGACAGCGGGATCGAGGTCGTGCAGACCGCTGTCGGCGACCGCTACGTCCTCGAAGCGATGCGGGCCGGCGGGTTCTCGCTGGGCGGCGAGCAGAGCGGCCATCTCGTGCTGGGCGACTACGCCACCACCGGGGACGGCCTGCTGACGGGCCTGCAGGTGCTCGGCCGGATGGCGGCGACGGGGTCGACGCTGGCTGAGCTGGCTGGGGTCGTGCAGACCCTGCCGCAGGTGCTGGTCAACGTGCGGGCAGAGCGGACGCGAGCGACGGACGACGACGTCCTCGCTGCTGTCGCGGCGGAGGAGGCGCAGCTCGCGGGTAGCGGGCGCGTGCTGCTGCGGCCCTCCGGCACCGAGCCGGTCGTCCGGGTGATGGTCGAGGCGCCGACGCAGGAGCAGGCGGACGAGGTCGCGCAGCGGCTGGCGTCACTCGTCGGTCGCGTCTAGGACCCACACCGGAATCGTCCGGCGGGTCTTGAACTGGTACTCCCGGTACGGCGGGAACGCCGCGACCGCCCGCTTCCACCACTCGGCCCGCTCGTCTCCGCTGACCTCGCGGGCGACGTAGTCCTTGCGGACCGGCCCGTCCTGCAGCTCGACGCGCGGGTCGGCGAGCAGGTTGAAGTGCCAGGACGGGTGCTCCGGCGCCCCGCCCTGCGAGGCCACCACCGCGTACGCGCCCCCGTGCTCGACGCGCATGAGCGGCGTCTTACGCAGCTTGCCGGTCTTCGCCCCGCGGTTGGTCAGGACCACCACCGGCATGCCGCGCATGTCGACGCCCTCGGTCCCGCCCGAGCTCTCGATCAGCTCGACCTGGTCGCGGACCCACTTCTCGGTGCTCGGCTCGTACTCGCCGTCCAGAGGCATGACCTGCAGCCTAGGGTCCCGGCATGCGCAACCTCTACCGCGAGGAGGCGGCGGCGCGGGCCGCCCTCCTCGACGTGACCTCGTACGACATCGACCTCGACCTGACAGGGGATGCAACCGGGTTCGGCAGCAGGACCGTCGTCCGATTCGCCTGCCGGCAGCCCGGCGAGAGCTCCTTCGCGGAGCTCGACGGCGAGCTGGTCGAGGCCACCCTCAACGGGGCGCCGGTGACCAACGACGGCAACCGGATCGTGCTCCCGGACCTGCAGGCGGACAACGAGCTGCGCGTCGTCGCGCGGTGCTCGTACAGCAACACGGGTGAGGGGCTGCACCGCTTCGTCGATCCGGCAGACGGCCTGATCTACGTGTGGGGGCAGAGCTTCCTCGACGACGCGCAGCGGATGTTCGCCTGCTTCGATCAACCCGACCTCAAGGCGGTGTTCCGCGTCCAGGTCACCGCGCCGCCCGAGTGGACCGTCATCGGCAACGAGCGCGGCACGCGCGACGGCGACCGGTGGACGTTCGCCCAGACGTCGAAGATGCCGCCGTACCTGTTCACGGTCGCCGGCGGTCCGTGGGCGGGGAAGCGCCGGCAGCACGACGGCATCGAGCTCGGCGTGTGGTGCCGGCAGTCGCTCGCGCCGCACCTCGAGGCCGACGAGCTGTTCGAGATCACCGCGCAGTGCTTCGACAGCTACCACGCGACCTTCGGGATCCGCTACCCGTTCGGCGACACGTACGACCAGCTCTGGGTGCCGGAGTTCAACCACGGCGCCATGGAGAACGCGGGTGCGGTGACGTTCGCCGAAAACCTGCTGTTCCGATCGAAGGTGACCGACGCGGAGCGGCGCGTACGGGCGATGGTCATCGCGCACGAGATGGCGCACATGTGGTTCGGCAACCTCGTGACGATGCGCTGGTTCGACGACCTGTGGCTGAACGAGTCGTTCGCCGAGCTGATGGGCTTCCTCACCACCGACCGGGTGACGCGGTTCTCCGGCGGGTGGCTGGACTTCTGCACCGGCCGCAAGGCCTGGGGCTACTCGGCCGACCAGAAGCCGACGACGCACCCGATCTCCGGCGAGGTCGCCGACAACCGGAGCGCGCTGCTCAACTTCGACGGCATCAGCTACGCGAAGGGCGCGTCGGTCCTGCGGCAGCTCATGGCGTGGCTGGGTGACGACGTGTTCTTCGAGGGCGTGCGCGGCTACCTGCGGGCGCATGCGTACGGCAACACCTCGCTGTCGGATTTCCTGGCAGCGCTGGAGAAGGCCAGTGGACGCGACCTCGGGCAGTGGACGCAGGCGTGGCTGCGTACGCCGGGCGTCAGCACGCTGCGGGTCGAGGACGGCGCCGTACAGCAGAGCGCGCCGGCGGACCACCCGGTGCTGCGCGACCACCGGATCCGGATCGGTCGGTACGACAGGCAGGACGGCAGCCTGGTGCCGGCCTCGCCGCTCGACGTCGACGTGAGCGGTGCGGTCACGCCGGTCGACGGACTGGCCGGCCACGACCTGGTGCTGCTCAACGACGGCGACCTGACGTTCGCCAAGATCCGCTTCGACGATCGATCCCGCGCGACGGTCGTCGAGCACCTGCGGGAGCTGGCGGATCCACTCGCGCGCGCGTTGTGCTGGGGCTCGCTGTACGACGCCACCCGCGATGCCGAGCTGCCGGCGCGCGTCCTCGTGCAGGCGGTGCTGAACAACGCCGAAGCCGAGCTCGACACGGGCGTCGTCGGCAACCTGCTCGCGCAGTCGCACCGGGCCGCGACGTCCTGGACGACGGACGCGTCACTGGGCCGCGCGCTGGCCGAGAAGGCGCGCGACGTCGCGGCGCGCGCGGACCCGGGGAGCGGCCTGCAGCTCGTCTGGCTCAAGGGCTGGGTCGACGCGACCGACGACGCCGACGCCGTCCGCGCGCTCCTCGACGCGTCGCCGGAGGGCATGACGGTCGACACCGAGCTGCGCTGGCACGTGCTGCGCCGGCTTGCCGTCCTCGGCGCGGCTGGCGAGGGCGACCTGGCCGCGGAGGAGGAGCGGGACCGGACTGCGGCCGGTCAGCGGCACGCCTGCTACGCCCGGGCCGCCCGGCCCGATGCCGAGGCGAAGGCGCAGGCCTGGGCTCGCGTGCTGACCGACCTGCAGCTGTCCAACCACCAGACGGAGGCGTACGCGGAGGGCTTCTGGCAGCACGAGTCGGTGCACCTCACCGAGCCGTACGTGGAGCGGTACTTCACGGAGATCCGCGGCCTGTGGGAGGAGCGGACACCGCAGGTCGCCCGCCGCGCTGCGTACTTCCTGTACCCGTCGGTGCACGTCGACCAGGGCGTCCTCGACCGCACCGACGCCTTCCTGTCCGACGAGGGGCTGCCCCCGGGGCTGCGCCGTGTGGTGCTCGAGCAGCAGGACGAGCTGCGCCGCGCGGTGGCGGCCCGGCGGCTGTCATGACGTGGGACGGTGCTCCGCGGTGAGCGCCGCCCAGACTGCGTCGGCCCACTGCCGGTAGCCCTTGTCGTTCGGGTGCAGCCCGTCGAAGTACAGCCCTCTGTACGGCGGCCCGGTGTGCGCCCAGACGTCGGCGACGCGCAGGCCACGAGCCTCCGCCTCGGCCCCGATCACGTCGTTGATCCGTCGGGTCTTCCGCTCGAAGACGCCTCGCGCGGTGGTCGACACGACCGCGCCGGGAGGCAGCGCCGCGACCAGCTCGCGCGCGTCGGCGAGCCAGTGGCCCGCCCGCGTGTGCAGCGCGTCGTTGCCGCCGACGACGGCCACCAGCAGGTCTGCCTCCGGGGCCGCCCGCAGCTGCCCGTCCAGCACGTCGCGCGTCTTCGCCCCGGACCGGGACAGGTTGACGACCCGCCAGGCGCGGCCGTCGCGGGCGACGAGCCGGTTCCGCACCAGGCCGACCCAGCCGCGGTCGTAGGCGGAGGCACCGACGCCCTGCGCCGCGCTGTCGCCGAGCACGACCAGCAGGGGTCCCTCCGCCGCCAGCGCCTGCTCGTTCGAGGCCGACCAGAGCGCGGCGTACGCATCGACGTGCTCGAAGCTCCGTCGGAAGACGCGCCGGACGAGTCCCACAGCACCGGAGGGTAGGCGGCGCCGGGGCTAGCCTGGGCGCATGTGCGGCATCGTCGGGTACGTCGGCAGCAAGCCCGCGATGGACGTCGTCCTGGAGGGGCTCCGACGGCTGGAGTACCGCGGGTACGACAGCGCCGGCGTCGCCGTGCTGAGCGCCGACGGCGAGCTGCAGGTCGAGCGTCGCGCCGGCAAGCTGGCCAACCTGGAGAAGGTTGTCGGCGACGCCCCCCTGCCCGGCACGCTCGCGATCGGCCACACCCGCTGGGCCACGCACGGCCCGCCCACCGACCGCAACGCGCACCCGCACGTCGACTGCAGCGGCAAGGTCGCGGTCGTCCACAACGGCACCATCGAGAACTTCGAGGAGCTCGTCGCCGGTCTTCAGGCACGCGGGCACGAGCGCCGCAGCGAGACAGACACCGAGGTCGTCGCGCACCTGCTGGAGGAGCGGTACGACGGCGACCTGGCGGAGGCCGTCCGCAGCGTCTGCCGCGACCTGGAGGGGTCGTTCGTCCTCGTCGTCGCGCACGCGGACCGGCCGGACGTCGTCGTCGGCGCGCGCCGCAACCTGCCGCTGGTCATCGGGCTCGGGAACGACGAGAACTTCCTCGGCAGCGACGTCACCGCCTTCATCGGGCACACGCGCGAGGCCCGCGTCGTCGACCAGGACCAGGTCGTGGAGCTGCGCCGCGAGGGCGTGACGGTGACGACGCTGGACGGCACCGTCGTCGAGGGCGGCTCGTTCCACGTCGACTGGGACACCGACGCGGCCGAGCGCGGCGGCTACGAGTTCTTCATGCTCAAGGAGATCCAGGAGCAGCCGGCCGCGATTCGCGAGACCCTGGGCGGGCGGCTGCAGGAGGACGGCCTGCTGCACCTGGACGAGCTGTCCATGAGCGACGAGGACATCCGGGGCATCGAGCAGGTCGTCATCATCGCCTGCGGGTCCTCGTACCACTCCGGTCTCGTCGGGAAGTACGCGATCGAGCGCTGGTGCCGGCTGCCCGTGCAGGTGGAGATGGCCAGCGAGTTCCGCTACCGCGACCCCGTCGTCGGCCGCAACACGCTCGTCGTCGCAGTGAGCCAGTCGGGGGAGACGGCCGACACCCTCGAAGCCGTACGTCATGCGCGTTCGCAGAAGGCGTGGGTCCTGGCCGTCACGAACACGGTCGGATCGACCATTTCCCGCGAGAGCGACGCCGCGTTCTACACGCGCGGTGGCCCAGAGGTCGCGGTCGCGTCGACGAAGGCCGTCATCACGCAGATCGTGGCGATGTACGTCGTCGGGCTCTACCTGGCGCAGGTGCGCGGAACGCGCGACCCGGACGAGGTCCGCGCGCACCTGGCGGACCTGCGCGAGACCCCCGATCTCGTGCAGGAGGTGCTCGACCGGATGGACGGCGTGCGCGCCCTGGCACGCGACCTCGTCGACGAGCCGCGCGTGCTGTTCCTGGGCCGGCACGTCGGCTATCCCATGGCGCTCGAGGGCGCGCTCAAGCTGAAGGAGCTCGCGTACATCTCTGCTGAGGGCTTCCCCGCCGGCGAGATCAAGCACGGCCCGATCGCACTGGTGGAGAAGGGGACGCCGGTGGTCGTGCTGGCCGCGCGGCACGCCCTGTCGGCGAAGCTGGTCAACAACGTGCAGGAGGTGCGGGCACGTGGCGCGCGCACCATCGTCATCGCCACGGACGGGGACGAGTCGGTGACGCCGTACGCCGACGAGATCATCCGCATCCCGGACACCAAGTCGCTGCTCACGCCCCTGCTCACGATCGTGCCGATGCAGGTGCTGTCGGCCGAGGTGGCGCGGGCGAAGGGGCTCGACGTCGACCAGCCGCGCAACCTCGCGAAGAGCGTCACGGTCGAGTAGGCAGCACCAGCGTCACGACGACGGCGCGGTGATCGCTGCCGTCGACCTGCGCCGTGTCGTAGGCAGCGACCGACATGCCGCGGTCGACCAGCACGTGGTCCGGGTCGAGAACGGGTGGGCGGCCGATGAACGGTCCCCACGTGCGCACCAGGCCTGCGCCGGCGAGCGCCGCGGCGTCGCGCCAGCGCTCGCCCATCAGCGTGCGCAGCGCTCGGTGGTGGACCGACGCGTTGAGGTCCCCGAGCAGCACCGTCGGGGCCGTCGTCTCCCGCCGCGCATCAGCGGTGATCGCCGCGTAGTCGGCGGACCACGTCGACACCCGGCCGCGCAGGGGCGGGAACGGGTGCAGAGCGCGGAAGCGGACGCCGGCGACGTCCGCGGCCGCGGTGGCGAACGTCGCCCGCCACGGCGGCACCTCGACCAGCGGCTGTCGCGACCACAGCCCGGTGCCGGCCGCGCCGTCCGCCGCCATGACGACGGAGTGCGGCAGCAGCTGATCCAGCCCCGCCGCCCGTAGCCGCTCGACCTCCGGCGGCGTCAGCTCCACCAGGGCGAGCAGGTCCACGTGCCGGTCACGGACGAGGCCTACGACGGTGTCTGCGTCGGCCTGCCCGAGAGCGAGGTTCGAGGTCATGACCACGATCCGCGGGCCGCTGCGGACGGAATCGGGACGGTACGAGGGGAGCAGCACCGCGACCTGCGCCGCGAGCAGCACGGCGAGCAACGCGGACGCCAGCCAGCTCCGCAGGGCAGCCGCGACGAGCAGCACGGGGACCAGCGCGTAGGGCGACCAGCCGGCGAGCGAGGCGGCTCCGATCAGGAGGAAGTGCCGCTGCGGCAACGCGTATCCCGCCAGGAACGGCAGCGCGGTCAGCACGCCGGCCACCAGCAGACCGCCCAGCAACAGCCCGGTACGGGCACGGGTCGGCACCCCGACATCGTGCATGCTGGCGGCGTGATCGTGGGTGTGGGCGTCGACGTGGTCGACATCGCCCGGCTGAGCCGTGCCTTGCAGCGAACCCCGCGCTTGGCCGACCGGCTGTTCACGGACGCCGAGCGCGCGCGTCCGGTCGCGTCACTTGCGGCTCGCTTCGCCGCCAAGGAGGCTGTTGCGAAGGCGCTCGGGGCGCCCGGCGGGCTGCGGTGGCGCGACGCCGAGGTGGTGCAGGAGGAGACCGGCCGGCCCGTCCTGCGACTGACCGGCGGGGTCGCCGAAGAGGCTGCTGCGCAAGGGATCTCGAGCTGGCACCTGTCGCTGTCGCACGACGCCGGGATCGCGACGGCCGTGGTGGTGGCCGAGTCGTGAGAGCTGCGCACACCGTGGCGGACATCCGGGCTGCGGAGGCGGCGGTCATGGCCACGCTGCCGGAGGGGACGCTGATGCAGCGCGCCGCCGCGGGGCTTGCCGTCGCCTGCGCGCAGCGGCTCGGCCGCGTCTACGGCGCCCGCATCGTGCTGCTGGTGGGCAGCGGCAACAACGGCGCGGACGCGCTGTGGGCGGGCGCGCGGCTGGCCCGCCGCGGCGCTGCGGTCACCGCTGTCGCGGTCGGCGAGCCGGTGCCCGATGCGCTCGCCGCGCTCCTCGCCGCGGGCGGGCGCGTAGGCGTTCTGTCCGCGCTGGACGAGGCGGACCTCGTCGTCGACGGCATCATCGGGATCGGCGGTCGCGGCGGCCTGCGCGACCCGTCGCTCGCCGTTCAGGGCGAGCACGTCGTGGCTGTCGACCTGCCGAGCGGCGTCGACGCCGACACCGGTGCGGTGCCCGGGCCCGCCGTGCGGGCTGGGCTGACGGTCACGTTCGGGACGGACAAGCCGGGGCTGCACGTCGGTGCCGGGAAGTCGTACGCGGGAAGGTTGGAGCTCGTCGACATCGGGCTCGGGCCGTGGCTCTCGGAGCCGGCGGTGCGCCTGCTGGACGGCGTCGACGTGGCCCTCGCGCTGCCCGACCCGGACGCGGCCAGCGACAAGTTCCGCCGCGGGGTGCTGGGCGTCGCGGCGGGCTCCGCGATGTACGGCGGAGCCGCCGTGCTGGCCGTCGGTGCCGGGATCCGCAGCGGCGCGGGCATGGTCCGCTACGCCGGACATGCCGCCGACGCGGTGCGTGCGCGCTGGCCGGAGGCCGTGGTCACCGAGACCTTCGACGACGCAGGTCAGGTGCAGGCCTGGGTGGTCGGGCCCGGCCTCGGCACCGACGCCGCCGCAGCAGCGGTCGTGGAGGCGGTGCTGGCGCAGGACGTGCCGGTCCTGGTCGACGCCGATGCGCTGACGGTGTGCGCGCAGCACCAGGACTGGCTCAAGAGCAGGAGCGCGCCGACCCTGCTGACGCCGCACGACCGCGAGTTCGGGCGGTTCGGCAGCGACGTCGGGAGCGACCGGGTCGGCGCGGCCCGCCGGCTGGCGGCCGAGCTCGGTGTCACCGTGCTGCTCAAGGGGGACGCGACCGTCGTCACCGACGGCCGGGCTGTGTACGTCAACGACACCGGTTCCGCGGTGCTGGCCACGGCGGGCAGCGGCGACGTCCTGTCCGGCGGCACCGGTTCCCTGCTGGCGCAGGGGCTGGACCCGCTGACAGCCGGCGCCGTGGGCGCGCACCTGCACGGCGTCGCGGGCACGGTGTCGGCGGAGGGTGCGGCGACGTCAGCCTTCCTCGTGCTGGAGGCGTGGCCGAAGGCGGTGCGCGCGGTCCGGGCTGGGACACTGGACGGATGAGGACGCACGCGCGGATTGACCTCGACGCCGTGCGCGACAACGTCGCGGTGCTGGTCGAGCGGGCCCGCCGCGCGCAGGTGATGGCGGTCGTGAAGGCGGACGGGTACGGCCACGGGCTGGTGCCGTCCGCCCGCGCCGCGGTCGCCGGTGGTGCCACCTGGCTCGGCGTCGCCTTCCTGGAGGAGGCCCTGGCGGTCCGCGCCGCGGGCATCGACGTGCCGCTGCTCGCCTGGCTGTACGCAGCGGAGGAGGACCTGCGCCCGGCCGTGGCGGCGGGGGTCGACCTCGGCGTCTACGCGCCGGCCGAGCTCGTGGCGGCCGCGGCGGCCGCGCGCGCGACCGGGGTGACGGCGCGCGTGCACCTGAAGGTGGACAGTGGCCTGTCCCGCGGCGGCGCGCAGCCGGCGGACTGGCCCGACCTGTGCGAGGCGGCGGCCAAGGCGGAGGCGGAGGGCTCGCTGAAGGTGACCGGCCTGTGGAGCCACTTCGCCTTCGCCGACGGCGGCCCGGACCACCCGACGAACAGCCGGCAGACCGCTGTCTTCCGCGAGGCGCTGGAGGTGGCGGAGCGAGCGGGGCTCGAGCCTGAGGTGCGGCACCTGGCCAACAGCGCCGCAACCCTCACGGCGCCGCACACGCACTTCGACCTCGTGCGTCCCGGCGTCGCCGTCTACGGGCTGTCGCCTGTGGCGCAGAGCCCGCGGTCGTTCGGACTGCGGCCCGCGATGTCGCTGCGGTCGACCGTGGTGCTGACCAAGAAGGTGCCGGCGGGATCGGGCGTGAGCTACCTGCACCGGTACGTCACGGAGCGGAACACCACCCTGGCGCTCGTGCCGCTCGGCTACGCGGACGGGATCCCGCGCAGCGCGACCAACACCGCGCAGGTGCTCCTCGGCGGCAGCCGCCGCACCATCGCCGGCACGGTGTGCATGGACCAGTTCGTCCTGGACGTCGGCGACGACGCGGTCGAGACCGGGGACGAGGTGCTGCTGTTCGGGCCCGGGAACGACGGCGAGCCGACGGCGCAGGAGTGGGCCGAGGCGCTGGGCACCATCAACTACGAGATCGTCACGCGGGTCGGCGCACGCGTCCCCCGTACCTACGTCGAAGGGGTGTCATGACGGCGAGGAAGCGTGCCGGAGCGCTCGGCGCCGTCGCCGGTGTGCTCGCCGTCGGTGCTGCGGCCGGTCTCGCGGCGGAGCGGTACGCCGTCGGCCGGGCCCGGCTGCGACCGGACCCGGAAGCGCGCGAGCCGTTCTTCGCGCTGCCGGCCGACCGCGTCCGGCAGGTCGTGTGCGACGACGGCATACGGCTGCACGTCGAGGAGGTCGGGCCGGAACAGGCGGACGGGCCGACGGTCGTCTTCCTGCACGGCTACACGCAGGAGCTCGCCGTCTGGCACTACCAGCGGCAGGCGTTCGCGGCCGACAACCCCGGCCGGCTGGTGTTCTACGACCAGCGGTCGCACGGGCACAGCGAGCGCAGCGCGGCGGAGCACTCGACGATCGACCAGCTCGGCAAGGACCTGCTCGCCGTCCTCGACGCTGTCGCGCCCGACGGACCCGTCGTGCTGGTCGGGCACTCGATGGGCGGCATGACGGTCATGGCGCTCGCGGACCAGCACCCCGAGCTGTTCGGCCCGCGCATCGTGGCGGTCGCCCTGCTGTCCACCAGCACCGGGAAGCTCGCGCAGGCGGCCTTCGGGCTGCCGTCGGCGGTCGTGCCGGTGACCAGCCGGGTGCTGCCGTTCGTGACGCGCGGGATGCGCCGGCGCCCGCAGGTCTTCGAGCGCGGCCGGCGGCTCGGCACCGACCTGGCGTTCCTGCTGTCGCGGTCGTGGGCGTTCGGGGCGAAGGACATCAGCCCGGCGCTCGTCGAGTTCGTCGAGACGATGACGGCCAACACGCCCGTCGACGTGATCGCGGAGTTCTACGAGACGTTCATCGACCACGACAAGCTCGCGGCCCTGCGGGTGCTGGACGCGGTGCCAACGCTGATCCTGGCGGGGACGAAGGACAAGCTCACGCCCATCGAGCACAGCCGCGTGATGGCCGAGGCGGTGCCGTCCGCGCAGCTGGTCGAGGTCGAGGGGGCGGGCCACATGGTGCAGCTCGAGCGCGCCCCCCTGGTCACGCTTCACCTGCGCGCGTTGCTCCGCCGCGCGTCGACCGCGGTCGCCCGGACGGCGTGAGGCCTGACCCGGTTGCCGTCGACGTCCGCGTCGCGGCGCAGGCCGCACCCGACTGGGCCCGGCTGACCGGCGCGATGCGCGGCTGCACCGCCTGTCCCGAGCTGGCTGCGACGAGGACGCAGGTCGTCGTCGACGACGCCCCGGCGGGTGCCCGGCTGCTGCTCATGGGGGAGGCGCCCGGCGCGACAGAGGACGAGACCGGCCGGCCGTTCGTGGGTCGCAGCGGCCAGCTGCTCGACCGGCTCCTCGCCGACGTCGGCCTCGACCGCAGCCGGGTCGCGGTCCTCAACACTGCGAAGTGCCGGCCGCCGGGCAACAGGCCGCCGACACGGCTGGAGTCGGGCCGGTGCCGTGGCTGGACCGAGCGGCAGCTCGACCTGCTGCAGCCGTCCGTGGTCGTCCCGCTCGGCCTGTCCGCGACGCGGTGGGTCCTCGGCCCGACGACGCTGACGGCCGCGCGCGGCCGGGTGCACCAGGTAGGCGGCCGGCAGGTGCTGCCGACCTACCACCCCAGCGCCGCGTTGCGCTGGGGTCCGAACGGCGAGCCGGAGCGGCTGCTGCGGCAGGACCTCGCGACGGCGGCTGCACTGTGAGGGCCGACCGGGTGCTCGGCGCCGTACCCGTCGAGGAGGTCCAGCAGCTCACCCGCCGCGCCTTCGAGGGGCAGCCGGTCACGCCACCGTCGGGTGCGCTGTCGGAGTCGGCGGAGACGGTCGCGGCCGACTTCGCGGAGCACGGCGGGGTTCTCGTACGGGACGATGCCGGGCGCCTCGTCGCCACCTGCCGGGTCCGGCGGGCAGGGCTCGCGTGGGTGCTGCGGCGGTGCGCCGTCGACCCGGACCTGCGCAGGACCGGCGTCGGCCGGCTGCTCGTCGACGCCGGCCATGCGTGGGCCGCCGACGAGGGCGCGGTGCGCACGCACGTCGGCTTACGCCACCAGCTGCCGGGCAGCCGCGCCTTCTGGGAGAGCGTCGGCTACCGGCCCCTGACCACGCATGGGTTCTGGACCGAACTGGTGCGCCCGCTGCCGCTGGTGCTGCCCGGTCCGGACGCGACGCACGACCTCGGCCGCCGGGTCGCCGGCGACCTCCGCCCCGGCGACCTGCTCGTGCTGTCCGGGCCGCTCGGCGCGGGCAAGACCGCCCTGGCGCAGGGGATCGGGGCCGGGCTCGGCGTGCGCGGGCAGGTCACGAGCCCGACGTTCGTCCTGGCCCGCGTGCACCCCGGGCCGCTGCCCCTGGTGCACGTCGACGCATACCGGCTGCGCGAGTCGGGCAGTCGCCGGCTCGAGCTCGACGACCTCGACCTCGACGCGGACCTGCCGGACAGCGTGACGGTGGTGGAGTGGGGCGAGGGCCTGGTCGAGGAGCTCGCGGAGGCACGGCTCGAGATCTCGCTGGCGCGGCCGGACGACGAGACGAGAACGGTGTCCGTACGGCCCGTCGGAGCCCGCTGGTCGGTCTTCGGCGCGACGCGGGTGGTCGGCTAAGGGGTCCTCGGGGCAGACTCCTGCGCATGTCCCTGACGATCGCCAGCATCCTCGCCGAGTCCGCCGTCCGGCACGCCGACCGTCCCGCCGTGGTCCTGGGGGACCTGCGGCTGACGTACGCGCAGCTGTGGGCGCACTCGCTGCAGTACTCCGCGGTCCTGCGCGAGAAGGGGGTGGGACCGGGCGACAAGGTCGCGCTGCTGCTGCCCAACACGCCGCACTTCCCGCTCGCCTACTACGGCACGCTCGCCCTCGGCGCGGTCGCCGTACCGGTGCACGCGCTGCTCAAGGCGGAGGAGATCCAGTACGTGCTGGCGGACTCCGGCGCGAAGCTGCTCGTCTGCGCGGCGCCGCTGCTCGGTGAGGGCGCAAAGGGCGCGGAGCTCGCGGGCGTGCCGGTGCTCGCGGTGATGGATGGCGGCGACGCGTCCGTGGAGCGCATCGATGAGCTCGCCCTGCAGGCCACGCCCATCGACGCGCTCGTGCCGACCGAGCCCGATGACACGGCCGTGATCCTCTACACGAGCGGCACGAGCGGTACGCCGAAGGGTGCCGAGATCACGCACCTCAACGTGACCATGAACGTCGTGGCGTCGGCGATGTACTCGTTCGACATCGACTCCAGCGACGTCGTCCTGGGCTGCCTTCCGCTGTTCCACACCTTCGGGCAGACCTGCTGCATGAACACCGCCTTCTACGTGGGCGCCAGCGTCGTGCTGCTGCCACGGTTCGACGGCGCGCAGGCGCTCGAGCTGCTCGTGAAGGAGAAGTGCACGATCTTCATGGGCGTGCCGACGATGTACATCGGCCTGCTCGAGGCCGCCAAGACCTCCGAGCACCGGCCCAGCCTCAAGTCCGCGCTGTCCGGTGGGGCGGCGCTGCCGGTGCCGGTGCTGGAGCAGTTCACCGACGTGTTCGGCACCGAGGTGCTCGAGGGGTACGGGTTGACCGAGACGTCCCCCGTCGCGACGTTCAACCAGGTGGGGTTCGCGCCCAAGCCCGGCACGGTCGGCAAGGCGATCTGGGGCGTCGAGGTCGAGGTCGCCAAGGCCGACCTGGAGGAGAGCATCGAGCTGCTGCCGACCGGCGAGCTCGGCGAGATCGTCGTACGCGGCCACAACGTCTTCAAGGGCTACCTCAACAAGCCGGAGGCCACGGCGGCCGCGATCGTCGACGGCTGGTTCCGCACGGGCGATCTCGGGACGAAGGACGAGGACGGCTACGTCGCGATCGTCGACCGCAAGAAGGACATGGTCATCCGCGGCGGCTACAACATCTACCCGCGCGAGGTCGAGGAGGCGCTGCTGCGCCACCCCGCAGTCGGCCAGGTCGCGGTCATCGGGCTGCCCGACCCGCAGTACGGCGAGGAGGTCTGCGCCGTCGTCATCAAGGACCCGGCCGGCGGCGAGGTGACCGAGGAGGAGCTGTCGGCCTGGGCGAAGACGAAGCTGGCCGCGTACAAGTACCCGCGCCGGGTCTTCTTCACCGACGCGCTCCCGCTCGGCCCCAGCGGCAAGGTGCTCAAGCGCGAGCTCGTCGCCTCGCTGAAGGACGCGTCCTGAGAGGCCTGTAGGGAACCTCGCAGCGGATACCTGCCGGTTAGCCCTCCGGGCGGTCTGCCAGGATTGGCGGGTGACGACGACAGCCGACCGCACCGACCTGCTGGTCGCGATCCGCGACCAGGTGCTCGAGCGCGGCATCGGCCTGACCCGGGAGCAGGCGCTGACCTGCTTGGAGCTCCCGGCCGAGCGCACGAGCGACCTCCTGCAGCTGGCCCACGAGGTCCGCATGCGCTGGTGCGGCCCGGAGGTAGAGGTGGAGGGCATCGTCAGCCTCAAGACCGGCGGCTGCCCCGAGGACTGCCACTTCTGCTCGCAGTCGGGGCTGTTCGCCTCGCCGGTCCGCGCGGCGTGGCTCGACATCCCGTCGCTGGTCAAGGCGGCTGTCGAGACGGCCGCGACGGGGGCCACGGAGTTCTGCATCGTCGCCGCCGTACGGGGCCCGGACGAGAAGCTGATGGCGCAGGTACGCGAGGGGGTGGCCGCGATCCGCGCGGCTGTCGACATCAACGTCGCCTGCTCGCTGGGGATGCTCACGCAGGAGCAGGTGGACGAGCTCGCCGCCATGGGCGTGCACCGCTACAACCACAACCTGGAGACCGCGCGCTCGCACTTCCCGAACGTCGTCACGACCCACACCTGGGAGGAGCGGTTCGAGACGCTGCGCATGGTCCGGGAGGCAGGCATGGAGGTGTGCTGCGGCGGCATCCTCGGGATGGGCGAGACCGTCGAGCAGCGCGCGGAGTTCGCGGCCGACCTCGCGTCGCTCAAGCCGGACGAGGTGCCGCTGAACTTCCTCAACCCGCGCCCCGGCACGCCCTTCGGCGACCTCCCGGTGATGACGGCCGAGGATGCGCTGCGCGCGATCGCGGTCTTCCGGCTGGCCATGCCGCGTACGGTCC
>JBHENF010000045.1:0-5191 GCA_046262175.1 Mycobacteriales bacterium
CCCGCCCCCGCCGTCGGCCGAACCGTCACCCGAGCCCGCCGCGCCCTCGCCGTCGCCCACCCGTCGTCGGCGCACCAGCCCCTCGCCCACGCCCGCCTTCACCGTGATCCCGGCGCCGACGTCGGTGCCTTCGCCCAGCCCCGTCGGCTCCCCCGCCGCCCTGCCGACAACCGACCTGTCACCGGTCGCGCTGAGCCCGGACCCGTCGCCGTCTGCGACCGCTCCGAAGCCGGCGGCGGCGTCCTCGGACGGGGCCAGCCGGCTGAACCGGCTGGTCGTGCTGCTGCTCGCCGTCGCCGCACTCCTGGGTGTGGCCGGCAGCATCGGCCTCTACGTCACGAGGAGTCACTAGTGAACTGCCTGTTCTGCCGGATCGTGGCCGGTGAGGTCCCCGCGACGGTCGTGCACGAGGGTCCGCGGACGCTCGCGTTCCTAGACCTCAACCCGCAGGCGCCGACCCACGTGCTGGTCATCCCCAAGGACCACCACGCGACGGCGGCGGAGCTGGCGGAAGCGGACCCGGCGTACGCCGGCGAGGTGCTCGCGGCCGCGGCCGCCGTGGCCCGGCAGGAGGGGCTCGACAGCGGGTACCGGCTGATCGCCAACACCGGCGACGACGCCGGCCAGACCGTCCACCATCTGCACGTGCACGTCCTCGGCGGGCGGGTTCTCGACTGGCCGCCCGGGTAGAATCGGCGGGTACGCACCCCCGGCCCGGAAGCAGGCGAACGGCGCAGCCGTCTCCATGGCAGACAACGTCTCGACCAAGATCGTCGTACCCGGCGCGCACTCGATGGTCAGCCTGCTCGGCAGCCGTGACGAGCTGCTCGCGGTCATCGAGAAGGCGCTTGCCAGCGACGTCCACGTCCGCGGCAACGAGATCACCATCACTGGTGCCGCCGCCGAGAACGCCCTGGCGGTGCGGCTGTTCGAGGAGCTGATCGGGCTGCTCGACCGCGGCCAGCAGCTGTCCGGAGAAGCCATCGACCGCAGCCTCGCGATGCTGCAGAGCGGCGGCGGCGACCGGCCCGCTGACGTGCTGACGCTGAACATCCTGTCCAACCGCGGCCGGACCATCCGGCCGAAGACGGTGAACCAGAAGCGCTACGTCGAGGCGATCGACAAGCACACGATCGTCTTCGGCATCGGCCCGGCCGGCACCGGCAAGACCTACCTCGCCATGGCCAAGGCGGTGCAGGCGCTGCAGGCCAAGCAGGTCAACCGCATCATCCTGACGCGCCCGGCGGTCGAGGCGGGCGAGCGGCTCGGCTTCCTGCCCGGCACGCTGTACGAGAAGATCGACCCGTACCTGCGTCCGCTCTACGACGCCCTGCACGACATGCTCGACCCCGAGTCGATCCCGAAGCTCATGGCCGCCGGGACCATCGAGGTCGCGCCGCTGGCCTACATGCGTGGCCGCACGCTGAACGACGCGTTCATCATCCTGGACGAGGCGCAGAACACCTCGCCGGAGCAGATGAAGATGTTTCTCACCCGCCTCGGGTTCGGCTCGAGGATCGTCGTGACGGGAGACGTGACGCAGGTCGACCTGCCGTCGGGCACCACCAGCGGCCTGCGCATCGTGCGCGACATCCTCGACGGCATCGAGGACGTGCACTTCGCCCAGCTCGACTCGACCGACGTCGTCCGGCACAAGCTCGTGGGGCGCATCGTCGACGCCTACAACCAGTACGACGCGGAAGAGGAGCGAGCCCGCGGACCGCAGCGCAGCACCGGCCGGCGGGACGACGCGAAGCGCAGCCGGCCGTGAGCGACCGCCCGTCCTGGGCGGCTGACCTCGACCGCCGGCTCGCCGACGCCCAGCGCAGCTGGCAGGCGCCCAGCGTCGTCGGCGCGGTGATCCGCGAGGGACAGCTCGCCTGGGCCGGTGCCGTCGGTGCGGCGGAGGTGGGGGTACGGGAGGCCGCGGCTGACGTCTCCTACCGGATCGGCAGCATCACCAAGACGTTCACGGCCGTCCTCGTCCTGCAGCTGCGCGACGCAGGCCTGCTGGACCTCGACGACCGGCTCGACCAGCACCTGCCCGGCACCAGGCACGGCGCGATGACGCTGCGGCGGCTGCTGGCGCACATCTCCGGGATCCAGCGTGAGCCGGTCGGCGAGCTCTGGATCGACCTCGTGCCGCCGGACCGCGAGCAGCTGCTGGCCGGGTTCGAACAGGCCGAGCAGGTGCTGCCGCAACGGGCGACGCACCACTACAGCAACCTCGCGTACGCGATCCTGGGCGAGGTCGTCGCCCGCTTGACCGGCGGCAGCTGGGAGCAGGCCCTGCAGGAGCGGCTGCTCGACCCGCTCGGCATGACGCGCACGACTCTCGATCCGATCGCGCCGCACGCGCAGGGCTACCTGACCGAGCCGTACGCCGACGCCGTCCGCCCAGAGCCGCACACCAGCACCGGCGCAGCCGCGCCCGCGATGCAGCTGTGGTCGACGGCGGACGACCTGGTCCGGTGGGCCGGCTTCCTCGCCGGCCCCGACCCGGCCGTCCTGTCGCCCGAGACTCTGGACGAGATGCGCCAGCCGGTGGTCGTGTTCGACCCGCACGCGTTCACCCTCGCCTGGGGCGGGGGCCTGATGCTGCGCCGCGTCGGAGAGCGCGTCCTGCACGGGCACGGCGGCGCCATGCCGGGCTTCCTCGCCGGCTGCTGGGCGTACCGCTCCGAGACCGAGCGCTCCGGCGCGGTGGTGCTCGCCAACACCGGCCGTGCGGCGGACCCCGAGCGCCTCGCCGCCGACCTGCTCACCGCCGTGCTCGACGCCGAGCCTCGCCCGGCGCCCGCGTGGGCACCGGGCGAGGTGCCGCCCGAGATCCGGCCGCTGCTGGGCATCTGGTGGGCGGAGGGTTCCGAGCACCTGCTCGAGTGGCGCGAGGGCTCCCTGACCGCGACCGGCCGCGGCTGGCCGGCGTGGCGCCGGACCTTCTTCGAGCCGGCCGGTGCGGACGCCTGGCGCGCCGTCCGCGGCCGTGAGCAGGGTGAGACCCTGCGCGTGCACCGCGACCCTGCTGGCACGCCCGTACGGCTCGTCTTCACCGGCTACGCCTACACCCGCGAACCCCTCACCTTCGGAGAGCTCACGCCATGAGCATCGAGCTCGCCAACGAGAGCGGCGTCGTCGTGGACGAGCAGGCGCTCGTCCAGGTGGCGCGGCACGTCCTCGGCGCGATGGGCGTCACGCCACTGGCCGAGCTGTCGCTGCTGCTCGTCGACGTCGACGCGATGGAGAAGCTGCACGTCCGGTGGATGAACGAGCCGGGGCCGACCGACGTGCTCGCGTTCCCCATGGACGAGCTGGACCTGCGCGGGTCGCGGGGCGTGCCGCACGGCTCCGGCCACGGCCAGGACGAGCACGACGAGCCGACGCCCCAGCTGCTCGGCGACGTGGTGCTGTGCCCGGAGGTCGCCGCGCGGCAGGCCCGCGAGGCAGGGCACGGGACGGAGGACGAGCTGCAGCTGCTGTGCACGCACGGGGTGCTGCACCTGCTCGGGTACGACCACGCCGACGCCGAGGAGCACGCCGAGATGTTCGGGCTGCAGGGCGAGCTGCTCGCGAGCTGGCGCGCGCGGGGCGGCTCGTGATCCTCGGTTCGATCGGGCCTCTGCTCGTCGCGGTCCTGTTCATCCTGGTCGCGGGCGGCCTCGCCTGCCTCGAGGTTGCGCTGTCCCGGGTGTCGCGCGTGCGGGTCGAGGAGCTGGTGCGCGAGGGGAAGTCGGGGGCGAAGAAGCTCCAGCGCGTGCTCGCGGACCCGCCGCGGTCGCTGAACCTGCTGCTGCTGCTCCGCCTGATCTGCGAGCTCTCCGCGGCCGGCATCGTCGTCGCGTACTGCCTCGACCGCATCTCCGGCTCGCTCGCTGTCGTCGCCGGAGTCGCCGTCATGACGGTCGTCAGCTACGTGTTCATCGGCGTCGCGCCGCGCACCATCGGCCGGCAGAGGGCGGACCGGGTCGCCCTGCGTGGTGCCGGGGTCGCGCTGGCGCTCGCCCGCGTCTTCGGCCCGCTGCCGTCGCTGCTGATCCTGATCGGCAACGCCCTGACGCCGGGCAAGGGCTTCCGCGACGGTCCGTTCGCGTCGGAGGCCGAGCTGCGCGACCTGGTCGAGCTGGCCCAGGAGCGCGGTGTCGTCGAGCAGGCCGAGCGAGACATGATCAACTCGGTGTTCGAGCTGGGCGACACGATCGTGCGCGAGGTGATGGTGCCGCGCACCGACATCGTGACGATCGAGCGCGGCAAGACGGTCAAGCAGGCGCTGAACCTCCTGCTGCGCAGCGGTTTCACGCGTGTTCCCGTCGTCGGTGACAACAACGACGACGTGCTCGGCGTGGCGTACCTGCGTGACCTGGTCCGCAAGGAGCGCAGCGAGGGCGGCGGCGCGGTCAAGGTCGAGGAGGTCATGCGCGAGCCGGTCTTCGTCCCGGAGTCGAAGCCGGTGGACGAGCTGCTGCGCGAGATGCAGGCCCAGCTCGGCCACATCGCCGTCGTGGTGGACGAGTACGGCGGCACGGCTGGCCTGGTGACGATGGAGGACGTCCTCGAGGAGATCGTCGGCGAGATCACCGACGAGTACGACCGCGAGGCGCCGCCGGTCGAGCAGGTCGACGAGCAGACGACCCGGGTGACCGCGCGGCTGGCCGTCGAAGACCTCGAGGAGATGTACGGCGTGGAGCTGCCGCACGAGGACGTCGAAACCGTCGGCGGGCTGCTCGCGACGGCGCTCGGCCGGGTGCCGATCCCGGGCGCGACGGCGTCGGTCGGGGGGCTGACGCTGGTCGCCGAGAGCAGCAAGGGCCGCCGCAACCGCATCGGGACCGTCCTGGTGCGCCGCACGTCGGACGAGGACGCATGAGCCCCGAGGACGCGAAGATCCTGACCCTCGCTCGGGCGGCTCGCCTGCGCGCGCACGCGCCGCGTACAGGAGTCGCCGAGGGCGCCGCCGTACGCGACACCGACGGACGTACGTACGCGGCCGCGACGGTGGAGAACGCCGACCCCTCACTGACCACCTCCGCGCTGCGCGGGGCAGTCGCTGCCGCGGCCTCCAGCGGCATCCGCACCTTCGAGGCCGCTGCCGTCGTGACCGAGACACTGGTCAGCGAGGCCGACCTGGCCGTCCTGCGCGAGTTCGGCGTCGGCGTGCCCGTGCTGGTCGCCGGCTCCGATGGCGTCCTCCGGG
>JBHENF010000046.1:0-6943 GCA_046262175.1 Mycobacteriales bacterium
GCCTTGGCGAACTCCTCCGGATTGTCCCGGAAGCGCTCCGAGATCGCCCGGAACTCCGGGTCCTCGCGCAGCGCCATGTCTGCGGTCGACATCATCGGCCGGTGCTTCACGTCCGGCCGGTGCGCGTCGGGAACGGTCTCCGAAGCCGGGTCTGTCGGTCGCCACTGCTTCGCGCCGGCGGGTGACTCGGTGAGCTCCCACTCCCAGCCGAGCAGCGTGTCCCAGTAGCTGTTGTCCCACTGCGTCGGCGTCGGCGTCCACGCGCCCTCGAGCCCGGACGTGATGGTGTCCTCGGCCTTGCCCTTGCCGAACTCGTTGCGCCAGCCGATGCCGCCGGAGTGCACCGGGCAGCCCTCCGGCTCCGGCCCCACGAGGGACGGGTCGCCCGCGCCGTGCGCCTTGCCGAACGTGTGGCCGCCGGCGACGAGGGCGACCGTCTCCTCGCTGTTCATCGACATGCGGCTGAAAGTGACGCGGATGTCGTGCGCGGACTGCAGCGGGTCCGGGACCCCCTTGGGGCCCTCGGGGTTGACGTAGATCAGGCCCATCGTGACGGCGCCGAAGTCGCCCTCCTCGAGGTCCAGCGGGCTGTCGCCGCTGTAGCGCTCGTCGCCGAGCCAGGTGTCCTCCGACCCCCAGAAGACCTCCTCCGGCTGCCAGACGTCCTCGCGCCCGAAGGCGAAGCCGAACGTCTCGAAGCCCATGTCCTCGTGCGCGACGTTGCCGGCCAGGACGAGCAGGTCGGCCCAGGACAGCGACCGCCCGTACTTCTGCTTGACCGGCAGCAGCAGGCGACGGGCCTTGTCGAGGTTGCCGTTGTCCGGCCAGCTGTTGAGGGGGGCGAACCTCTGCTCGCCCGCGCCGGCGCCACCCCGGCCGTCGGCGGCGCGGTAGGTGCCGGCCGCGTGCCACGACATGCGGATGAACAGCGGGCCGTAGTGGCCGTAGTCGGCGGGCCACCAGTCCTGTGAGGTGCGCATGACCTGGACCAGGTCCGCCTTGACGGCGGCCACGTCCAGCTGGGAGACGGCCTTCTTGTAGTCGAAGTCGTCCCCGAGCGGGTTCGCGCGCGGGTCCGTGCGGTTGAGGACCTGCAGGTCGACCTGGTTCGGCCACCAGTCGCGGTTGGTACGCGGCCGCTGGTCGGTCTGGGCGGTGGGACCCGACAGTGCCGGATTCTCGCTCTCGCTGTTGCTCTCGGTCGTGTCGGTGCCCTGCGGGCTGGCGGTCTCGTCGCGCGGCTTCGGGTCCTGCTCGGTCACGTGGGTCCTCTCTCGGTGCTGCGGGTCAGGCGGCGGTCTGGCAGGCGGGGCACAGGCCCCAGTACGTCACTTCGGCTTCATCGATCGTGAACCCCCGGGAGTCGGAGGCCTGCAGGCAGGGGGTCTCGTCCACGGCGCAGTCCACGTCGGCGACGCTCCCGCACGTGCGGCAGACCACGTGGTGGTGGTTGTCGCCGACGCGCGCCTCGTAGCGGGCGACCGAGCCAGCCGGCTGGATGCGGCGGAGCAGGCCGACGTCGGTGAGCGCGCGCAGCACGTCGTAGACGGCCTGGTGGGAGACCGCTCCGAGCTCGCTGCGCACGGCGGTCAGGAGGGTGTCGGTGTCGGCGTGCGGGTGGTCGTGCACCGCGGTCAGCACGGCCAGCCGGGGCCTGGTGACGCGGAGCGGGGTCGCTCGGAGCAGGCGCTCCGCCTCCGTCGTCGTGACCACGGTGCGAGTGTCGCGCGTTTTCTTGAACGGATCAAGTTGGGGCGGCAGCGGCATACTGGCACGTGCTCCGACGCTTGCTCGCTCCGGTGGCTGCTCTGCTGCTGGTCGGCGTGCTCGCCGTCCCTGCTCCGGCAGCTCCGGCAGGCGTGACGCTGCCGCTGCGCGACGGCGGCACGCTGCAGGTCCAGCCGTTACCGTTCTCCTTCACCCTCCGCGACGCCGCCGGTCACGTGCAGGTGGCGAGCGTCGCCGGGCGGGAGGGCCCGCCGGTGCGCGTGCCAGGCGTCGACGGGCCGCAGCCGGTGGAACCGCTCGGCAGTCTCGGCGGCTTCCCCGCGCTGGGGTTCGTCGTCGGCGCGGCGCCCTCGGCGTCGTACCCGCTTCCGCTGTTCACCGGCAACCGGCTGTTCGGCGCCGAGGCCGGCGCTCTGGTCTCCCTGGTCGAGGTGACCGGCACCCGTCGTACGAGCAGCGGCTTCGACCTCGACGTCCGGACGGACGCGCCCTCGCTCGGCCCGGCCACGCTCAGGCTCATCCGGCTCGCCGGTGGCGGCGTGCAGCTGGACCTCCAGCCCCCGGAGGGCGTCGAGCCGGTGTCGTCCGTGTTCACGCTGCGCACGCCCGCGGGTGAAGGCCTGTACGGGCTCGGGGGGCGCAAGGACGCGTTCGACCAGCGCGGGCTGCTGCGCAACGTGTGGACGGAGGAGCAGAACGCGAGCGACGAGCGGGTCGAGCCCGCGACGTGTCCGACCGTCGGCTGCACCTACACCTTCCCGAACGGCGCGCAGGCGGCGTACCTCGTCCAGCCGTCCGTCACCGGCAGCCGCGGCTGGACCGGGTGGGTCGAGCAGACGGAGCTGTCTCGCGTGGACCTCGCGGCGAGCCGGCCGGACATGCTCCGGTGGGGTGTTGCGTCCTCGCGCCTGACGCTGGACCTGGCTGGCGGCGGCATCGAGCGGTCGATCGACGCGCACCTCGCCGACGTCGGACGGCCGCCTGCGCCGCCCACGTGGGTGTACGCGCCGTGGGTGGATGTCATCAACGAGGGTGAGGGCGAGGCGGCGCCCAATGGCGGGGGCTTCACCGGAGGTGCGCGCGTCAAGGCCGACCTGCAGCGGATCGTCGCCGACAGCAAGGCGAAGGGGCTGCCGGTGGGCGTCCTCGGCGTCGAGGGCTGGCAGTCGGTGCCGGACGGGCCGCGCTTCTTCGCCGGCCTGCGCAAGCAGGGCTACCGGCTGTCGGCGTACTGGAACCCGTTCCACTCGCCGGGCAACGCGGCGTATGACGAGGCGCTCGCGAAGGACCTGCTCATCAAGGACCCGACCGGCCGGCCGTACGCGTTCGTCAACAACCGCGGCTCGCAGACGTACGCCCTCGACTTCACGGCTCCCGGGGCGCAGGCCTACTGGGACCGGCAGCTGGCGCGGTCGATGTCCCTCGGCTTCGAAGGCTGGATGCACGACTTCGGCGAGTTCGTCACCGAGGGAATGCGGTTCGCCGACGGGACGCCGCCGGAGGTCATGCACAACCGCTACCCGGTGCTGCTGCACGCGGCCTCGGCGCATGCCGCGAAGGCCTACGCCGCCGGGCATCCCGGCTTTGCGCCGTTCTTCTACGTGCGGTCCGGGTACGACGTCGTGCAGCGCGCGACGGGGTCTGTCTTCCCGGGCGACGAGACGACCGACTGGGCGCAAGGCAGCGGCCTGCCGTCGGTCGTGCCGACCATGCTCAACCTGGCCGTGGGCGGGTTCCCGACGTTCACGACGGACGTCGGCGGCTACTTCGACTTCGTCGCCCCGCGGACGACGCCGGAGCTGCTGGTGCGGTGGGCGCAGCTGGCCGCCTTCACGCCGGTCATGCGGGTGCACAACTCGACGCAGAAGAAGACGCTGTACCCGCACGACCTGACCGGTGCGTCGCTCGACGCCTACCGCCGGTACGCCCAGGCCA
The DNA here is from genome assembly GCA_046262175.1 of Mycobacteriales bacterium. GTDB lineage: Bacteria > Actinomycetota > Actinomycetes > Mycobacteriales > SCTD01 > RYN-124. Next base: position 3,664 of record JBHENF010000046.1, read on the forward strand.
AGGTGCGGCTCGCGCCGCTGGTGGACCGGCTGACCCGCAGCGGCTTCGGCCCCGTGCGGCCGCTGGTGCTGGACGACCCGAGCTCGGTGTCCGTCGGCGACCAGTGGCTGCTGGGGGACGACCTGCTGGTCGCGCCGGTGCTGGAGCCGGGAGCGACGAGCCGGTCGGTGTACCTGCCGCGCGGGGCGTCCTGGCAGCGCGTTCGGATCGCTGCGGACGGCTCGTTCCGCGACGTCGGGAGCCGGCTCGCCGGCGGGCGCCGCGTGAGCGTTCCGGTCACGCTCGAGGACATCCCGGTGTTCGTCCGCCGCGCAGCCGCAACCGGACGACCTGCGGTATCCGCGGACCAGCTGCCCGCGACGGGCACGGCGGCGCCGGTCGTGCTCGCCGTCGCGCTGCTGGCCTCAGCCGCACTCGTGCGGCGGCTGCCTCAGAACGTCGAGGTTTCGATGACGAACCGGTAGCGGACGTCGCTGCCGACGACGCGGTCCCACGCCTCGTCGATCTGCTCGCCGCTGATCGTCTCGATCTCGGCGCCGATGCCGTGCTCGGCGCAGAAGTCCAGCATCTGCTGGGTCTCCGGGATGCCGCCGATGCCCGAGCCGGCCCAGCTGCGGCGGGCGCCCATGAGCACGCCGACCGAGATCTCCTGCGGCTCCGGCGGCGCACCGACGTTGACCAGCGTGCCGTCCAGGCGCAGCAGCGACAGGAACTTGCTCATCGGCAGCGGTGCCGACACGGTGTTGATGATGAGGTCGAACGTGCCGCGCAGGCTCTTCAGCGTCGCCGGGTCGCTCGTCGCGTAGTACGACGTGGCGCCGAACGCCAGGCCGTCGTCCTGCTTCGACAGCGACTGCGACAGCACGCTGACGTCGGCCCCCATCGCCGCGGCGATCTTCACGCCGACGTGGCCGAGCCCGCCGAGCCCGACGATGGCAACCTTCTTGCCGGGGCCGCACTTCCAGTGGTTCAGCGGCGAGAACATCGTGATGCCGGCGCACAGCAGCGGCGCCGCGATGTCCAGCTCGAGCGCGTCCGGGATGTGCAGCACGAAGTGCTCGTCGACGACGACCTCCTTGCTGTAGCCGCCGTAGGTCGGCGTGCCGTCGACGTCGACGTCGTTGTACGTCCCGACGCTCTTGCCCAGGCAGTACTGCTCGAGCCCCTGCTGGCAGTGGTCGCAATCGCGGCACGAGTTGACCAGGCAGCCGACGCCCACCCGGTCACCGACGGAGTGCGTGGTCACCTCGGTACCGACTTCCGCCACGATGCCGGCGATCTCATGGCCCGGCACCAGCGGGTACATCGCGGCGCCCCACTCGTCCCGACCGGTGTGGATGTCGGAGTGGCAGATGCCGGCGAACTTGATGTCGATGCGCACGTCCTTCGGGCCGACTTCGCGGCGCTCGATGGTGGTGCGCTCGAAGGGAGCCTTGGCAGCAGGGGTCGCGTACGCGGTCACGGTAGGCATGCCCCCAGCATGCACCCGCCGCTCCAGCGCGGCTCGGGCAGGATGCTCAGGTGCGACTGCCGGCGAGCCTGCGCGGACTGCCGCGCGAGACGTTCGTCCTCGCGCTGGTGGCGTTCTGCGTCGCGCTCGGCTTCGGGATCGTCGTGCCCGCGGTGCCGCTGTTCGCGCTGCAGTTCGGCGTCGGGACGACAGCCGCCGGCGCCGTGGTGTCCGCGTTCGCGCTGATGCGCCTGGTCTCGGGCCTGGCCGGGGGGCGGCTCGTCGACCGGGTGGGGGAGCGGTCGGCGCTCATGGTCGGCCTCGGCGTCGTCGCGGTGTCGTCGCTGCTCGCGGGCCTGGCGGTCAGCTACCCGCAGCTGCTCGTCCTGCGCGCGGTCGGTGGCATCGGGTCTGCGGTCTTCACGATCGCGGCGACCAGTCTGCTGCTGCGCGTGGCCAGCGCCGCGCAGCGCGGCCAGACCCAGAGCGTCTACCGCGGCGGGTTCCTGCTCGGCGGGATCATCGGCCCCGCGTTCGGCGGCGCGGTCATCGGCATCTCGCTACGCGCGCCTTTCTTCCTGTACGCCGGAACGCTCGGCCTCGCGATGCTGGTGGCGGCCACGATGCTGCCGCGGAGCCCGGTGCCGGACCAGCCCGCGCAGGTCACGCTCGGCGTCGCAGAGGAGGACGCGGCGCCGCACGTCGTCGTGCCCGAGCCGCGCACGACGCTGCGCACCGCCCTCGCCAGCCCCGCCTACCGGGCCGCGCTCGCCGGCAACTTCGCCGTCGGCTTCAGCGTTCTCGGCGTACGCAGCACCGTCGTGCCGCTGCTCGTCGTGCAGGACCTGCACCTCGCCGCCGGCTGGATCGGCGCGGCGTTCGTCGTCGCGGCGCTCGTGCAGGCCGTGCTGCTGCTGCCGGCCGGTCGCGCCGTCGACCAGATCGGGCGGCGGCCGACGCTGCTGGCCGGCGGCTTCGTCACCGCCGCCTCGCTCGTCGGCCTCGCGCTGGTGAGCGGCCCGGCCACCCTGCTGCTCGCGATGGCCGTCTTCGCCTGCGGCGCAGCCGTTCTGGGCGTCGCGCCCGCGGCGATCGTCGGCGACGTCGTGCGGGGCAAGGGCGGTACCGCGGTCGCCGTCTGGCAGATGTCGAGCGACCTCGGCTCGGTCATCGGGCCGCTCGCGGCGGGGTTCCTCATCGACCACGGCTCGTTCGGCACGGCGTTGGCGGTAAGCGCTGCCGTCGTGGCGGCCTGCACCCTGCCCGGGCTGCGCATTGCTGCCCGTACCGTCGCCGCATGACCGACCTGCCGCGCAGCGACATCGACATCCCGACACCTGACGGAAGTGCCGACGCCTACCTCGTCGAGCCGGCCGAGGGCAGCTCCCGCGGCGTGCTCGTGTTCATGGACGCCATCGGCCTCCGGCCGCGGATGACGGAGATGGCCGACCGGATCGCCACCGAGGGCTACCGCGTCCTGGTGCCCAACCTCTTCTACCGGGCCGGCCGGGCGCCGGTGGTGCCCGACCTGGTCGCGCGGCTGCAGGGCGAGGACCGCGCCGCCGTCTTCGGGGAGCTGCGACCGCTCATGACGGCGCTGACGCCGGAAGTCGCGGCGCGGGATACGCAGGCGTACGTGGACGTCCTGGCCACCGACCACCTGGCGACCGTCGGCTACTGCATGGGTGGCGCGCTCGCGCTGCGGCCGGCCAGCTGCCCGACCGGGTGGTCGCCGTCGCCAGCTTCCACGGCGGCAACCTCGCGCCGGAGGACGGCACCGGGCCTGACGTCACGGGCGTGCGCGCGGAGGTCTACGCCGGGCACGCCGAC
>JBHENF010000047.1:0-7861 GCA_046262175.1 Mycobacteriales bacterium
GCGCAGGTCGCCGCCCGCCTCGGCGCCGGCCGGCAGGCGCTCAACCGGGCGCTGAGCCGGTTCGCCGACCGCGGGTGGGTGGAGGTGCGCCGTTCGGCCGTCGTGGTGCTCGACCGGGCGGCTCTTCAACGGTTCGCCGGCAGCTGATCCGGACATCGTTCTCGAAACTGGGCGCAGCCCGCTCAGCACGTGTGCACGACGAGCACCGAGCAGTCAGCGTGGTGCGCGACGCGGTTCGGGACGCTGCCGAGCAGGAACCGGCGCGCCCCCGACATGCCGCGGTTGCCGACCACGAGCAGGTCTGCCTGCTCATCGGCGGCGACGGCCAGCAGCACCTCGGCGGCGTCGCCGGCCTCGGCCCGCGTGCTGGTCTGCACGCCGAACACGCCGAGGCTCATCACCGCGTGCTCGAGGATCTCCACGGCGTCCTGCCGCTGCTCCTCCGCCAGCTGCGTGGTGTCGAGGGCAACAGCGCCGACGGCGCTGCTCATGGCAAGGACCGCCGCGGCGGTCATGGGCCGGTACGCGCTCACGACGGTGAGCCGGGCGTCGCACGCGGCGGCGAGAGCGCCCGCATGTCGCACCGCCTCGAGAGCTGTCGCCGAGCCGTCGGTGCCGGCGACGATCGACCGGTACACGCGCTAACGCAGCGCGTCGGCGTTGCGCACCGCCTCGAGGTAGGACAGGCGTTCCTTCTTGCGCAGCACAGCAACCCCCTTGGTCGGCCGACGACGTCGCGCAGAGCATCCGGCCGCAGCTTGATCGCGGTCGGTAGGGAGATCGCCCTACCTTTACCGGTCGCTGGACTCAGCTGATGACAGTGCTGCCGCGAGCCCTGTCCGGCGCTCGATCTCGAGCTTGGCGTACGTGTTGCGCAGGTGCTTCTCGACCGCCTTGACGCTGACGTACAGCCGGGTTGCGATCTCCCGGTTGGTGGCGCCCTGCGCCGCCAGCGTCGCCACCTCGCGTTCGGTGGCTGTCAGCGCGTCCGGCCCGAGCACGGCGCTGCGTCGCGGGCGCGCTCCGGTCGCCAGGAGCAGGCGGTGCGCGTCGTCGGCGACCGGCTGCGCCCGACAGGTGCTGGCGAGGGCGAGAGCGCTGCGGAGCAGCTGCTGCGCCTCGGGAACGCGGCCGGCGGAACGCAGCGCAACACCCAGGTGCAACGACGCCTTGGCCTGCGCCAGCCGCGCGGGCGACTGCGCCAGGACGTCGACCGCCTCCGTCAGCAGCGCCAGGCGTTCGGCGGGCGGAGCAACCAGGGCCGCGGCGTGCAGCGCGCGGCCGAGCGGTCGCGGGACGCCGAACGTGCGAGCCCGGTCGACGTCCTCCTGCGCCAACCGGCGCGCCAGGTGCTCCTGACCGCTTGCCGCCAGGGCAGGCGCGACGTCGGTGCGCCAGCCCCACTCACCCGGGTTCTGGATGCCTCGCTCGTCGCACCACCGGCCCACCTCGAGCAGGTCCTGCACGCCTCCGGGGTCGCCCGCGGCGAGGCGCTGCTCCGCCCGCGCGTGCAGCAGGAGCGCGTCGAGGCGGTCCCGGGAGCGGTCCGGGATCTCGCACCAGGACAGCAGCTCGCCCGCTTCGGCTGCGAGCCCGCGCTCGACGAGGACAGTGGCCAGGCAGGCGCGGGCGTAGCGGCCACCGGAGCTGGTCTGTCCGTACGTGCGCAGCAGCACGTCGCGCGCCAGCCCCTCGGCGCGGTCCAGCTCACCGAGCTCGAACGACATCCAGGCGCGCACGCCCCGGATCTGCACGAGCGGCCCGACAGCGCCGCGGTCGAACGTCGCCTGCTCGCCGCGCAGCATCTCGTGCTCAGCGGCGGCGTAGTCGCCGACGACCCACAGCAGCGCTGCGGTGTAGACCCAGCTGGGGGAGTCAGGCCCCTCCTCGCGCAGCAGCTGCCCGTCCCGCAGTGCCCGTTCAGCCGTCGCGCGGACCTCTGTGTGCGGGCGGCAGCGGAAGAGCTGCGCGGTTCCGAGGTGCCCGAGGGCGAGCCGCTCGGAGTGCGTGGCGCCCTGCAGGTCGCTCGCCAGCCGCTCCGCCTCGTCGACGAACCCCAGCACCGGTAGGTCCGAGATCTCCATGAGCCAGAGCCGTTCCGCCTTCAGCCGCAGCGCCGCCTCGCCGTCCAGCTCGTCCGTCGCCTGGATCGCGTCCTCGAGGACGCCGAGCGACTCCTCGTACCGGCGCCGGTAGGCGAGCGCGCGCGACAGCGGGAGGGCTGCGCGGGCGCGGAGCAGCGGGTCGTGGGCCATGACGAACGCCTGCTGCAGGTGGCCGAGAGCCTGGCGGTCGCGGACCAGCGTCTCCGCCTGGCCGAGACGCAGCAGGGTCTCCGGGTCGAGGAATGTCGGCGTCTCGTCGATCGCGCGGCGCAGCAGGGTGATCGCGACGTCAGGCGCCCCCGCCTCCAGTGCCCGGACGCCGCCGGCGCGCAGCTGCTCGAGCACCCACGGGTCGTCGGCGGGAGCGGTCCGCAGGAGGTGCCGGGCGACGTCGTCGTCCACGCCGACGGCCGGCGCGAGAAGCCGAGCGGCGTTGCGGTGCCGGCGCGAACGCAGTCCCTGCGGCATGTGGCGGTAGATGGCGGACTGCACCAGCGGGTGCACGAAGCGCAGGGGCTGGCCGGGCTTGAGCAGGTGCGCGTCGACGAGCGCGTCCACCACGAGCTCGACCTCTTCGACGGCCAGCTCCGCCACGCCGGCGACGAGGGGCAGGCTCGCCCGCCGGCCGAGGACGGCGACCGCGCCGGCGACGTCCGCCGCGGTCCGCCCCAGGCGGGAGACCCGAGCCAGCGCGCTGCGGGCCACGGACATCGAGCCGAGCTCGCGTACCCGAGGCGCCTGTTCGTCGACCGGTCGCAACCCCTCGGCGACCGCCTCGGCCAGGAGCTGCCGCAGCAGCAGCGGGTTCCCGCCGGTGCTCTCCGCGCAGACGCGGGCGAAGACCTCGCTGACGGGCTCGGGAAAGCAGGCAGCGACCAGCTGCCTGACAGCAGGAGTCGAGAGGGTGTCCAGCGGCAGGCTGATGTCCGCCCGCTCGACGAGCAGCTCCAGCTCCGGAGACCACGCGGACAGCGACGTCGGCCGTACGGCCAGGACGAGCGCGACGGGCAGCCGGGCGAGGCGGCGGGTCAGGTACAGCAGGAACTTCACGCTGGCCGGGTCGGCCCAGTGCAGGTCGTCGACGACGAGCGCCAGCGGCTGCTGGGCGGCCCGCCGCGCACACACCTCGTACAGCCCGCCGAGCGCGCCGACCTCAGCGCTGCGCACGTCCGACTGCGGCGGGGCGACGTCCTGCCCGAGTGCTGCAGCTGCCTCGGGCGCGTGGTCCAACCCGTGGCCGCCCGGCCCGAGCAGCTGGCGCGCGACACCGAACGCGAGGTCGTGCTCGAGCTCGCCCGCCGTCGCGTGCAGGACCTGCAGGCCCAGCGCTGGGGCCAGCTCGACGACCTGCTGCAGCAGGAGCGTCTTGCCGATGCCGGGCAGTCCCTCGACGACCGCGACCTGACCGTCGCCGAACACCCGGACCTCGGTCAGCAGCCGCTCCACGGCGGCGAGGTCGCCTTCGCGTTCCAGCAGCACGGTGCACCCCCTGCGGCCGTCCCGCGCCACCCCTGACGCGAGTCCGTCCGATGCGACGCGCCATGGTCCCAGAGCCGGACGTACCGGGGCAAGCGAGATCTACCAGCCGCGCAGGTCCACCTCGTACGTCTCGAGCACGTCGTCGCCGTCCACGACGTGCAGCCGCTCGTGCATGGCCACCGTCGGGTCCACGTGCGCAGGCAGCGCGCGGACGTCGTCGCCGACGGCGAACGCCGCACCGTCCTCCGAGAAGGTCGTGTGCTCGTCGGAGCAGAACCACACCGCGGCGCCGGGGATCGTGGGGTTCCCGTGGTCCATGCCGAGCGACTTCAGGCCGAGGTCCGCCACCCGCCACCCGCCGGAGTTGATGCTGATGACGCGGGCGAGGACGCTGAGCGCCTGCTGGAAGGGCATGCCCTGAGCGCCGTACGCAGTGTCCATCAGCAGGTACGACCCGGCCTGGATCTCGTTCGCCCAGGTGTTCATCGCGTAGTTGCCCGTGCCGCCGGCGGAGACCAGGTCGCCGCCCACGTCGGTGGCCGCCGCGAGCAGCCTGCTCATGCACTCCTCGGTCTGCCGCAGCTTGTCGGCCGGATCCTCGACCGGCATGACGTGCCCCTCGTAGCCCATGACGCCGCGGACCGCGAGCCCCTTGCGTCGGGCGTAGTCAGCGAGCCGGCCGGCGTCCTCCGGCTCACAGCCGCAGCGAGGGAGACCGACGTTGACGTCGACGACGACCTCGCGCACGCCACCGGCTACGGCGGCGTCCACGGTGATGTCGCTGTCGACGGCGAGCGTGACGCGCGCGCCGCCGGCGACGACAGCACCCAGGCGGCGGGCGTCGAGCACCTCGTTGGCGAGCAGCAGGTCCTCGCCGAGTCCCGCGGCGGCCATGCCCTCGATCTCGCGGATGGTGGCGCAGGTGAAGCCGGAGTGACCCGCGTCCCGCTGCAGCTTCGCGAGAGCGGTCGTCTTGTGGGCCTTGACGTGCGGACGCAGGCGGGGTCCAGGCAGTGCCTCGGCCATGGTGCGCAGGTTGTGCTCGAGCGCCGCCTTCTCCACGAGGAGCGCGGGGGTCTGCAGGTCAGCGACGCGCACGCGGCTCATACGAGCACCTTCTCGCGGTTGGCCGCGGACAGCGCCGCGTCGACGGCGGCGTACCGCCGCAGGACGGGCAGGCTGGCCAGCACGACGACCGCGGGCAGCAGCGAGAAGCCCGCCGTCAGCCCCGTCAGGGCGCTGTCCGGCTGCGCGACCCGCTCGTCAGCGGCGCTGGAGACGAAGCCGGTGAGGGCGAGCGACACCCCGTACAGCGCAGGGCCCAGGGCGTAGCCGATCGTCTCGATGCCCTGCCAGACGCCGGTGTAGACGCCGGCTCGCGTCTCGCCGCCCCGGTCCTGGTCGGCCGCAACGGCGTCCGGCAGCATCGCGTACGGGAACAGCTGCATGCCGGCGTAGCCGACGCCGAGGAGCGCAACCTGCAGGTAGATCAGCGGCCGTGGCTCGACCCGGCCGAAGACGAGAGAGGCCGCGGCAAGGCCGAACAGCAGGGTGGCCGCGGAGTAGCAGGGCAGCTTGCCGCGCGTCAGCGACAGGCGACGCCAGATCGGCATGACCAGCGCGGCCGGGGCGACCAGGAAGACGAACAGCACGGCGGCGAGCCCGGAGTCGCCGAGGATGTAGGTGGCGACGTACGGCGCCCCCGCCAGCATCGCGCTGATCGCCACCGCCTGCAGCGTGTAGGCGGACACGAGGGCGAGGAAGCCGGGGTTCTGCCGGATGACCGCCGCCTGCCGGCGCAGCGTGACCCGTTCGCCGGTGGCGGGCGGCGCCTTCCGGACGCCCGCGGTGCCGCGCCAGCAGGTGACCAGGGCGGCCGCGAGCACGGTGCCGATGACCAGCGCCATGACGGCGTAGCCGTGCCGACCGCCCTCCTTGCCGCCGCTGATGGCGGGTGCGACGGCGCCGCCGAGCAGGATGCCGAGGGTGAGCAGCACCATGCGCACGCTGATCAGCCGAGTCCGCTCGTGGTAGCTGTCGGTCATGTCCGCCGGCATCGAGATGTACGGCACCTGGAAGACCGCGAAGGCAGTCATGGCCAGCGTGTAGACGACGCCGACGTACAGCGCCGCGCTGCCCGGACTCAGCTCCGGGGCGGAGAACACCAGCACGAAGAAGACCGGCACGCCGATGGCGCCGACGAGCAGGAACGGCCGGCGCGCTCCGCGGCGGTCCGACCACGTGCCGACGAAGGGATTGAGGAACGCGTCCCACAGCTTCGGCACGAACAGCACGATCGAGGCGATGCCGGCGCGGACGTCGAGCACGTCGGTCAGGTAGAAGAGCAGCAGCAGGCCGGGGACGGTCGAGTAGATGCCGGTGCCGACGGAGCCGACGCCGTACGACAGAGCGATGTGGCGGGGGAGGCGCTCCATCAGCGCGCTCGACACGCCGGGACGCTCATGTGAGGATCGTTCACGTTCCCGGAGAGACGGTCAAGGACAGCCCGTGAGCGCAGCGACCAGTGCCTTGCGTCGCACCCCTGTGCAGGAGCGCAGCGCAGCACGGGTGCAGCGGATGCTCGACGCTGCCGCGCAGCTGCTCGACGAGCTCGGCTACGAGGCCACCACGACGTCGCTGATCGCCGCACACGCGGGGGTGTCGGTCGGGTCGCTGTACCAGTTCTTCCCGGACCGGGCCGCCGTGCTGAAGGCGTTGGCCAACCGGTCGTTCGAGCGCTTCTCGGCGCAGCTGGAGGCACGGCTGGCCGTGCGGCCGCCGGCCGGCTGGCAGGACGCCGTCGAGGCTGTCATCGACGAGTACGTCGCGTTCTCGCGCAGCGAGCCGGCCGCGAAGGTGCTGTCCTTCGGCGGGCCGGTAGACCGGCACATGCTCGACCCGCAGGACGACAACAACGCGGTCGTCGCGCGGGCGCTCTCGGAGCTGCTGCCGGACAGCGCGGTCGAGCCGCTGGTGCTGCGCGTCGCGGTGGAGGCGGCCGACGGGGTGCTCGACCTGGCCTTCCGGTTGCACCCCGACGGGGACCCCGGCGTCGTCGAGCAGGCGAAGCGGCTGGTCTGCGCCTACCTATCCGAGAACATGGAGCCATGAGGCCGTACCGCGTCGTCGCGCGCAACATCGACCCCGACGCCGACAACGCCATCCACGCCGACGACGTCGCGCAGCGGCACGGGTTCGCCGGAGCCCTCGTGCCGGGCGTGGAGCTGTTCGCCTACGCGACTGCGCCACTGGTCGAGCAGTGGGGCGCCGAGTTCCTGACCGGCGGGCGGATCGACCTGCGCTTCCGCCGGCCTGTGCTCGACGGCGAGGAGCTGCTCGTCCGGGGTGTCGACCCGCTGACGGTCACCGGTCCGGACGGGGAGGTCCGCTGCGTCGGCTCAGCGGCACTGGGCCCGTCCGCGCCGCTCGACCTGCCGGTGGCGCCGCTGCCGTCCGCGCCGCTCCCCGAGCCGGTGCTCGGGCCCATGGGCACGGTCTCGGAGCCGGGTACGGCGGGGCACGCGCGGGAGTACCTCGATGCGGTGTGCGAGCCGAGCTCGCTCTACCGCGAGCAGGGGTTCGCCCACCCGGGCCTGCTGCTGCGGCTGGTCAACCTGGTGCTGATGCGCAACGTCGCGCTCGGCCCGTGGGTGCACACGGCCAGCAGCTGCCGGCTGCACGCGGTCGCCCGGCAGCCGGCGCAGATGCAGGTGCGTGGCCTGGTGACGGACCTGTACGAGCGCGGCGGGCACGCGTACGTCCGCTACGACGCCGTCGTCCTGGCGGACGAGCAGCCGGTGATGAGCGTCGACCACACCGCGATCTACCGACTTGCCCCCGTTCGTCCGGTTACGGTGTAGGTCGGCCGCGCAACCTCCGCGCGCTCTGGTGCGTCCTCCCCTGCGTACCCACCCCCTCGAGTTGGAGTTCCGCCGTGCGACCCCGCCTGCTCGCCGCCGCTGTCGGCGTCCTCGCGCTGCTGGCCCTCACCGGCTGCACGTCCGGCGAGCAGCGGGTCACCGCCGCCGCGCCGGACGTGGTCGTCGAGCAGCCCCAGGCCGTCTCCTCGCCATCGGTGGTCGAGGAGTCGCCGTCTGCCGTGCCGTCGGTGTCGCCCTCCCCGAGCCCGACGCGGCCGCCGAAGCCGTCGTACGACGTGAAGGCCGTGCAGACCCAGCTCGCCGCGCTGCACTACTACGGCGGTGCGATCGACGGCGAGCGCGGCCCGGCGCTGCGCAGTGCGGTGCTCGCGTTCCAGAAGGTGCAGAACCTCGGCG
>JBHENF010000048.1:0-15821 GCA_046262175.1 Mycobacteriales bacterium
GGGCCGCGCCGCTCCACCCGACGTACGAGTTCCTTGTGATGGAGGTGGCCGGCAGCTGCCGCCTGGGCCAGCAAGCAGCAGGCATCCGCATGGCGGAGGCGGAACGGGTCCTGGACGCACTACCGCAGATGGCTGCCGCGATGGAGGCGGGCGAGTTCTTCCTCGCGCAGGCGCGGATCGTGCTGGCCGAGACCAAGGCATGCGACCCCGGGCTGCTGCGGCGGGTGGACGCCGTCGTGATGCCGCAGGCCCGCGAGCTGGCGTCGACCGACCTGCGCACGCTCGTCCGGCGGACCGTGCTCGAGCTGGAGTCGGAGGACGAGGCGGAGGCGCGGCTGGCCGAAGCGCGGGCGCGCCGGCGGGTGACGATGCGCCCCGAGCAGGACGGCATGGGCATCGTGAATGCGCTGCTGACGGCAGAGCAGCTGCGCGAGTTCCAGCTCGGCCTCGACAAGCTCGAGGCTCGGCAGCGGGTCGCCGATCGCGAGGCCGGCGTGGAGCGCACAGCGGACGAACGGCGCGCGGACCTGTTCGCGGCTCTGCCGCTCATGGCGATGAGCGGCACCTCGCAGATCCCGCCACCGCGCGTCGTGTTCACCGTGCACGTACCGGTGACGACGGTGCTCGAACGCGGCCGGCAGCCCGGCTTCGTCGACGGCTACGGCGAGATCTCCGCCGAGCACGTGCGGCTGCTCCGCCCGCACGCGAGCCTGCGCTGCCTGTACGTCGACGCCACCACCGGCACCCCGGTCGATGAAGGTGCGGAGCTGTTGCCACCGGCCGCAGACGTCGAGGCGGTACGGGAACGGGTTGCTCACATGCTCCAGCCGATCGTGCACGCCGACGTCGTCGAGCCGCAGCACGATCCATCCGCTGGACTCGCCCGGCTGGTCGACCTGCGCGACAGGCACTGCAGCGGCGTCGGCTGCTCAAGCACCCGCTGCGACCGCGACCACCTCAGGGCCTGGCCAGAGGGACCGACCGCGGCGGACAACTTGGGCCTCAAGTCGCGACGGTGCCACCGGGCCAAGCACAACGGCTGGACGATGGTCCGTCACCCGGACGGGAGCGTGACCTGGACGAGCCCGCTCGGCCGCGTCTACCGCCGTCCCTCGCCACACGTCCCGCCGGAGCTGCCATCGTCGCCGGAGGCCGGCATCCGGCGACGTCCCCCGCAGCGGTCGGAGTGCGACGACCCTCCCGTCTGAGCAGACCGAGCGCGGTAGACGTGGTGCACCCTCACCACGCGGAAGTTCACTGGCTCGTCTACAGGCCCTACGTGGCTTTCGGCCCAACCCAACGCGTAGGCGACTGCCGCGGCGCGGTCGCTGTCTTCGGGCTGCGACCGGTACGGGTTCAAGGCTGCCCGCTCCACCACCTGCCGAGGTGACCTCGGCTGGACGCCTTCGACAGCGAACGTCTGCGACAGCGGCCTCCCAAAGGATGCGAAGCAGTCATGTGCCGCTGACAGCGAGATGCCCGTCCGCTGGGCACGGACGCCCGCTGCCTCACCGACCGCGGAGAAGTAAGCGTGCTCAATGCCGGCGAGCCGATCGTCTGCAGGCGGACCTCCCCAAGCCACGACGACGGGGCCAGCGCGGCGACACACGCGGACGCACTCGGCAATCGCCTGCTGCCATTCGGCCAGGTTCTGGATCGCGTAGGCCGCGTGTACGCCGTCGAACGTCGCGTCCGCGAACGGAAGACGCCTCAGGTCGCCTGCGCAGCGGAGACGCGCGCGACCCTCGGCAGCAGCCAGCATCGTGAGCGACCAGTCGACGACCACCACGACCGGAGCGGCGGTCAGCAGCGCGGGTACCGCCAAGCCGCTCCCACCGCCGGCGTCCAGCAGCCGAGACGCGCTCGCGAAGACTTCGCGGCACGCCGCCTGCAGGGCACTGCCCCCGGCGTCCCCCAGGTCGCGCTGGTCGTCATGCGCGTGGATCTGTTCGCGCGTGAGTTCGACGGCTTCTGCAGATGTCATCGCCATGTAGCTGCACGCATTCGAAGCGAACTTCATGGCCGGCTCCTCCTGGTCGTGGCCGTCAGTACGCCGGCATCGCCCGGTCCACCAGCACGTCCAGGTCCACGCCGCGCGGCAGCGTGCCGAAGGCGTGCCCCCAGTCGCCGGCGAGCCGCGTCGCGCAGAAGGCGTCGGCCACAGCCGCCGGGGCGTGCCGTACGAGCAACGACCCCTGCAGCACCAGCGCCATCCGCTCGACGAGCCGGCGCGCCCGTACCTCGATCTCGTCCACATCGGCGAGGCCGGCGCGCAGCCCCGCCACCGCGTCGTCGAGCCGGGCATCAGCACCACCAGCCAGCCCGACCTCGGCGAAGAACGCATCCACCGACGCCGGCTCGCGGACCAGCGCACGCAGGACGTCCAACGCGTTGACGTTGCCGGACCCCTCCCACACCGAGTTCAGCGGCGCCTCCCGGTACAGCCGCGGCATCCCGCTCTCCTCGACGTACCCGTTGCCGCCCAGGCACTCCAGCGCCTCGGCTGCGACGTTCGGCGCCCGCTTGGTCACCCAGTACTTCCCGACCGCGACAGCGAGCCGCTTGAACGCCTGCTCCTGCGCGTCGCCGCCGGCCGCCCGGTCCACCGCTCCGGCGAGCCGCATCATCAGCGTCGTCGCCGCCTCGGACTCGAGCGACAGGTCGGCGAGGACGTTGCGCATCAGCGGCTTGTCCACCAGCAGCCCGCCGAACGCGGAGCGGTACGAGCAGTGGTGCGCGGCCTGCAGGACGGCCTGGCGCATCAGAGAAGCCGACCCGATGACGCAGTCGAGCCGCGTCATGGACACCATCTCGATGATCGTGCGTACGCCGCGGCCCTCCTCCCCGACGAGCCAGGCGACCGTGCCGTCGAACTCCGGCTCGGACGACGCGTTCGAGCGGTTGCCGAGCTTGTCCTTGAGCCGCTGGATCCGGAAGATGTTGCGCGTCCCGTCCGGCAGGATCCGCGGCACGAAGAAGCACGAGAGCCCAGCCGGCGCCTGAGCCAGCACCAGGAAGACGTCGCACATCGGCGCGCTGGTGAACCACTTGTGCCCGCGCAGCGACCAGGTCCCGTCGCCGTTCGCCGTGGCGGTCGTCGTGTTCGCCCGTACGTCCGACCCGCCCTGCTTCTCGGTCATCCCCATGCCGGCCAGCAGGCCGGCCTTGTTCAGCGGCGGCCGCAGACCCGGCTCGTACACCCGGCTGGTCAGCAGCGGCTCGTAGCCCGCGGCCAGCTCCGGACCAGCACGCAGCGCGGGCACCACCGCGTACGTCATGGACACCGGGCAGCCATGGCCGCCCTCGGCCTGGCCCCAGACGTAGAACGACGCCGCGCGCGCAACGTGCGGCGCCGGCGAAGTCGAGGCCCACGGCGCCCCCGCGAGCCCCTCCGACACGGCGACGTCGAGCAGCTTGTGCCACGCCGGGTGGAACTCGACTTCGTCGATGCGGTGCCCGTACCGGTCGTGCGTGCGCAGCTCGGGCTCGTGCCGGTTGGCGTCCTCACCCCACTGCTGCGACTCGGCCGACCCGGCGAGCCGGCCGAGCCGGTGCAGGTCCTCGGCATGATCTCCGGCGCCCTCGCGCTGGAGCCCGCCGATCAGAGCGGCGTCGGCAGCCACGTCGTGCCCGGCGAGCGGCGGTGCCTGGTTCGTCACCTCGTGCGTGGCTGCGGACCTCGTGGGCAGAGCCGGTTCGAGCAGCGTCATGCTCTCCATCGTGCCGCACACCGAGACATCGAGGAACCCGTGAGCAGCCTGTCCTTCGCCGACAAGCGACTGCTCGTCATCTGCGTCGTCCTGGCCGCCGCCGCCGGGGCGCTGGATGCCAAGCCGGTGGGGACGGTGCTGCCGTTCGTCGTCAGCGCGCTGGCGCTGGCCGCGCTGGCCAGCCTCGTCGGCACGGCCGTCGACGCCCTCGGCGATCGGCTGGGCGCGGGCGCCACCGGGGTCGTGCAGTCCGCGCTCGGCAACCTGCCCGAGCTGTTCGTCGTCATCTTCGCGTTGCGGGCGGGCCTGGACGACGTCGTACGGGCAGCCATCGTCGGGTCGATCCTGTCCAACGTGCTGCTCGTCCTCGGCCTGGCGTTTCTCGTCGGTGGGCTGAAGCACGGCGTGCAGAAGTTCAACGGTTCGGCTGCGCGAAACCTGGGGCTGCTGCTCCTACTCGCCGTCGCCGGGCTCATGGTGCCGGCGCTGACCAGCGCCCTGCACTCGCCCGCGCGCGGCCACGAGATCGCTCTCAGCCGTGTCGTCGCCGTACTGCTGCTGCTCGTCTTCGCGCTGTCGCTGCCGGCGGCGCTCGCCCGCGCAGACGCGCCCGTCGCGGAGGAGCAGGACGCCGACGGTCACGCCCGCGCGTGGCCGCTGGGGCTCGCCATCGGCATGCTGGCCCTCGCCGGTGTCGGGGCGGCGTTCGTCTCCGACTGGTTCGTCGTCGCGCTGACGCCGGCCATCGACACGCTGCACATCTCGGAGGCGTTCGCCGGTCTGGTCATCGTCGCGATCGCGTCCAACGCGGTGGAGAACGTGGTCGGCATCCAGCTCGCCGCGAAGAACAAGCCGGACTACGCCGTGTCGGTCATCCTGCAGAGCCCGCTGCAGATCGCCCTCGTGCTCGCGCCAGTACTGGTGCTCATCGCGCCGCTCATCGGCGCCAGCTTCACGCTGGTGCTGTCACCGCTGCTGATAGCTGTGCTCGCGCTGGCGGTCCTCGTGACCGTCTTCGTGGTGTTCGACGGGGAGAGCACCTGGCTCGAAGGCGTCATGCTCGTGGCGCTGTACGGGATCTGCGCGACCGCCTTCTTCTGGGGCTGAGCGGCGGTCCACCTGCCGCCACACCGGGAACACCAGCGGCGCCAGCGTCGCGAGCAGGTACGCCGCGCCGGCGACCGCGAGCGTCGTCCGCAGGCCGAGGTGCTCGGTCGCCACCCCGGCGACGAGGACGCCGACCGGAGCACCGGCCAGGACACCGGCGGTCATGACGCCGAAGATGCGGCTCTGCAGGTGCTCGGGGATGCGCTCGTACTCGACGGCCGACAGCACCGGGTTCAGCGCCCCCGCCGCGAGCCCCGCCAGCACCGAGGCGACGAGCAGCAGCGCATACCGCAGCTCGACGGCGTACGAGAAGAAGCGCGGCGCCCCGACCAGCAGGAACGCCACCGTGTAGACCGGCCAGCGGGGCAGTCGCGGGCCGACGATCGAGTAGACGACGGTGCCCGTCAACGCGCCGGCGCCGAAGCAGCCGAACAGCAGCCCGAGGGCGACACTGCTGTCCAGGACGTCCCGGGCGTAGACCGGCAGCAGCACGCCCGCCCACGCCGCGTCGAGCATGTTGGTCACCAGCAGCATCAGGGTGATGCCGGCGATGAGGCGGTCACGGCGAACCGCCCGCAGACCCCCGCGGAGCTGGGCCGCGTAGCCCTCCTCCGCGCGCGCCGTGGGCGGACGCAGGGACGACGGAACCGCGGACCACACCAGCAGCGCCGAGACGACGAAGGTGATCGCGTCGACGACGAGCACGTCGGCTGGGCCGAAGGTCGCTATCAGTGCGCCGGCCAGCGGTGCGCCGACCATGCGGGCGCCGCGGGAGACGCCGTCGTACGCGCTGGTCGCCCGTTCCAGCGGCACCTCTGCGAGCCGCACCAGCCCCGGCACCATGACGTGCCGTGCGGTGTCGCCCGGCGCGCGGAACAGCCCGACGGCGGCCACGACCAGGCAGAGCTGCCAGAAGCGGATGCCGACGGTGGCGTGCAGAAGCGGCACCAGCAGGACGCCGCCGGCGCTCAGCAGATCCGAGGCGACGGTGACGCGGCGGGCGCCGAGGCGGTCGATGGCAGGCCCGCCGAAGGCAGCGGCGAGCACGAGTGGGACGGTTTCGCACGCGCCGACGACGCCGGTCTGCGCGGCGCTGCCGGTGGTCTGCAGGACGAACCACGGGATCGCGAGCAGGGTCATCGCCGTGCCGGTCGTCGAGATGGCGTTGGCGGCCAGCAGGGCGACCAGCGGACGGCGGCTCATGGCGTCGCCCGACGCCGGCGCCGCGGGAAGGCCTGCACCTGGAGCACGACCTGCTCGTCGCCCTTGCGCTCCGGACGCCGGTAGGACTCGATGAGCGCCTCCACCTCTTCGTTGAGCCGGATCAGCTCTGCGGCCGTCAGCGGCAGCGACCAGTCGGAGAGGGTGGAGGCCCGCTGCCAGCGCTTCGGGTACGTCCCCTCCTCCGCGAGGTACTCCGCGACCTTCCGGGCGTACGTCGTGGCGACCGCGCCCATGTACGCGCGCACCGCCGGCAGGTCCTCGTCAGCCCACCCGGCCGCGTCCAGTCGCGTGCTGTCCTGCGCCGCACGCCACCAGCGCTCCCGGCCGTTGCCGCGGCCGGTCTCGTCGGCGACCAGTCCGGCACCGGCGAGCTGCCGGAGGTGGTAGCTGGTGGTCCCGCTGCTCTCGCCCGTCCGCGCGCCGAGCGCGGTCGCCGTCGAGGGCCCGTCTGCGCGCAGCAGCCCGAGCAGCTGCACGCGCAGCGGGTGAGCCAGCGCGCGAAGGCTGGTGGGGTCCAGGACAACCGTGGAGCGCTCCATGCACAGCACCCTAGACTGCAGAGAGTCCTTTGCAAAGAGTTCTCTGCAAGAGCGCAGGCTACGTTCGCGAGGTGAACCACCTCCAGCTCCCGGTCGGCGACCTGGTGTTCGACGCCGTTGCCGACGGCCGGGACGACGGGCGCCTCGTGCTGCTGCTGCACGGCTTCCCGCAGACGTCCTGGTCGTGGCGGTTCGTCCAGCCGCGGCTCGCGGCGGCCGGCTTCCGGGTCGGGGCGCCGGACCAGCGCGGCTACTCCCCCGGGGCCCGCCCGGCCGGCGTCGACGCGTACCGGATGCCGCACCTCGTGGGCGACGTCCTCGGCATGATGGACCGGCTCGGCGCCGAGCAGGCCGACGTGGTGGGCCACGACTGGGGCGCGGCCGTCGCCTGGCAGCTCGCGACCCGGCACCCGTCGCGGGTGCGAACGCTGACGGCGGTGTCCGTGCCGCACCCGCTCGCCTTCGTCGCGGCGCTGCGGACTGATGAGGACCAGCGGCAGCGGTCGCAGTACATGAAGCTGTTCCAGGTCGAGGGGAAGGCCGAGGAGGTGCTGCTGCGGGACCACGAGCGCGGGCTGCACACGTTCTTCGGTGACAACCCGGACGTGCAGCCGTACCTGGACCTGATGCGGCAGCCGGGCGTGCTGACGAAGTGCCTGAACTGGTACCGCGCCCAGGACCTGGCCGACATCGACGGCGTAGGGCCGACGGCGGTGCCGACGCTGTACGTCTGGTCCGACGGCGACCTCGCGCTCGGCCGGACCGCGGCGGAGGCGACGGCGCAGCACGTGACCGGCCCGTACCGGTTCGAGGTCCTCGAGGGCGTCAGCCACTGGATCCCCGAAGAGGCACCCGAGCAGCTCACCGGGTGGCTGCTCGAGCACCTGGCGTGAACCCGCTCGCGCTGGTCGCGGCGGCCCGGCCGGGCCTGACGGCGCGACTGGTCGAGGAGACCCACGAGCTCGTGCTGCACGGCGGCGGGGAGGTGTTCCGCCTGCCGCTGACGGAGCAGGCCGTCGCACGGCACGCCCTGCTGGTGCGGGCGCTGCCGGCGCTCGCCGTACGGTTGCCGGTGGCTGTTCCGCGGCCGCGGTACGTCGGCGTCATGGACGACGGCAGCACGCCGTTCACCGCCGAGCCGCGGCTGCCGGGTGAGCGGATGACCGCCCCGCCGGACGGCATCGCGCTCGGGCAGCTGGCCGGCCTGCTGCTGGCGCTGCGCGACGTGCCCGCGAAGGAGGCGCAGCAGTGGGGCGCGGCCGGCGACCGGGACCTGCACCACGCCGTTCTGCTGCACGGGGCGCTCACCCCCTCGGCGCTGCTCGCGGACCCTGCGCGCGGCGTCCTCACCGGCGTGGTCGACTGGCGGCCGCGCCTCGGCGAACCGGCCGAAGACGTGCGGAGCCTCGGCGTCGACCCGCTCGGCTAGCGTCCGGCCGATGCGCCTCGCGTCGTTCAACCTCCTCCACGGACGCTCCCTGTCCGACGGGCAGGTCGTGCGCGACCGGCTCGCCGAGTCGGTCCGGCTGCTGGCCGCGGACGTCGTCGGGCTGCAGGAGGTCGACCGGGCCCAGACGCGTTCGTCGGCGCGCGACCTGACGGCCGAGGTGGCCGCCACCATGGGCACCGACCAGTGGCGCTTCGTCCCGGCGCTCATGGGGACCCCCGGCTTCGACTGGCGGACGGCCGTCGACAGCGAGGACGCCGCGGCGGCGGCGTACGGGTGCGGCCTCGTGTCGCGCTACCCGGTCCGGTCCTGGCACACGGTCCGGCTGGCGGCAGCGAAGGTGCGCTCGCCGATCATGCTGCCGGGAACGAAGCGGGTGATGTGGCTGCAGGACGAGCCGAGAGTCGCGATCGCGGCGGTGGTCGAGACGCCGGCCGGCGTGATGACGATCGCGACGACGCACCTGTCGTTCGTCCCGGTCTGGAACGGCGTCCAGCTGCGCACGCTGTGCAAGGCGCTGTCGGCCCTGCCCGGGCCGCGGGTGCTGCTCGGCGACCTGAACATGCCGCCGCCCTTCCCCGCGCGTCTCACCCGCTGGCGGTCGCTGGCCAAGGTGCCGACGTACCCCGCGCCGGCGCCTCGCGTGCAGCTCGATCACGTCCTTGCGCAGGGCGACCTGCCGCGGGTGCTCGCGGTGGAGACGCCGGTGCTGCCGGTCTCGGACCACCGGGCGCTGGTGGTCGAGCTGTGAGATCGGTCGTCGTGTTCGACGTCGGCGAGACGCTCGTCGACGAGACGGGACTGTGGGCGTCGTGGGCGCAGGAGCTCGGGGTCCCACCGTTCACCCTGTACGGCGTGCTCGGCGGGCTTGCCGCCCGCGGCGAGGACCACCAGCGGTTCCTCGAGCTGGTCCGGCCGGACCTGCGCTGGCCGTACGAGGACAAGCGGCCGTGGCAGCTGACGGCCGCCGACCTGTACCCAGATGCGTTGGACTGCCTGCGCCAGCTGAAGACCGACGGCTGGACCGTGGTCGTCGGCGGCAACCAGCCCGCGGCGATCCAGCGGCTCGGGGAGGAGCTCGACCTGCCGGTCGACCACGTCACCTCGTCCGGAACCCTGGGCGCGACCAAGCCGGATCCGGCGTTCTTCCGTGCGGTGGCGGCGCAGGTCGGCGTACGGCCGGAGGAGTGCGTGCACGTCGGCGACCGGGTCGACAACGACGTGGTCGCCGCGCGAGTCGCCGGGATGCTGCCGGTGCATGTCGTGCGCGGACCGTGGGGTGTGCTGCACGCGGACGACTCGGCCATCGACCTGCAGGTGCGGTCGCTCGCCGAGCTGCCGGCGCTGCTCGCAGCCGTCAGAGCAGGGTGAGCGGCTCGACCTCGATGGTGCCGCTGCCGCGGAGCAGGTCGGCCAGCTCGTCCGGGCCCGGCAGCTCGTCGTGCCGGACCGCATCGCCGCTGCGTACGTACAGGAAGACGGCGTCGACGTCCTCGGGGCGCGCGCCGACCAGCCGCGCCCACGCCAGCCGGTAGACCGCCAGCTGCAACGGGTCGGCGGCCTCGCTGCCGGTCTTCCAGTCGACGCCCTCCCAGCGCCCACCGCCGAGGTCGTAGACGGCGTCGATCCGGCCGCGCACGACCCGCCCGGCGAGCGGCAGCGCGAACGGCGCCTCCACCGCGTGCGGCCGGCGGGTGGCGTAGGGGGTGGCAAGGAAGGCCTGCTGCAGCGACGCCAGGGTGGCGTCGTCGGCGCGGCCGTCGTCTTCGGCACCGGGCAGCTCGTCCGGGTCCAGCAGCGGGCGCTGCGCGAACAGGCTCTCCACCCAGGCGTGGAACCGGGTACCGCGGCGGGCCGCTGCGCCCGGCGGGCGCGGCAGGGGGCGGGCCAGGTCGCGGGCCAGCCCGTCGGGGTCGGCGGAGAGCTTCAACAGCTGGCTGGCGGTCAGCGCGGACGGCAGGAGCACGTCCCGCTCGCCGCGCCGCGCTGTGCGCTCCTCCTCCAGCAGCAGGGCGGCCTCCCGGTCGAGCCGGTCCAGCAGCTCGCGCTCCCCGAGCGTCATCCCGGCGACCTCCGGCAGCGCCCGGCCGGCGGCGAGCGCGTCCAGGTCGGTCAGCACGGCGTCAGCGGCGGCGCGTCGGCGCAGGTACGGCTGCTCGTCGTACGGCATCGGCCACAGGTGGTCCGGCCGCTCGGCCAGCGCCGGGTTGACCTCGTCCGCGGGCTTCTCGGTCCACACGTCGACCGTGCCGTGTCCGGCCTCGGCGTGCGCGTGCAGCTCGGCCAGGAACGGCGACGGCCCGCGCAGCTTCTTCTGCGTCGGCCCCCACCAGTGGCCGCTGCCGATCAGCAGCCGCCGGGCGCGGGTGAACGCGACGTAGCCGAGCCGCCGCTCCTCGCGCTCCAGGTGCGCCCGGCAGTCGTCCTCGTACTGCTTGAGCCCGTCCTTCCCGAGCGCCTGCAGCGCGGGCTGGTCGGCCGCGTCGCCACGCAGCGGCCCGGGCAGCACGGCGGCGCTGGAGGTCCAGCGGCCGCGCAGCGCGTCGGACGGGAACACCTTCGCGGTCAGGTCGGGGCAGGCGACGACGTCCCACTCCAGGCCCTTGCTCTTGTGCGCGGTGAGCAGCTGGACGGCGTCGCTGCCGGACGGCGTGACGGTGTCGAGCCCGCGGTCGTGCTCCTCGGCGGCGCGCAGGAAGGCGAGGAACGACGACAGCGAGCTCTCGCCGTCGAGGTCGGTGAAGGACGCGACGACGTCGAGGAACGCCGACAGCGTCTCGCGCCGGCGGGCAGCGACGGCCTCCGGTGAGGCGGCCAGCTCCACGTCGAGGCCTGTGACCTCGACGACCCGGTGGACCAGGTCGAGCAGCGGCTCGTCGCGCGACTGGCGCAGCAGCCGCAGCTCGGCGTTCAGGGCGGTGAGCCGCTGCAGCGCCTCGATCGACCAGCCGTCGTGCCCGGGCCGGTCGAGCGCGTCCGAGAGCGCGACGACGTCCACGGGGTCCACCCCGGACACGGCCTCGGTCAGGGGGTCGACCTTGGGGCGGGCCTCCACCGCGAGCAGCTCACGGGCCTGCTGGCCGAGCCGGGCCAGATCGCGCGCGCCGAGCCGCCAGCGCGGCCCGGTGAGCAGGCGCAGCAGCGCGGCGTTGGCGGTCGGGTCGTCGACGACCTCCAGCGTGGCCACGACGTCCGCGACCTCCGGCATCGCCAGGAGCCCGCCCAGGCCGACCACCTCGACCGGCAGGTCCTCGGCGGCGAGCGCGGCGTACAGGTCGCCGAAGTCGCTGCGCGCCCGTACGAGCACCGCGCACTCCCCCGGCTGAGTGCCGGCGTCGACCTCGGCGCGGATCGTGCGGGCGACCCAGCGGCACTCGTCCGGCCACGACGCGTGCAGCCCGACGACGGTGTCGCCGAGGTCGGCCTTGTGCGGCGGGGCGGTGAGCTCCACGACCGTGTGGCGCAGCCGGAGTGCGGCGGCAACCGTGTTGGCGAGCGTCAGCAGCCGCCCGCCGGAGCGCTGGTTGACGGCGAGCGTGTAGGTGGGCGCCGCTGCGCCGGACGGCAGGGCGAAGTGCGTGGGGAAGCCGTCGAGGTTGGCGACGGACGCGCCGCGCCAGCCGTAGATGGCCTGGCAGGGATCGCCTACCGCCGTCACCGGATGACCGCGCCCGAACAGCCCGACGAGCATCCGGCGCTGCGCGACGCTGGTGTCCTGGTACTCGTCCAGCAGCACGACGGCGGCGCGCTCCCGCTCCAGCTCCCCGACCTCCGGCACCGTCTCCGCCAGACGAGCGGCGAGCGCCACCTGATCGCCGAAGTCGATCGCGTCGAGGTCGCGCTTGGCGGCCCGATACGCCGACACGAAAGCGGCGAGCTCCTGCCGCTTGCGGCCCACCGAGGCCATCTTCGCCAACTCGTCGCACTGCCCCTTGGTACGCGCAACCCCTTGCAGCGCAGCGCACTCCGCCTCGAGCTCGGCCACCCAGTCCGCGTCGAACGCCTGCAGCTCCTCCGGGCGAACGAGGTGCTCCGACAGCTCGCTCTCCAACCCGACCAGGTCGCCGACGAGCATCGACATCGGGTTGGTGAGGTGAAGGACCGGCCCGCGGTGCCGGCGCAGAACGCGGCCGGCCAGCTGGAAGCGGGTCGCGTCGGCGAGCAGGCGCGACCGCGGCTCGACCCCGATCCGCAGCCCGTGCTCGGTGACGAGCCGGCCGGCGAAGGCGTGGTACGTCGACACCACCGGCTCCGCCGAGTCGTCCCCCGCCAGCCCGGCCTTCGCCAGGCTCGACCGGACCCGACTCGCGAGCTCGGCGGCCGCCTTGTTGGTGAAGGTCAGGCCGAGCACCCGGTCCGGCTCCACCTGGCCGGTGCCGACGAGCCACACGACGCGCGCGGCCATGACGCTGGTCTTGCCCGAGCCGGCACCGGCGACCACCAGCCCCGGCTCGACGGGTGCGGTGGCGGCGGCCAGCTGCTCGTCGGTGAACGGGATCTCCAGCAGCGTCCGCAGGTCGGCGGGCCTCACTCGACCACCTGCCGGCCGTCGGGCTGCGCGGGGCAGCAGCGGCGGAACGCGCAGCGGTCGCAGCGGTCCTGCGGCGTGGGCGGAAAGCTCTCGCCCAGCACGCGCCGTACAGCCGTGTCGAGCAGCGCGTCGACCCACGTCGGCGACGGCTCGAGGGCCGGCTGCGCCTGCACCTTCGGACCGGGCCCGTCCTCGACCCGGAGCATGACCAGCTCGGCGCCGCCCACCTCCGGCCGCGACGGCAGCTGCTCGTCCAGGGCACCGCCGCGCACCGCCAGCTGGTAGGTGCCGAGCTGTGCGTGCGACGCCACCTTGCCCGCCGCGAACGGCCGCTTGCCGGTCTTGAGGTCCACGACGTGGACCCGGCCCTCGGTGTCCAGCTCGACCCGGTCCATGTAGCCTCGCAGCTGCACCGTGCCCGCCGGCGTGGGCACCTCGACCTCGAAGAACACCTCGGTTGCGACGAGCTCCCGGTCGCGGGCGGCGGTGTGCCATTCCAGGAAGCGCCGCAGCGCCTCCCGGGCCTCGCTGCGCTGCTGCGCGGACTGCCAGGGCGCGTCGTACGCCAGGGCGTCCCACACGGTGTCGAGCCGCTCCACGAGGACGTCGAGGTCTGCGGGTGTGCGGCCGGTCGACACCTCCTCCGCCAGCGCGTGCACCACCTTGCCGAAGCCCATCGCGGTACTGGCCGCTTCCTTCGCGTGCACCTCGTGCTCGAGGAACCACCGCAGCGGGCAGGTCTCGAGACCGTCGAGGGAGGTCCCCGACAGCTTCAGCGGCGTGCCCTCCGCGTGCACCGGGCGCTCGCTGACGGTGGGCAGCGCGAGCCCCCACCAGCGGTTCGGGTGCGCGGCCGGCGCCAGCGGCAGTCCGGCGTCGTCCACCTGCGCGGCCAGCGCCGCGAGCCGCGCCGCCGCCGCGCGGCGCAGGGCAGGCGTGCGCTTCGGGTCGACCGACTCCCGCCGCAGGGCCGCGACGAGCGAGGGCAGCGACAGCGGCCGGCCGACGCGGTCGCGGTGCTCCTGGACCGGCACGCCGAGCTCCGCCAGGAACCTGCTGGGGCGCTCGCCGTCCTCCTCTCCGCTGTCGACCGCCGTGACGACGAGTCGCCGGCGGGCGCGGGTGAGCGCGACGTAGAACAGCCGCCGCTCGTCGACGAGCAGGGCGGCGCGGTCGGCCGGTTCGCGCACCGAGGGTCCGGGAGCCAGGCGCTCCGCGTCGAGCAGGGTGCTGCGCCGGCGCAGGTCCGGCCACACCCCCTCCTGTACGCCCGCGACGACCACGACGTCCCACTCCAGCCCCTTGCTGCGGTGGGCCGTCAGCAGCCGGACGGCGTCGCCGCGGACCCCGCGATCCGCCAGCGTGTCCCCCGGGATCTGCTGCGCCTCGAGCTCGGCGACCACGGTCGCGACGCCGACGAGCTGGCGGCGCTCGGATGCCCGCGCGACCGCGCCGAAGAGCGCGACGACGGCGTCGAGGTCACGGTCCGCGGCGCGGCCCGACGATCCCCCCTCCAGTGACGCCTTCTCGAGCCGAGCCGGCCACGGGCTGCCGCTCCAGAGCTGCCAGAGCGCGGCCTCCGGGCTCTCAGCCAGCGCCGCCCGCGCGCGGGTCAGCAGCTCGGCGAGCCGGGCAGCCGGACGGGACACCCGGGGGTCGAGCGGCAGCAGCAGCCGGGGGTCGGCGATCGCCTCACGCAGCAGCTCGGCGGACGGCCGCGGGAGGCAGCCCTCGGAAGCGTCGGCGGCGCGCAGCTCGCGGCCGAGTCGCCGCAGCTGCGCCGGGTCCGCGCCGCCGAGGGGGGACAGCAGCAGCTGACGCGCGCCCTCCACGGTCAGCTGCGCCGGGTCGTCCGCCACCCGCAGGGCCATCAGCAGCGGGGCCACCGCCGGCTCCTGCGCCAGCGGAAGCTCGTCGCCCGCGACCTCGAGCGGCACCCCGGCGGCGCTCAGCACCCGGCGCAGCAGCGGGACCGACCGGGCGCCGCTGCGTACGAGCACCGCCATCCGGCCCCAGGGCGTGCCGCGCTCGAGGTGCTCGCGGCGCAGCAGGTCCGCGATGGCGTCGGCCTCCGCACCGACGCTGGGATGCGTGTGCGCCTCCACGGCGCGGCGGCCGGTGGACGCGCCGGCACCCAACCCGCGGTGCTCGCGGACCCGCTCGGCCGGCAGCCCGGGCGCGGGGAGCCGGGCGGCCACGCGCCGGGACACCTCGAGCAGCTCAACGCCGGACCGCCGGCAGGTCCGCAGCGGCACCACCGGGGCCGGCCTGCCGTCGCCGCGGGGGAACCGCGTCGGGAAGTCCAGGATGCCGCGCACCTCCGCCCCGCGGAACGCGTAGATCGACTGGTCCGGGTCACCCACGACGACGAGGTCACGCCCGCCGCCGGCGATCGCCTGCAGCAGCCGCTCCTGCGCCGGGTCGGTGTCCTGGTACTCGTCGACGAACACCGCGCGGTAGCGCGCCTGCAGCTCGGCCCGGACCGACGGCGTCTCGGCCAGCAGCACCGCGCGGTGCACCAGCTCCGCGTAGTCGACCGCTCCCTGCGCATCGAGGACCTGGAGGTACTCCTCGAAGAAGTCCGCCAGCGCCGCCCAGTCGCCGCGGCCCTCGCGCACCGCCAGCGCGGCCAGCTCGGCCGGCTCCAGCCCGACCTCCCGCGCCCGGGACAGCAGCCCGCGGACCTCCTCGGCGAGGCCGCGGGTCGTGAGGCAGCCGCGCAGCCCTGCGGGCCACGGCTGCAACGAGCCGCGGAGCAGCTCGCGCAGCGCGACGTCCTGCTCCGGTCCGGACAGCAGCCGGAGCGGCTCGGCGAACACCTCCGGCGACTGCTGCTCGCGGACGAGCGCGTAGCAGAACGCGTGGAACGTCCACGCGGACGGCGTCGCCGTCGTCGTCCCGAGCCGGCCGGTGATGCGCTCGCGCAGCTCGGAAGCCGCCTTGCGGCTGAACGTCAGCACCAGCACCTGGTCCGGCGTCAGCCCGCCCTCGACCCGCCGCGCGACCGCCTCGACCAGCGTCGTGGTCTTGCCGGTGCCCGGCCCGGCCAGCACGAGCAGCGGCCCGCCGGCATGCGCCAGGACGTCCCGCTGCGCCTCGTCGGGGACGAGCGGCAGCACCGGCGGGGGCGGCGTGCGCAGGAGCCGGTACGGCGACGGGCGTACGGCAGGAGCGGTCTTCATCGACGACCACTCCACCACGCAGGTCCGACAGTTCGAGCGCGTTCGGGTCGCCCGCCCGGCGACGTCAGGACCGGCGGCGGC
>JBHENF010000049.1:0-5730 GCA_046262175.1 Mycobacteriales bacterium
GCGACCGCGTTGAGCAACCTGCAGCTGGCCTACAACCCGCGGTCCGGCACGCTGGACACCCGCGACAACAACAACAACCAGCAGAACCAGAACACGCTGCTGTGTTCGGTGTTCACCGCGATCGGGCAGCCGTGCTCAGCGATCCCGGCCGGCGCCAGCCTGCGGCAGACGCAGGCGGCACCGGGCGACGACCGCACGCTCGGCGGAATCCTGGAGGCCGGGCGATGAGCGTTCTGGGCTTGCGTCGCGCGGCCGCGTGGACGGCGTTGAGCATGTCCGGCGTGCTGCTGCTGTCCGGTTGCAAGTTCGCGGGCGCGGCCGCCATCCCGCTCCCGGGCGGGCAGGGCACCGGCGAGGGCGCGTACAAGGTCACCGTCGAGTTCACCGACGTGCTCGACCTCGTGCCGCAGTCGGCCGTCAAGGTCGACGACGTCACCGTCGGCAGCGTCTCCTCGATCAGCCTGAAGAACTTCACCGCGCGGGTCGTGGTCAGCATCAACAAGGACGTGGTGCTGCCGGACAACGCGCGGGCGAGCCTGCGTCAGACCTCGCTGCTCGGGGAGAAGTTCGTCAGCCTCGACAAGCCGACGACCGAGCCGCCGGTCGGTCGGCTGCGCGACGGCGCAACCATCGGCCTGAACCGCACGGCCCGCAACGCCGAGATCGAGGAGGTGCTCGGCGCGCTGTCGCTGGTCCTCAACGGCGGCAGCCTCGAGCAGCTCCAGGTCATCCAGCGCGAGCTGACCCTGGCGCTCAAGGGGCGCGAGAGCAACGTGCGCGACCTGCTGACGCAGCTCGACACCTTCGTCGGCGGGCTCGACAAGCAGAAGCAGGACATCGTCCGGGCGCTGGACGGCCTGGACCGCCTGACCGGCAAGCTCGCCGCGCAGCGCCAGGTCCTCTCGACCGCGCTGCGCGACATCCCGCCGGGTGTGAGCGTGCTGGCCGACCAGCGCTCCCAGCTGACCCAGGTGCTGACCGGACTGAGCCGGCTCGGCGAGGTCGCCACCCGCGTCATCGACGCGTCCCAGCAGAACACCGTCGCGGACCTGCGCGCGCTCGAGCCGATCCTCACCCAGCTCAACCGGGCCGGCAAGGACCTGCCCGACTCGCTGGAGCTGCTCACGACCTACCCGTTCCCCCGGACGGTCGACGAGGGCATCAAGGGCGACTACGCCAACCTGTTCATCACGACCGACATCAACCTGCTCGACGCGGTCAAGAACACCGACCCGACCGGTCCGCTGCCGGTCCCGGTGCCGTCGATCCTGCCGTCCCTGGCGCCGGCACCAGGGCTGCCCAAGGCGCCGACCGTCCCGCGGCTGCCGCTTCCGACCACGGCACCCAAGGTGCCGCTGCCCGGCGTCGACATCCTTGCCGGTACTCAGCAGAGCATGCTCCGGATGCTGCTCGGAGGCCTCACGTGATCAGCCGCCAGACCAAGCTCCAGCTGCTCGTCTTCGGCCTCATCTCGGTCCTGGGGCTGAGCTACACGGGTGTGCGCTACGCCGGGCTCGGCAAGTACTTCCAGGACCAGGGGTTCGTCGTGGCGGCCGACTTCGTCGACTCCGGCGGCATCTTCAAGGGCGCCGAGGTCACCTACCGCGGTGTGGCGAAGGGCAAGGTCGAGTCGCTGACGCTGCGTCCGGACGGGGTGCGCGTCGCGCTCCGGCTGCGCCCGGGCACGCAGGTCCCCAGCGACGTGAAGGCGTTCGTCGGCAACCGCTCCGCCGTCGGCGAGCAGTACGTGGACCTTCAGCCGCAGGTCGACGGGGGGCCGTACCTCAAGGACGGCTCGGTCATCCGGACGTCGGA
Organism: Mycobacteriales bacterium; assembly: GCA_046262175.1. Taxonomy (GTDB): domain Bacteria; phylum Actinomycetota; class Actinomycetes; order Mycobacteriales; family SCTD01; genus RYN-124. The sequence continues at coordinate 1,816 of JBHENF010000049.1, forward strand.
CACCGAGATCCCGATCTCGCCCACGCAGCTGCTGGTCAACCTCGACAAGTTCGTCACCAGCATCGACACCAACGACGTCGCCGTCGTGCTGGACGAGCTCGGCCGGGCTTTCGAGGGCACCGGCGACAGCCTGCAGCGGCTCGTCGACGCCGGCGACCAGCTGACCCGTGCAGCGACCGCGCATCTGCCCGAGACCAAGCGCCTGATCAACGACGGCGCGACGGTCCTCAACACCCAGCGCGACGTCGCGGGCCAGTTCAAGAGCTTCAACCGCGACCTGGCCGACCTGAGCGGTCAGCTGCGTGCCAGCGACCCCGACTTCCGCCGGCTGTTCGCGAACGGCACGGCCAGCGCGCGGGAGACCACCGACCTGCTCGAGACCAACCGCTCGGCGCTCCCGGTGCTGCTGTCCAACCTGACGACCATTGCGCAGATCCAGTCGATCCGGCTGCCCGCGATCAAGCAGATCCTGGTCACGTACCCGAACGTCATCGCCGGTGGCTTCACCGTCGTCCCAGGCGACGGCACGACCCACTTCGGGTTCGTGCTGTCCGGAGGCGGTGGCGTGCCCGCAGGCACGGGTGCCGCGCCGCCGCCCTGCACGGAGGGGTACGAGAGCACCAAGCGGCGCCCGCCGAGCGACCTGACGCTGCGCGAGCCGAACCTCAACGCGTACTGCAAGCTCAAGCCGGAGACCAACCGCAACGTCCGCGGCGCGCAGAACGAGCCGCGGCCGCGCGGTGAGCGGCCGTTCCCGAACAACACGACGAGCGCGGTGCCCAGCGGCAGCGGGGGCGGCACCGCCAGCAACGGCAGCGTCCAGCCGAGCAGCAGCCGCACCGGCGACGAGACGGTCCTGCTGGGCGACTACGACCCGGCCACCGGCAACGTCATCACGGCCGACGGCCAGCGGCTGACCATCGGCTCCACCGCCGGCGCGCAGCGCGTCTTCGGCGACACGTCCTGGACCTGGCTGCTGCTCGGCCCGCTGTCACAGTGACCGAGCCTGCTCCGGCGGCGGACGTCTCGGACTCCGGCGCCGCCCCGCGTGCGGCGTCCCGCGTCGTCGTCGCCGTGCTGTCCGTGTTGCTGCTGGCGTTGGCTGCGGGCGCGCTCGTGGGTGCGCTGAAGCTCCGCGAGTACGCGGACAAGGACAACGCCCGGGCCGCGGCGCTCATCGCTGCTCGCACCGATGCGCTGAACCTGACGTCCATCGACGCGAAGGCCATCGACCAGGACCTCCAGCGGGTGCTCGAGGGGGCCACCGGCGGGTTCAAGACCGACTTCAGCCAGCGCTCGAAGGACCTCAAGACGGTGCTGACCGAGAACGAGGTGTCGGCCGAGGGCAAGGTGCTGGAGGCCGCCCTCGTGCGCGCGGACCAGGACACCGCGACGGCGCTGGTTGTCGTGGACAGCAACGTGAAGAACAAGGCGGCCCCCGCCGGCCGGTCCAACACCTACCGCATGCAGCTGGATCTCGAGCGGCACGGCGGTCGCTGGCTCACCTCGGCCCTGCAGTTCGTGAGCTGACATGACCACCCCCGACGACCCGCGCGGCGACCCGGCTACCGCGCCCGCGCAGCCGATGCAGCCCGAGCCGGTGCAGCCCGAGCCGGTGGAGCCGGAGTCTCAGCCCGAGCCGCTGGAGCCGGAGCCGCTGGAGCCGGAGCCGCTGGAGCCGGAGCCGCTGGAGCCGGAGCCGCTGCAGCCGGAGCCGCTGCAGCCGGAGCCGCTGGAGCCGGAGCCGCTGGAGCCGGAGCCGCTGGAGCCGGAGCCGCTGCAGCCTGAGCTGGTGCAGCCTGAGCTGGTGCAGCCTGAGCTGGTGCAGCCCGAGCTGGTGCAGCCGGCCGTCGTGCCGGCGCCGTCGCTGTCCGACCGGCTCGCCCAGCTCGAACCCGACGACGACGGCCCGCTGTTCGACGAGGACCCGTACGACGACGCGGCGTACGCCGAGCAGCCGTACGCCGACGAGCCCGTCCCCGAGCCGCACGCGGAGCCGCCTTACGTCGAGCCCGTCCTCGAGCCTGTGCTTGCGCCGGCGGCCGTTCCGGTCGCGGCCGAGGCACCGCCTGCCGAGCCGGCCCCTCCGGGCGCCCCGCTCACCGACCCGACGCCCCGCCGACAGCGCTCGGCCCGCCGCCGCATCAGCGTCCCGGTGCTCGCGCTGCTGCTGATGACGGCGCTCATGGCCGCGGCGACCACGTACCTGTGGCTGCAGGTCCGCGAGCACGACCGGACCGAGCAGGCCCGGCGGACCGGCCTGGAGGCGAGCCGCGACGCGGCGCGCCTGCTGTTCAGCTACGACTACCGGACGCTGGACAAGGACTTCAGCACCGGCCGCGAGCTCACGACGGGCGAGTTCCGCAAGCAGTACGACAAGACGACGACCAAGGTCGTCAGCGACGTGGCCAAGCAGTACAAGGCGGTCGTCCAGGCCGACGTCGTCAACGCCGGCGTCGTACGCGCGAGCCCGGACCAAGTCGTGACGATCGTCTACGTCAACCAGGTCACCACCAGCACTCGAGTGACGGGGGAGAAGGTCGACCTCAGCCGGGTCAAGATGACGCTCGCCAAGGTCGGCAACCGCTGGCTCGTCACCGCCGTCAACGCCCTCTGAGCTCGATCCACGCGCACTTTCCAGCGCCAGCAGCCACACGGCCGCCGCGTTGTGCGCGTGGATCATCAGGGTCGGCTCCGCGCGGTGCCAGAGCCGCGCGTGCGCGTGCGCACGGCGACGCCCGGTCCCATCAGACGTGGCGCGCCGGGCATGTCGACACCAGGTGTGGACAGGCGCTTGACGGGCAGAGCGATCCTCGTCACTCTGTCGCGCAGCAGTGACGGTTTCTCGAAGGCTCGACTCGACAGGCAGCGGCCGCAGGGCCTAGACTGCCTCTTTGCGCTGCCTCCCGTCATATAACCGTCCGGGCCGGATGCCTGGGACGGCCGGACGACGTGTGCGCGCACCTGGCTGTCAGCACCGGTGACAGCTGTGCCTTCGGAAGGACCCCCTTTGGCCGCCCGCAGCGTCCCCAGCATCACCAGCAAGAACCCTCGCGTCTCCTTCGCCAAGATCCGTGAGCCGCTCGAGGTGCCCAACCTGCTCGACCTGCAGGTCTCGTCGTTCGACTGGCTCGTCGGCAACGAGGTCTGGCAGCAGCGCGTGCAGGAGGCGGTCGACGCCGGCCGCGTGGACGTCTCCACCCGCTCCGGTCTGGAGGAGATCTTCGAGGAGATCTCCCCGATCGAGGACTTCTCCGGCTCGATGTCGCTGAGCTTCCGCGACCACCGCTTCGAGCCGACCAAGTACTCCGTCGAGGAGTGCAAGGACAAGGACATGACGTACGCAGCTCCGCTGTTCGTCACGGCCGAGTTCACGAACAACACCACCGGCGAGATCAAGTCCCAGACCGTGTTCATGGGCGACTTCCCCGTGATGACGGACAAGGGCACCTTCGTCATCAACGGCACCGAGCGCGTCGTCGTCAGCCAGCTGGTCCGCAGCCCCGGCGTCTACTTCGACAAGCAGATCGACAAGGTCACCGACAAGGACACCTACTCCTGCAAGGTGATCCCGAGCCGCGGCGCCTGGCTCGAGTTCGAGGTCGACAAGCGCGACGCCGTGGGCGTGCGCATCGACCGCAAGCGCAAGCAGCCCGTGACGGTGCTGCTCAAGGCGCTCGGCTGGGACGACGCCCGCATCCTCGAGCGCTACGGCGACTACGAGTCGATGCGCATGACGCTCGAGAAGGACCACACCACCGGTCAGGACGAGGCCCTGATCGACATCTACCGCAAGCTGCGTCCTGGCGAGCCGCCGACGAAGGAGTCCGCGCAGACGCTGCTCGAGAACCTCTTCTTCAACGCCAAGCGCTACGACCTCGCGAAGGTCGGCCGCTACAAGGTGAACAAGAAGCT
>JBHENF010000050.1:0-3529 GCA_046262175.1 Mycobacteriales bacterium
GATCGTGGCGAGCGGGTCGACGCCCTTGTGCTCGAGGAACCGCTCGTCCTCCGCCGAGATGATGGCGCGCCGCATGACCTGCGGGATGTCCTTCGCCGGCACGATGTCGCGCCGCTCCGGCGGGCGGATCGTGGCGAACTGCGTACGGCCGTCGGCGGCGAGCAGCAGCGCGGACTTCGCCGGCGGCGGGACGGCGAAGTCGATGGGCGCGGCCAGCAGCCCGCCCACGAACGTGCCGCCGCCGACCAGGACCGCCAGGATGCCGACGAGGATCACCCGGCCGACGGTGCGGCCACGGGAGCGCCGACGCCGGCGTCGGGGGGAGCGCGTCAGTGGCCCGGGGGTGGGCATTACCGTGCGCGAAGATCCCGGCGATCCCATGGTCCAAGGGTACGTGCGCAGTCGGAGGTGAGCATCAACGGAGCCCCGTCCGGAGCGGGCGTGCGGGTGCTCGTCGCCGATGACACGGCGCACGTGCGGCGGGTGCTCGTCGAGATGCTGACGCTGGACGGGTTCGACATCGTCGCGGAGGCGGCTGACGGCGCCGAGGCCGTCCGCCTGACACTCGAAGCTGCCCCGCACGTGGTGGTCATGGACCTGCAGATGCCGCTCATGGACGGGCTCGAGGCCACGCGGCAGATCCGGCTCGAGCGGCCCGCGCAACAGGTGGTGCTGTACACGGCGTACGTGGACGAGGCGGTCCAGACGGCGGCGCGCGAGGTGGGTGTCGCGGTCGTCCTGGGCAAGGTCGAGGGCCTGCCGCGCCTCGCGCAGGAGCTGGCCCGGCTCACGCTGTCCGCCGCTCGGCGCAGCTGACGCTGCTCCGAACGGCGCAACGGACCGGACGGGAGCAGCCGATCGGTTACACCACGGTGCAGATGCCTCTACGCTGAGTTGTCACGTCCCCTGGCCGCGGCGGCCTCGTGCTGCCCTCCGGCTGCTGAAGGAGCCCCCCGTGCGCAGGCCCGCGCGTGTCCGTACCGGGTGCTCGCGCGCCCGCGGGCGGTCATGAGCCGGCCTCCGGCGCACCCCTCGCAGGGGCTCGCGCTGCTTCGCGCCGCCGTCGCGGACGCGCGCGGCGAGGAGCTGTCCCGCTCCGCGCGCGCGGCCATGGTGGCCGGCGAGCCCGGGTCCGGCCACCGCGTCGCCCACCGCGTGGCCACCACGCCGCGCACGCCGTCCGTTGCGACTCCGGTGGTTCCCGTTCCCGCTCCCGCGCCGGCCGGCGACGCCCTGGTCGAGCACGCACCCGCCGAGGGCGAGACGGCGGTGACCCTGGCGCTGGTCCAGCGCGCGCAGGCCGGTGACGCCGAGGCGTTCGGCGAGCTGTACGACCGCTACGTCGACCTCGTCTACCGCTACATCTACTACCGCGTGGGCACCACGCAGCTCGCCGAGGACCTCACCAGCGAGACCTTCCTGCGCGCGCTGCGCCGGATCACGTCGTTCACCTGGCAGGGCCGCGACGTCGGCGCGTGGTTCGTCACCATCGCCCGCAACCTCATCGCCGACCACTACAAGAGTGGCCGCTACCGGCTGGAGATGACGACGGACGACGTGTCCGAGTCGGGCAGCACGAAGCTGGTCGAGGACGGGCCGGAGAACAGCGTCCTCGAGGCCATGCAGAACAAGGTGCTGCTCGAGGCCGTCAAGCAGCTCAACGCCGAGCAGCAGGAGTGCATCGTCCTGCGCTTCCTGCAGGGGCTGTCGGTCGCCGAGACCGCCGAAGCGATGGGCAAGAACGACGGCGCGATCAAGGCGCTGCAGTACCGGGCCATCCGCTCGCTGGGCCGGCTCCTGCCCGAAGGGGTGGAGCTGTGAGGCGGCATCTAGTCCTTTCGGACCAAACCTGCGCGCTACCCGTCACCCCGGTCCGGGCTGCCTCGTTGCCCCGACTGAATGCGCCGATCGGCGCAACCCGATGTGGAGCTCGATGCGGAACGGAGGCCCGGGCATGAACCCCTTCGGCATCCGCGGCCGCGACGAGTTCGCGCTGATGCTCGACGGCGGTCCCGTCGGCTCCTTCGACTCGTACGCGCTGGTGGCGGGCCGGCTGCGGACCGCGGGTGCGGCGCTCGCCCCCGTCAGCGGCCCGTCCGCCGACTTCCGCGCGACCCTGCGCACCCGGCTCATGGCGGTCGCCGCCGTCCAGGCGCACAACCCGGTCGTCGTCGAGAAGCCGTCCGTCGCGGCCGTCTCCTGGATGCAGGGCCCCCGCACGCAGCGCGGGCTGGGCGTCGCAGCCGGCGCCATGGCGTCTGTCGTTGCCGTCGCCGGTATCGCCGTGGCGGGCAGCCAGTCGTTGCCCGGCGACCCCTTCTACGGCGTCAAGAAGGGCGCCGAGGCGTTCGAGCTGCGCACCGCCGGCAGCGACGTGGAGAAGGGCAGCAAGCACCTCGAGTTCGCGCAGGAGCGGCTCAGCGAGGTCCGCGGCCTGACGCTCGGCCGCGACGCCGCGCTCGGCCCCATCGCACCGGGCAGCTCCGCCGCCTTCGGCGGCTCCACGAGCGAGCGGGTGCGCGCAACGCTCGCTGCGATGGACGCGGAGACCCGTACCGGCTCGGCGCTGCTGACCGCCGCGTACCGGGACAGCTCCGACGAGGCGCCACTGCAGATCCTCGCCGCGTTCGCGTCGGCGCAGGGCGCCGGGTTGCGCGACCTGCTCGCCGACGCACCCACCGCGGTACGGGCGCGCGTGGAGGACTCCCTGCTGCTCGTCACCAGCGTGGGCGTCCAGACCTCGGAGCTGCTCGCCGTCGGCGTGTGCACCAGCGACTGCAACCCCACCGCTGTAGCACCGGGGCTGCCGACCGGCCCCAGCGGCGCCCTTCCGCAGCCGGCGCCGACCACCGGACCGTGCGGCTGCGAACCGGCTCCCACGCCCACGCCTCCGCCGGCCGTTGCACCCGGCCCGGAGTCGACCGAGACGCCGGCACCCGACGAGCCGTCGCCCGAGCCGACCGAGACCACGCCGACCCCCTCGCCGTCGCCGTCGCCGTCGAGGACGGCATCGCCGTCGCCCTCGCCGCTGCCGATCCCGCTGCCGGTGCCGGTCCCGACGCTGCCGGTGCCACTCCCGACGCTGTCCCCGCTGGTGCCCGGCGTGCTCGTGCCGGTGGTGCCGGCGGTCCCCAGCACGCTCGCCGCTCCGCTCGGCTGACGCCTTACCCGTACGCAGACCTCTGCGGCTGACGCCTTACCCGTGCGCGGAGCGCTGAGGCTGACGCCCTGCTCCGTACGCAGGGCTCCGTGGCTGACCCCTCTCCCGTGCGCCGCCCGCTGCGGCTGACGGCTCACCCGTACGCGGACCGCTGCGGCGGACGCACACGGACTGATCGTTCCGGCCGCGACGCGCCAGGCGGCCGGCCCTCAGTGATCTGTCTGTGTGCAGCTCGGGACGGATGTGCGCCTCAGGCGGCACGCGGTGCAGCGGTGAGCAGCTGGATGCAGCGGTGAGCAGCTGACCGTGTGGGGGCGGCCCAACCGGATCCTGGATGTGCGGGGGTTCCCGGCTGAGCCTGACGGGGCT
>JBHENF010000051.1:0-26616 GCA_046262175.1 Mycobacteriales bacterium
CCGCACCGACGAGAGTGTGCAGCTCGTCGATGAACAAGATGATGTCTCCGCGGGTGCGGATCTCCTTGAGGACCTTCTTGAGCCGCTCCTCGAAGTCGCCGCGGTATCTCGAGCCGGCGACCAGGGCGCCGAGGTCGAGCGTGTAGAGCTGCTTGTCCTTCAGCGTCTCCGGGACCTCGCCCTTGACGATGGCCTGCGCCAGCCCCTCGACGACGGCGGTCTTGCCGACGCCGGGCTCACCGATTAGGACCGGGTTGTTCTTCGTACGGCGCGACAGCACCTGCATCACGCGCTCGATCTCCTTCTCGCGCCCGATGACCGGGTCGAGCTTGGACTCGCGCGCCGCCTGCGTGAGGTTGCGGCCGAACTGGTCGAGCACGAGGCTCGTGCTGGGCGTGCCCTCGGCGGGGCCGGCGCCACCAGCGGGCTCCTTGCCCTGGTAGCCGCTCAGCAGCTGGATGACCTGCTGGCGGACCCGGTTGAGGTCGGCGCCGAGCTTGACCAGCACCTGGGCGGCAACGCCCTCGCCCTCGCGGATGAGGCCGAGCAGGATGTGCTCGGTACCGATGTAGTTGTGCCCGAGCTGCAGCGCCTCGCGCAGGCTCAGCTCGAGGACCTTCTTGGCGCGCGGCGTGAACGGGATGTGCCCGCTGGGTGCCTGCTGCCCCTGGCCGATGATCTCCTCGACCTGGTTGCGCACGCCCTCGAGGGAGATCCCGAGCGACTCGAGCGCCTTGGCGGCGACGCCCTCACCCTCGTGGATGAGGCCGAGCAGGATGTGCTCGGTGCCGATGTAGTTGTGGTTGAGCATCCTGGCTTCTTCCTGTGCCAGGACGACCACCCGACGGGCCCGGTCGGTGAACCTCTCGAACATGCTGCGCTCCCTCACGACGCGGGGAGCAAACGGGTGTCCCCGTCGTTCCTCCGCACACTAGCCCCGGTGCTCCAGCCCTGTCGGGTGGAGTCCGCGGGGGTACGTACGGTGCAACTGCCCCGCGGCGGGCGACGTTCCCGCACCGGGGTACGCCGCCAGCGAACGCTCACCGCCGCGCCAGGTCTGCGCCAGCCGGCGCCGGCCCGCCCGTGCGCCCGCCCGTGCGCCCGCCCCGCGTGCAGAAGTGCGCCAGAACCCGCACGCGCTGCCTGGCCCGAGCGTGCGCAGACGCGCCCGTGCGAGAACTGGTCGCCTTCTGCACGCGAATGGCGCCCGCACCGCGCCAGGGGCGGGGCTGGGGCCGACCGCGGCTAGCGCGCCGTTGCTCTGGCGAGCTAGTGCGCGGCCTCGTAGGCCTGCAGCACCGTCGCCGCGATCCGGCCGCGCTCGCTCACCTGGTGGCCGTTCTGGCGGGCCCACTCGCGGATCTCGGCGACCCGCTCGTTGCCGCCGCCGCTGCTCTTGCGAGCGGGCGTACGCCGAGACGCAGGGCTCCCGCCGCCGGAGCGGCCGGCCCGGCGCGCTGCGCCCACGAACGACGCGAAGGAGTCGCGCATCTCGGCGGCGTGCTCGTCGCAGACGTCGATCTCGTACGACGACCCGTCCAGGCCGAACGCGATGGTCTCCGAGCCCTCGACCTCCTCGGAGTGCAGATCGCACACGAGCATGACCTGGACCTTCTGCGCCATTGTCTTCCTGCTTTCGAGAAAAAGATTTACGTCCTGCGCCAGCAAAGCAGGATCGGGGCTGCATGGCAAAACGGCCAACAATGCGGGAAAGAACAGAAGGTCCGATTCACGGCACGTGCACGAGCCGGCCGGACCGGCTGCGGGCCGACCACGAGGGCAGGAGCCCGGCCGACGTCGCGTGCAGCAGCACCGCGGTGCCGCCGAACACGACCAGCCGGAGCCCCACGACAGGCGAGTCGCTGACCAGCAGCAGCGTCGCGCTGTGGAACGCCAGTGCCACGCCCGCCCCCGCCCTACGCAGTCGGGGGACCCAGGGAGTGACGGCGAGCGCCACCTCCGTCAGCACCAGAGCCGCGCCGGCGAGGAGCAACACCGACAGGGGTGGCGCCGGCAGCAGCTGGGACCAGAACGGCGCGCGAAGCACGGCGCCGGCCAGCACGTCGCCGGACAGGAAGGACTCGTTCAGCTTCGCGAGGGCAGCCGTGCCGTACAGCGCGCTGAGCTGCACCCGCCACAGCAGCAGGCGCTCCTGCTCGTACCGGGACACGCACGCCGCCAGCGCCACGCCCATCACCAGCACCAGGTGCTGAAGGCGCAGCTCGAGCGGCAGGTCGACGGCGATGCCCACGGCGCCGGCGAGAACAGCCGCCCAGCACGTCCGCGCCGGGACCCGCACGAGCGGTCCCACCAGCAGCGCCGAACCCCCTGCCACGAACACGGCGAGCGCAGCCACCCACCCTCCCGCCGGCAGGGCCAGCGGCCCGCGTACGGCCACGTCCACCGCCTTGAGCAGGACCAGCACCCCTGCGAGACGATCGGCGGTCAGCACCGGAACGTGCCCGGGTCCGGTCCGCCGCGTCGCTCCACCGCGACGAGGTCGGGGGCGCGGGCGCAGAGCCGGTCCGGCACCAGCCGCCCGGTGTCCACTGCGCGGAGCACGAGCGGCAGGTCGTCGACGCCGAGCCGTCTCGTGCGACCGGTCGCGTCCAGGCCACGGTAGGAGGACGGCGGCACCGCGCTGTACATCTGCCAGGAGGCCGGCAGCTCCGACACCGGGCGGGACCCCTCCGTGGCCCAGCGAACCGCCAAGGTGGACGTCGGGAGCGCGACCATGAGTCCCGCGACGGCGAGCACCACCGGACGTACGGGCATCGACAGGACCTCCCGTACGAGCGCGACCTACGGCAGCGGACGCGTCAGCGGGAAGAGGATCGTCTCGCGGATCGGAAGCCCGGTGAGCAGCATGACGAGCCGGTCGACACCCATGCCCATCCCGCCCATGGGCGGGGCGCCGTGCTCGAGGGCGCGCAGGAAGTCCTCGTCCAGCTGCATCGCCTCCGCGTCGCCGCCGGCGGCCTTCAGCGACTGCTCGGTCAGCCGCCGGCGCTGCTCCACGGGGTCGACCAGCTCGCTGTACGCAGGAGCCAGCTCCACGCCGGCGATGATCAGGTCCCACGCCTCGGCCAGCCGCGGGTCGTCCCGGTGCGGTCGCGCGAGCGGTCGGACGCTGACCGGGTAGTCGCGGACGAACGTCGGCTGCAGCAGGGTGTGCTCGACGAGCTTCTCGTACAGCTCGAGCACGATCTCGCCCTCGTCCCACTTGGGCTGCAGGGCGACCTCGTGCCGCTCGCCCAGCTGCACCAGCCGCTCCAGCGACGTGTCCGGGTCGACCTGCTCCCCGACCGCCTCGCTGACCAGGCCGTGCACGGTCGCCTCGCGCCACTCGGCCTCGAGGTCGATCTCACCACCGCGACCGTCCGGCACGACGGTCCGACCGACGGCGCGCGCGGCGTCGAGCACCAGGGTCCGGGTCAGCTCGGCCATCGTGTCGTAGTCGCCGTACGCCTCGTACGCCTCGAGCTCGGTGAACTCCGGGAAGTGCGTGGCGTCGATCCCCTCGTTGCGGAACGTCTTTCCGATCTCGTAGACCTTGTCGATCCCGCCGACGACGAGCCGCTTGAGGAACAGCTCGGTCGCGATGCGCAGCGTGACGTCCAGGTCGAGCGCGTTGACGTGCGTCGCGAACGGACGGGCAGCCGCGCCGCCGTGCACCACCTGCAGCACGGGCGTCTCGACCTCGACGTACGCCCGGCGGTCGAGCGTGTCGCGCAGCGACCGGATGATCGCGGCGCGCTGCCGGACGACGTCGCGGCTGGCCGGGTTGACGAGCAGGTCGAGGTAGCGCTGCCGGACGCGCGCCTCCGGGTCGGTCAGGCCCTTGTGCTTGTCGGGCAGCGGCCGGAGCGCCTTGCTCGTCAGCTGCCAGTCGCTCGCCAGGATGCTGAGCTCGCCGCGCCGGCTGCTGATGACCTCGCCGGTGATCCCGACGTGGTCGCCCAGGTCGACGTCGCTCTTCCACGCGGCCAGCCGCTCGGGCCCGACCCCGTCGAGACTGACCATGACCTGCAGGGTCGCTGTCCCCGATTCCGTGCCCTCCTGGAGGGTCGCGAAGCAGAGCTTGCCGCCGGTCCGGTAGAGCACGACGCGGCCGGTGACGCTGGCGGTCTCGCCGCTGGAGGTGTCGATCGCGAGTTCGCCGTGCTTGTCCCGGAGCTCGGCCAGCCCGGCGGTGCGCGGATAGCCGAGCGGGTACGGCGGGGTCCCCGCGGCGACGAGCCGGTCGTACTTCTCCCGCCGGACGCGGACCTGCTCGGGCAGGTCGTCGGTCAGGTCGGTCTCAGCCACGTCGCGAGGCTAGCGTCGCGGGATGGACCCCCGCCGCGCGCTTTCCTTCGGCTCCGCCGCAGGCGCGTACGACCGAGCCCGTGCGGGCTACCCGGCCGAGGCGCTGCGCTGGTGCCTGCCGGCGGGCGCGACGCGCGTGCTGGACCTCGGCGCCGGCACCGGGAAGCTCACCCGCTGCCTCGAGGAGCTCGGGCTGGACGTGGTGGCGGTCGAGCCGGACGAGCAGATGCGGGCACCCGGCGCGCTCGCCGGTACAGCGGAGCAGATCCCGCTGCCGGACGCGTCCGTCGATGCGCTGCTGGTCGGGCAGGCGTTCCACTGGTTCGACGCGGCCAGGGCCGTGCCGGAGATGGAGCGTGTCGTGCGGCCGGGGGGCACCATCGGGCTGCTCTGGAACGTCCTCGACGACGCGGTGCCGTGGGTCGCGCAGCTGTGTGAGCTGTTCGGCGCGGAGGACCGTGCGTCGTACGCGCTGGCGTCGGTGGACCGGCCGTACGACGCGGCGATGGAGCGCGCCCTCTTCCCGCACGTGCAGCCGATGGACCGCGAGCTGCTGGCGGACAACCTCCGGTCCCGCAGCTCGGTGATCCTGCTGCCCGAGGCCGAGCGGGCGGAACTGCTCGAGCGGGCCCGCGCGCTGCCGCCGACGGACGCTTTCGACCTGCCGTACGTCTGCGACACCTGGCGCGCCGTCCGGACCTGACCGCCCCTTCGCCGGCCCGCTCGACGACGCGCGGCATCCGGTTCCGGTGTGTCCTCGAGCCGGGCCAAGAAAGGCAGCGGCTACTGGTTCTTCTCGAAGACAAGTCGCAGGCCGATGAGCGTCAGGTCCGGCTCGTGGTGGTCGAGGGTGTCGCAGACGCTGACCATCAGGTGCGACAGCCCGCCGGTGGCGATCACCGTCGGCTGCGCTCCGAGCTCCCTCGCGATCCGCTGCACCATCCCGTCGACCTGCCCGGCGAACCCGTACAGCAGGCCGCTCTGCAGCGCCTCGTTCGTCGTCTTGCCGATGACCGACCGCGGCTCGACCAGCTCGACCTTGAACAGCCGCGCCGCGCGGGCGGCGAGCGCGTCGACGGAGATCTCGATGCCGGGCGCGAGGGCGCCGCCGAGGAACTCGCCGTTCGCTGAGACGACGTCGAAGTTGGTGCTGGTGCCGAAGTCGACGACAACCGCCGGGCCGCCGTAGAGCGTGTGCGCGGCGAGGGTGTTCACGACGCGGTCGGGCCCGACCTCGCGCGGGTTGTCGTACAGCAGCGGGACGCCGGTCTTCACGCCCGGGCCGACCACGACCGTCGGGACGTCGGCGAAGTAGCGGTCGAACATCCGGCGCAGCTCGTCCAGCACCGCAGGCACGGTCGAGCAGACGGCCACCCCGTCCGGCGCCGGGTGGTTCGACAGCAGGCCGCGGAACATCAGCGCCAGCTCGTCGCCCGTGACCCGCGGGTCGGTCTTGATGCGGTAGCTCTCGAACAGGTCCGGCCCGTCGAACAGGCCGAGCACGGTGTTGGTGTTGCCGACGTCGACGGTGAGCAGCATCAGGTCGTCCTCAGGTCCACGCCGAGGTCGAGCACCGGTGCGGAGTGGGTGAGCGCGCCGACGGCGAGGAAGTCGACGCCGGTCTCGGCGACCGCGCGGGCGTTGTCGAGCCGCAGCCCGCCGGAGGCCTCGGTACGCACCCCGGCCGCGCGGCACACCTCGACCGCTGCGCGCATCTCGGCCACCGGCATGTTGTCGAGCAGCACCAGGTCGGCGCCGGCCGCGACGACCTCGCGCACCTGCTCGACCGTGTCGCACTCCACCTCGACCTCGAGGTCGGGGAACTGCGCACGGACCGCGTCGAAGGCCGCGGCCACACCGCCCGCAGCCACGACGTGGTTGTCCTTCACCAGCGCCGCATCCGACAGGGCCATCCGGTGGTTGACCCCACCGCCGCAGCGCACGGCGTACTTCTCCAGCAGCCGCAGGCCGGGCGTCGTCTTGCGGGTGTCACGGACGTGCGCGCCGGTGCCGTCGATCGCGTCCGCCCACTGCCGCGTCAGGGTGGCGATCCCGGACAGGTGGCAGAGCAGGTTGAGCGCGCTGCGCTCGGCGGTCAGCAGGACGCGCACCGGGCCGCGCACGTCGAGCACGCTGGTGCCCGGCTGCACGGGGATTCCGTCCTGCGTCCGGCTCAAGAACTCCACGTCGCCGACCGCGTCCAGCACCGCCATCGCGACCGGGATCCCGGCCACGACCCCCGCCTGCCGTGGGACGAACGCGGCCGTGCCGAGCAGGTCGGCCGGCACGGTCGCGGTGCTCGTGACGTCGACGCCGCCGGCCAGGTCCTCCTCGACGGCGGCGACGGCGAGCGCCTCCACGTACGCCGCGTCGAGGTCGGCCTCGGCCAGCGCGGCCAGCGTCTCCGGGGACAGCGTCATCAGGTCACCCTCTCGAAGGTGGTGCCGGTCAGGGTGGTGACGAGGTGCCCGCGCCACTGCTCGGAGGGCTCGGGGAAGTCCTCGCGCCAGTGCGCGCCGCGCGTCTCCTCGCGCTGCTGCGCGGCGGCGACGAGCGCGCTCGCGACGAGGTGCAGGTCGGTGGCCTCCCAGGCCGCCGGCTCGGGGCTGGTGCTCGTACGGCCACTGAGCGCGTCGAGCGCCTTTGCCGTACCGGCAAGGGAGTCCGCGCTACGGAGCACGCCGGCGCCCTCGGTCATGGCCCGGCCGAGGTCCGCACGGATGGAGGCGTCGAGCAGGATCGGTTCCCCCGCGTCGGGCACCGGCTCGCCCTGCGGCGGCAGGTCTCGCACGAGGTCCGCGCCGATCCGGGAGGCGAACACGAGGCCCTCGAGCAGGCTGTTGCTCGCCAGTCGGTTGGCGCCGTGGACGCCGGTGCAGGCGACCTCACCGCAGGCGTACAGGCCGGGCACGCTGGTGCGACCGGACAGGTCGGTACGCACGCCGCCACTGGCGTAGTGCGCGGCGGGCGCGACCGGGATGAGGTCGACGACGGGATCGACACCGGCTTCCCGGCAGCGGGCCACGATCGTCGGGAAGCGCTGCAGCAGCAGGCTTTTCCCGAGCCCCCGCGCATCCAGGAAGACGTGATCGACGCCGTTGTCCAGCATGCGACGGTGGATCGCCTTCGCGACGACGTCGCGCGGCGCCAGGTCGGCGAGCGGGTGGTTCTCCGGGCCGATGACCCGGAGTCCGTCGGCGTCGACGAGGAAGGCGCCCTCGCCCCGCATGGCCTCGCTGATGAGCGGCTGCTGGCCGGCGACGACGCCGCCGAGGTAGAGCGACGTCGGGTGGAACTGGACGAACTCGAGGTCGGTCACCGCGGCACCGGCACGCAGGGCGAGCGCCACGCCGTCGCCGGTCGAGACGGACGGGTTCGTGGTGCTGCTGTAGACCTGGCCCATTCCGCCGGTGGCGAGGACGACCGCCCGGGCGCGGACGGCGCCCACACCGTCCTTGGTGCCCTCGCCCAGGACGTGCAGGGTGATGCCGGCGGCGCGGCCGTCTGCTGTCTGCAGCAGGTCGAGGACGAGCGCGTGCTCGACCAGCTCGATCCCCGGGTGCGCCTTCACCGCCGCGACCAGGGCGCGGGACACCTCGGCTCCCGTGGCGTCGCCGCCGGCGTGCACGATCCGGTTGCGGTGGTGCCCGCCCTCGCGGGTCAGAGACAGCTCGCCGTCGGGGTCGCGGTCGAAGGCGGCCCCGAGCGCGATGAGCTCGCGCAGCCGGTCCGGCCCCTCCGTGCAGAGCACTCGTACCGCGTCCTCGTCGCACAGCCCGACGCCGGCGACGAGGGTGTCCTGCAGGTGGTCTTCCGGGGAGTCGTCCGGGGCGAGCGCAGCGGCGACGCCACCCTGCGCCCAACGCGTCGAGCCGGCGTCGACGAGGACCTTCGTGACGAGCAGGACGCGACCTGCGGCGGTCGCGTGCAGCGCGGCCGTCAGCCCGGCGACACCCGAGCCGACGACCACGACGTCGGTGTCGAGCGTCCAGCCGGGCAGAGGCGCGAGCAGCCGCCTGCTCATGACGACAGCGTCACCAGGCGAGCAGCGGGTCGTCGTCGTGCGAGCCCACGGAGTAGACCTTGTCGCCGCGCAGCAGCCCGCTGCTGGGCAGCGCGTCGGCCGGGTCGGAGCCGGTACCCGTCACGCGGTTCTCGCTGTCGACGAACACGACCCGCGGCACGTACGTACGAGCCTCCGCGTCCTCCATGACGCCGTACGCGATGAGGATGACCAGGTCGCCGGGGTGGACGAGCCGGGCAGCGGCGCCGTTGATGCCGATGATGCCGGAGCCGCGCGGGCCGGCGATGACGTACGTCTCGAGGCGGGCCCCGTTGGTGACGTCGACGATCGCGACCTGCTCACCGGCCAGCAGGTCGGCGGCCTCCATCAGGTCCTCGTCGACGGTTACCGAGCCGACGTAGTGCAGGTCGGCCTGCGTCACGGTCGCGCGGTGAATCTTGGACTTCAGCATTGTCCGGAACATCAGGCGGCCGCTTCTGCGAGGAGGAGGTTGTCGATCAGGCGGGTGCTGCCCACCCTGGCGGCTACAACGAGCAGCGCGCCGTCGGGTGTCACCTCGAAGGTGTGGGGATCGACACGTTCGAGGTAGTCGAGGTCGACACCGGGTTCGGCATCGAGCAGTGCGCGACCGGCCACCACGTCGCGGGTGGCGAGGGCGCGGGACAGCACCAGGGCTGACGAGTGCTGGTCGTCGCTGAGATACTCGTTGCGGCTCGACAGCGCCAGCCCGTCGGCGTCGCGCACCGTCGGCACGGCGACGACCTCGACCGGCACGTCCAGGTCGCTGACCATGCGCCGGATGCAGGCGAGCTGCTGCGCGTCCTTCTGGCCGAAGTACGCGACGTCCGGGCGGACGAGGTGCATCAGCTTGAGCACGACGGTGACGACCCCGTCGAAGTGGCCGGGGCGGCTGGCGCCCTCGAAGACATCACCGAGCGGTCCGGCGCTGACCCGCACCACCGGCGCGGTCGGGTACACGACGTCCGGTGTGGGCGTGAAGACGAGGTCCGCGCCGGCGCCCTCGCACAGCGGCAGGTCGTGCTCGAGCCGGCGTGGGTAGCGGTCGAGGTCCTCGCCCGCCGCGAACTGCAGCGGGTTGAGGAAGATGGTCACCACCACGCTGTCGGCCTCGGCGCGGGCGCGCCGGATCAGCTCGACGTGGCCCTCGTGCAGCGCGCCCATGGTCATGACGACCGCGACGCGGCCGGGCAGTGCGGCGCGGCCCTCGGCCAGCTCCGCGCGGCTCGAGACGACCTTCACCTGGCCACCGTGCCGAGCACCTCGAGCAGCGCGCCGGCGTGGTGCGGGTCGAGGCGGCCGCTGGCGAGGGCGCGATCGGCGGTGAGCCGGGCCAGCGCGACGTACGACGCAAGAACGGGCGAGTCGGCCAGCACGTCGAGGTGCGCCTTCACCGTCTCCGCGTCGCCGCGTGAGACCGGTCCGGTGAGGACCGCGTCGCCCGATCGCAGCGAGCCGTCGAGGGCGGCGCCGAGCAGCGGCGCCAGCACCCGTCCCGGCTCCTCGACGCCGGCGTCGCGCAGCAGGTCGGCGGCGCTCGCGACGAGGGTGACCAGGTGATTCGCGCCGTGGGCCAGGGCGGCGTGCCAGAGCGGCCGGAGCTCGTCGGAGAGCCAGACCGGCTCGCCTCCCATCTCGAGCACGAGGGTCTCGGCCACCGGGCGGAGCGGCTCGGGGGACGTCACGCCGAACGAGGCGCCGTGCAGCCGGGCCAGATCCACCTCGGTGCCGGTGAACGGCAGGACGGGGTGCAGGGCCAGGGGCAGGCAGCCGCGCCGCGTCGCAGGCTCGAGGACCTGCAGGCCGTGTCGGCCGCTCGGGTGTGCGACGAGCTGGCCCGCCTGCAGCGCGCCGGTGCTCGCCAGGCCGGCGACGAGGCCGGGCAGCGCGTCATCAGGGACCGCGAGCAGCACCAGGCTGGCTCTGCGCGGGACCTCGTCCGGGTCGACGACGGGTACGCCCGGCAGCAGCGTCGCGGCCCGGCGACGCGAGCCGTCGGATACCGCGGACACGGCGATGACGTCGTGCCCCGCGCGCAGGAGAGCGGCACCCAGCACGGCGCCGACGCGGCCGGCACCGACCACGCCCACGGACAGGCGTGCGTCGTGCGGGCGGGGAGCGTTCACGGGGCGTTCCAGTCCTCGGGGGGTACCGGACGAGTGCGGGCGGAAGCGTAACGCCGGCGGAACGCCGTTGATGCCCCTGTGAGCGACCTCACCCGCGGGCATCGTCCGGTGGGGAGCCGTCCTCCTTGGGCTTGTCGTACCTGCCGGCCCTGCCCTCCGCAGGCAGCACGACCTGCGTGCACCGGCTGGCCGCGAGCAGCACGCCGTCGGCGTCGAACAGCTGGGCCTCGCAGAAGACCACCCGCCGGGTCCGCCGTACGACCGAGCCCTTCGCGGTCACGGTCCCCGGCCGGGTCGACCGCAGGAACTCCACGCGCAGGTCCGCCGTCAGGAACGCCTGGTCGGCATCGAGCACCGTCCAGCACGCGCCGCCCATGGCCGCGTCGAGCAGCGCGGTGACGAGCCCGCCCTGGATGACGGTCCCGGAGCTGGTCGGGAAGCCGTACTCCGGCGTCGCGTCCCACGCCACCTCGGTGGAGCCGTCGCCCCACGACACCCGGCGGTAGCCGAGCGTCGTCCAGAGGTGCGTCCCGCTGCGCAGGCTGTCGTCGAAGCGGGCCAGCCGCTGCTCCTCGTCCACGGCCGGGCATGCTGCCACGGTGGACTTCCGGCCCTGGCGCGAGGCGATGGAGCAGGCGCTGTACGGACCGGGCGGCTTCTACTCGCGCGAGCGGCCGGCCGGCCACTTCCGGACCTCCGTCACCGCCGGGCCGCTGTTCGCCTCGGCCGTCCGCGAGCTGGCCGGCCGTGTCGACGAGGCGCTCGGCCGACCGGACCCGTTCGACGTCGTGGATGTCGGCACCGGGGGCGGCGAGCTGCTCGCGATGCTGCCGGACGTGCCGGCACGGTGGCGGCTCGTCGGCGTCGACCGGCACGACACGCTGCCCCTGGTGACCGGGCTGTTGTTCGCGAACGAGTGGCTCGACAACGTGCCGCTGGACGTCACCTTCGACGACCGCCTCGTGGAGGTGGCGGCGGACGGAACCGAGCGACTGGGCGGCCCGGCGCCGGCAGAGGCGCTGGCGTGGGCCCTTCAGTGGTGGCCGGACCGGCGACGGGTGGAGGTGGGGCTGACCCGCGATCGTGCCTGGGCTGACGCGGTGGGTCGGGTGGAGCGGGGGCTCGCGGTCGCCGTGGACTACGGGCACGTCGGCCCGGACGTGCGGACGACGCTGACCGGGTACCGGGACGGGCGGGAGGTTCCGCCGGTGCCGGACGGCTCCTGCGACCTCACGGCGCACGTCGCGTTCGCGTCCTGCGCCGCCGGTGCGCGGCTGCTCCGGCAGTCCGAAGCCCTGTCGTTGCTGGGGATCGCGTCCGTACGGCCCGACCGGCGGATGGCCGTCGACGACCCGCGCGGCTACCTCGCGCTGCTCGCGCAGGCCGGCGCCGCGGCCGAGCTGCTGGACCCGCGGGGTCTCGGCGCGTTCGGCTGGATCGTGCACCCGGTCGGCATCGAGGACCCGCTGCCATGACCACGACGTACGGGCTCGGACCGGCCGCGGCGGACGCGGACGTCGTGCTCGACCTCAGCCCCCTGCACCCGTCCACGCACGGCGGGCTGCGGCTCGCGCTGACCCTCGACGGCGACCGCGTCGTCACCGCCGAGCCGCTGGTCGGGTACCTGCACCGCGGCGCCGAGAAGCTGTTCGAGGTACGCGACTACCGGCAGGTGCTGGTCCTCGCCAACCGGCACGACTGGCTGTCCGCCTTCTCGAACGATCTGGGCATCGTGCTTGCCGTTGAGCGCATGCTCGGCATGGAGGTCCCGCCGCGGGCGGTCTGGCTGCGCACGGCGCTGGCCGAGCTGAACCGGGTGCTCGCGTCACTGATGTTCCTGGGGACCTTCCCGCTCGAGATCGGAACGGACCGGCCGGCCTTCAGCGCGATGCGCCAGCGGGAGGCGCTGCAGGGACTCATGGAGGAGGCGACCGGCGGCCGGGTGCACTTCATGTTCAACCGGGTCGGCGGGCTGCTGACGGACGTGCCGGCGGGGTGGAGCAGTCGCGCGCGGGAGGTCGTCGCGGGCGTCCGGACGGCGGTGCAGGCGGACCTGGACCCGGTCGTGCGGTCGGACGAGCTGTTCCGGGAGCGGACCGCCGGAATCGGCGTCCTGACAGCGGACGTCGTCCTCTCGTACGGCGTCAGCGGCCCGATGGCGCGCGCGTCAGGAGTTGACCTGGACCTGCGGCGCGACGACCCGTACCTCGCGTACGGGTCCCTCGACGTGCCGGTGGTGCTGGGCACGGCCGGCGACGCGCGGGAGCGGTTCAGGGTCCTGCTCGACCAGGTGTACGTCTCGCTCGACCTGGTCGAGCAGTGCCTGGACCGGGTGCCCGGTGGGGACGTGAACGTCAAGCTGCCGAAGACGGTGCGGGCGCCGGAGGGGGCGACGTACGTCTGGACCGAGAACCCGCTCGGCGCGATGGGCTACTACCTGGTCTCGCGCGGCGAGCGGACGCCGTACCGCCTCGCCATGCGGACCGCGTCGTTCAACAACGTGTCCGCGCTGCCGGCGGTGCTGCCGGGGACGCGGGTGGCCGACCTCGTGGCGGTCCTCGCGTCGCTCTTCTTCGTCGTAGGAGACATCGACAAGTGAACGACCTCAGCCTGCTGGACTGGCGGCGCCGGGTCGCCGACCTGTACGCCGCCATCCGGGCGGACGACGACCCGGCGCGGGCCCTTGAGCTCTGGCGACGGACCCGGGACGAGCTGTTCGCGAGCCACCCGCAGTCACCCGGGCCCGGTCCGCTCGACATCGCCCCGTACGACGAGCGGTGGCGGGCCGTGGTCGAGCCCCAGCCGGCCGAGCCGTACGAGCTGCGGGTCGAAACGGGGACCGACGGCACGGTCGTCTTCGACCGGATCGCCGTACTGGCCACCCCGTGGGGCCCTCTCGACCTGTGGCAGCTGCGACAGTACGGCGGCGGGCTGTGGCTGCCGCTGAAGGACGCCAGCCCCCGTACGTACGGCGGCGGGCGCTACCTGCTCGACACCGTCAAGGGCGCCGACCTCGGGCAGGTCGGGAACGCCCTCGTGCTCGACCTGAACTTCCTCTACGCGCCGTCCTGCGCGCACGACCCGGCCTGGGCCTGCCCCCTGGCGCCGCCGGGCAACGTGCTCGACGTCCCGGTGGAGGCCGGTGAGCTCAGCGGGCGCTGAGCGAGCCGTCCGACGAGAACACCAGCCCGATCTGCACGTCGCCCTTCTTCAGGGCGGTCTTCGTCAGCGGGCCGCCCGCGTCGAGCGCCTTGAAACCGGTGAACATCAGGCCGTACGTCTTCTCCAGCCCGGGCTGGCAGAACGGCCGGGTCGGGCACTCCGGCGGGCCACCGAGCACGAGCTCGCCCTTGTACGCCTTCAGGTCCGAGAGCTTCGTCAGGTTGTTCGCGTCCGCGAACGTCTTCGTCACGGCGAACGCGTTCTGGTCCGCCGCCTCCGCCGGCTCGAGGACCTTCAGGCCCTTCGCCTCGGCGAGCGTGCGCAGCGCCGCCAGCGTCGCCGGCAGGTCGCCGCTCGCCTTGGCCGCAGCGTCCGCGCCGTTGGCCTTCTTGTTGAAGTACTCGGTCAGCGTTCCGACGTACTCCGGCATGACATTCAGCTCACCGCGCTCCAGCGCCGGGCCGTAGACGTCCCGGCTGGTGACCGGCTTCACCGACGCGTCGAAGCCGGCGACCTTGAGCACCTCTGCGAAGACGTTCGCCAGGATCTGGTTCTCGCTGAAGTTCGCCGCCCCTACGACGAGCTTGCCGCTGCCGCCGCTGAGCCCCTCGTCCAGGCCCTCCGCCTTGACGAAAGCCTTCGCGACGACGGGCGGAGTCTTGCGCTCCACGTCCGCCTGCCGGTTCATCGCCACGAGCTTGTCCGTCGTCAGGGCGGCCGAGACTCGGTTGAGCGCCGTCTCCAGCGCCGGCGTGGACTTCTTCGCCGTCACCACCGGCACGATGTTGTCGACGGTCTGCAGCTTCAGGTCGTCCTCCAGCACCACCAGCTCGTCGCCCGCGGACGAGACCGGCGCCGTGGAGGGTGCGGTGGAGGCTCCCGTACTGGCGGCCACGCCGCCGCCGGTGTCGCCCGACGAGCCGCCGCAGGCCGCGGCCGTGAGGGTGAGAGCCGCGAGGGCAAGAGCGGTACGAGCGCGCATGGCGCCGCCTCCTGTGTCCCGGCCCGCAGGCCGCGTGTCCGGCGGGGGTTCCCGCATGCCGATCTAAGCAGGAGGCGCCAGAACGGGGCGAGGGGTGCGCACGACGCCGGGGGTGACCCGCCTCTGCAGCAGGGCCAGCAGCGCCTCGACGACCAGCGCAAGCGCGGCGACCAGCACGCCGCCCGCCGCCGTCATAGCAGGGTCGGCGCGGCCGAAGCCATCAGCAATGAGCCGGCCGAGCCCGCCGCCGCCGACGTACGCGGCAAGGGTCGCGGTGGCGACGACCTGCACGGCGGCGGTGCGCAGTCCGGCCGCGATGAGCGGCAGTGCGAGCGGCAGCTCGACGCGCCGGAGCACCTGCAGCCCGGTCATGCCCATACCGCGCGCGGCCTCCCGTACCTCCCGGTCCACGTCGCGGACGCCGACGTAGGCGTTGGTGAGCAGGGGCGGTATGGCGAACAGCGTCAGCGCGACAACGGTCGCCCGGTTGCCGAATCCCACGGGTGTGGCGGCCAGCACGACCAGCACGGCGAAGGTCGGCAGCGCCCTGGACGCGTTCGACAGGTTGACTGCCAGCGCCCCGCCCCGCCCGGTGTGCCCGAGGAGGAACGCGACCGGCAGGGCGAGCAGGCAGGCGATGCCGACCGCGGCACCCGACACCGCCAGGTGCTCGGCGAGCCGGTGCGGCACGCCGTCCGCGCCGCTCCAGTGCGACCCGTCTTGCAGCCAGGCGACCGTGTCGGCGGCGAGGCTCATCGGCGCGTCCATGGCGTGAGCAGCTTCTCGAGCAGGAGCAGCAGCAGGTCGGCGACAGCGGCGAGCAGCACGCACAGCAGCGACGCGGTGAGGATCTCGGCGCGGTACAGGTTGTTGTTGAACCCCTCGAAGATGAGCTGGCCCAGCCCGCCGTTGCTGACGACCACCCCGACCGTCACGAGCGCCACCGTGGACACCGTCGCTACCCGCACGCCGGCCAGGACCGTCGGCAGCGCGAGCGGCAGCTGCACCCGCAGGAACATGCGCACCGGTCCGATCCCCATGCCCCGCGCGGCTTCCACGACGTCGGTGGGCACGCCGGCGAGCCCGGCCAGGACGTTGCGGACGAGGACCAGCAGCGTGTAGCCGGTCAGCCCGATGACGACGGTCGTGCCGGTGAGGCCGGTGATCGGCGCGAGCACCGCGAACAGCGCGAGCGACGGGATCGTGTAGATCAGCCCGGTCAGCCCGAGCAGCGGCGTCTCGAGCCGGCGGAACCGTCGCGCGAGCAGAGCCAGCGGGAGGGCGAGGAGCAGGCCGAGTGCCACGCTGATGAGCGTCAGCGTGACGTGCTGCTTCGTGGCGGCGAGGATGATGTCGGCGTTGTCACGCACGTAGGACCAGCTGAGCCACGGGTTCGGTGCCTCGTCGACCGCGAGCGGAAGGGGCACGGGTGCACCGTACCGACGAGCCGATGATCCGGCTCGAGCGCGTGAGCAAGACGTACGACGACGGCACGACGGCCGTGCACGAGCTCTCCCTGGACGTGCAGCGGAGCGAGCTGTGCGTCCTCGTCGGCCCGTCCGGCTGCGGCAAGACGACCACGATGAAGATGGTCAACCGGCTCATCGACCCGACCGGCGGGCGCGTCCTGCTCGACGGCGACGACGTGTCTAAGGTCGACCCGGTGCAGCTGCGGCGACGCGTCGGCTACGTCATCCAGCAGGTCGGGCTGTTCCCGCACCAGACCGTCCAGGCCAACGTCGCGACAGTCCCGGCACTCCTCGGCTGGGACCGGAAGCGCAGCAGGGCAAGGGTTCTCGAGCTGCTCGAGCTCGTCGGCCTCGACCCGTCCACGTACGCCGACCGCTATCCGTCGCAGCTGTCCGGCGGGCAGCGGCAGCGGGTCGGCGTCGCCCGCGCGCTCGCCGCGGACCCCCTGGTGCTGCTCATGGACGAGCCGTTCAGCGCGGTCGATCCCGTGGCCCGCGAGCGGCTGCAGACAGAGTTCCTGCGGCTGCAGCGCGAGCTCGGCACGACCGTCGTCCTCGTCACCCACGACATCGACGAAGCGGTACGCCTGGGCGACCGGATCGCGATCCTCCGGCAGGGCGGGCACCTGGAGCAGTACGCCGACCCGGCCACCCTGCTGGGCGAGCCGGCCACGCCGTTCGTGGCCGACTTCGTCGGCGCCGACCGCGCAGTGAAGCGGCTGTCGGTGACGCGCATCGACCTGCAGGACCTCGAGCCGCACGACGGCGAGGTAGCGGGGTCACTGCCCGCGGACGCCGACCTGGGGCAGGCGCTCGCACTGCTGCTCAGCGGTCACGGGGACCGGGTGGAGGTGCGCGGCGAGCAGGGCGAGCGGCTCGGGACCTTGACCGTCCCGCGCCTGCTGGCGCAGGCCCGAAGGTAGCCCCCCACCGCCCGCCCCTTGCGCGGGTGGCTGGCCGGGTGCATCCTCGGCGCCCCGTACCAGGAGAAGATCATGAAGCTGCGCCGCGCTCTGTCCGCTGCCGCCCTGTCCGCGTCGCTCGCGGTCGCCTACACCGTCGGAGCTGCCGGCGGCACCCCCTTCGCGGCCGCCGACTCAGCGGCCGACCAGCCCGACGGCATCACCGTGGCTGGGGTCGGCACCGTCAGCGGAACGCCTGATGTGCTGCGCATGTCGCTGCGCGTCGTGGTGCTGCGCCCGGACGTGAGCACGGCGCTGCGGGATGCGAACGTCGTCACCAACCGGATCCGCACCAGCCTCGCCAACCACGGCGTGAAGCCCGAGGACCTGCAGACGACGCAGCTGTCGGTCAACCCGTCGTACACGGGCCGCCCGCCGCACCTGGCCGGATATCAGGTCGTGCAGGGGCTGGCGGCGCAGCTGCGCGACCTGACCACGGCGGGCCAGACGGTCACGGACGCCATCACTGCGGGCACCACGTACCTGCGCTTCGAGGGAGTCAACTTCGTGCTGTCCGACGACTCGCCGCTGCGGGTGAAGGCGCGCGAGAAGGCCTTCGCGCTCGCCAGGAGCAAGGCCGAGCAGTACGCACAGCTGGCCGGCCGCACCCTTGGCACCGTCCAGTCCATCAGCGAAGACGTGCAACCTGCGTACTACGACGGCTCGTACAACTCCGGCTTCGCCAGTGCCGCCCCCGCCGCCGGTGGCCTGGCGTTCGACCCGGGCTCGCAGCGCGTCGACGTGCGCGTCGTGGCCCGCTGGTCGTTCGTCTAGACCTGGCGCAGGTAGTCGAGAAACCGCGCCCGCAGCAGGGGCTCGTCCTCGCCGAGGTCCTTGCCCATCAGCTCGCGCGCCAGGTCGACGAGCTCGGTCAGCGTCCCCGTGATGCCGCCACCCGAGCCGTCCTCGCCGGCGATGGCCCGCGACCCGCGCATGTGCTTGGCGAGGTCCCAGAAGAAGTGCAGGTCGTGCGCGGACCGCGCCTTGTCGAACGCCTGCTCGCGCAGCTGCTCGGTGGTCAGGGTGTCGAGGTCGGTCACTCGTCCACCCTAGGGGCGCGGCACGCGCGCTCGAGCAGCAGCGCGGCCACGACGAGCGTCAACGCGGTCAGCGCGGACAGCCCGGCCACCCGCGCGTCGTCGCCGGCGGTCGCGAACGTGTCCTTGCGGGCGAACGTCCAGACGAAGATGCCTGCGTACAGGCCGAGCAGCAGCGCCCCGCCGAGCGAGGACGCCTTCGCCAGCACGGCCGCCCGCGCGACCTGGAGCGGGTGCAGCGGACGGCCGCCCGTCTGCCCGTGCACCTTGCCGTGGACCACCCTCGCCATCCCCAGCTCGAGGATCGTCAGCAGAAGGAGGCTCACCGGCGCGAACGCCGGCAGCGGCGGAAGATCGAAGTACGCGAGCTCGGCGAGCAGGTAGCCGCCGAGGCCGAGCAGCAGGACCGTGACCAGCAGCGACGGGATGCGGGTCGGCGTCACCCGAGCACCAGGTCCTCGCGCCGGCGTATGCCGGACAGGTCGAGCATCGCCAGCAGGTCCTTCACGCGGCCGCGTCCGGGCAGCACCGCGTCGGGCTGGACGTCCGCCCACGGCGCGAGGACGAAGGCGCGTTCGGCCGCGCGCGGGTGCGGCAGCAGCAGCCCGGCCGCCTGGCCCTTCGCCCACACCACGTCCACGTCCAGCGTGCGGGGGCCCCAGCGCTCCTCTCGCGCGCGCCGGGCCCGCTGCTCGGCGATCTGCGCCCGCTCCCAGGCGGTCGCGGCGTCGGCGTCCAGCAGCACGACGGCGTTGAGGAAGTCGCCCTGCTGCGGCCCACCGACCGGCGCGGTCTCGTAGACGGGAGAGACGGCGTACGGCTCGAGCAGCTCGACCGCCAGCCGCAGGAAGACCATCCGGTCGCCGAGGTTCGAGCCCAGCGACAGCACAGCGGTCACGGTCGCACCACCGTCACGGAGACGTCCTGGAACGGCACCTCGATCGGTGCGTCCGGCTTGTGCACCGTGACCTCGGCCTCGAAAACTCGCGGATCCGCGAGGCACACCTCCGCGAGCCGGCAGGCGAGCGTCTCGAGCAGGTCGACCGGCTCCCCACCGACGACCGCGGCGAGTCGCCCTGCGAGCACCCCGTAGTCGACCGTCTGCGCCAGGTCGTCACCGGCCGCGGCGGCGCGGGTGTCGAGCTTGAGCACGGCGTCCACGACGAAGTCCTGGCCGTTCGTGCGCTCCTCCGCCAGCACGCCGTGCCGGCCCCGCACGCGCAGTCCGGTCAGCGTGATGCGGTCACTCGCCATCGTCGTCGACCTCCTCGAGGGTGCCGAGGACGGGCGAGCCGTGGTGCACCTGCAGCTTCCAGGCGTCGCCGCGCCGGACGAACACGTTCGTCGCGACGACCTCGCCGGACGAGCCGCTCTGCTCCACCGCAGTCAGGATGTTCTCGGTGCAGGTGACGACTGCGGTGCCCCCCGTGACCGCCACGTGCACGTCGGTCAGGAAGAACTGGATGTACGGCGTCCCGGCCATGATCGCGCTGAACGACCGCAGCACGTGCGACCGGCCACGCAGCATCGGCCAGCCCGGGTGCACGCACACCAGCGCGTCGGGCTCGACGTCGTCCCAGACCGCCGCCATGCGGTCGACGTCCGCCGACTCGAGCGCCTCGTACAGCGCGGTGTTGGCGTCCTCGACGTTCATGACGCCACCCGCGCCACGATGCGCACCGCGTCCGCGCTCGGGGCGACGTCGTGGACGCGAACCGCCCACGCGCCCGCCTGTGCCGCAAGCACCGTCACGGCGGCCGTGGCGGCGTCGCGGCCGGCCGCAGGGCGGTCGAGCAGCGCGCCGAGGAAGGCCTTGCGGGACGCGCCGACGAGCAACGGCCGGCCGAGCCCGACCAGCGCGTCCAGCCGCTGCAGGAGCGCCCAGTTGTGGTCGGCGTCCTTCGCGAACCCCAGGCCGGGGTCGAGCAGGACGTCGATCCCCAGCGCCAGCGCCTCGTCCCGACGGGCGGCCAACTCCGCGCACACCTCGCCCACGACGTCCCCGTACACCGCCCGCGCCTGCATGTCCGCGCTGTGCCCGCGCCAGTGCATGGCGACGTACGGGACGCCCGCGGCCGCGACGAACGGCAGCATCGCCGGGTCGGCGAGGCCGCCGGACACGTCGTTCACCAGCACCGCACCCGCGTCGACAGCGGCCCGGGCGACGGACGCGCGGGTGGTGTCGACCGACACGGGGGCGACGCCGCACAGGGCGCGCACGGCCGGCACGACGCGTGCCAGCTCCTCGTCCTCCGGCACCCGGGCGGCACCGGGGCGCGTGGACTCGCCCCCGACGTCGAGCAGGTCGGCGCCGTCGTTCACCAGCCGCCGGCCGTGCTCGACCGCATCCGCGAGATGCGCGTCGCTGAAGGAGTCGGGGGTCGCGTTGACGATCCCCATCACGCGGGTGCGCCCCAGGTCGGGGAAGCCCCGCATCAGGACGCCGGGTCGGCCCGCCGGGAGGACCGGGAGGTACGGCCGGCCGTCTTGTCCGTCGACGTCGCCGTGCGGTTGACGCCGGCTCGGGCGCGCGCCGGGGTGCGCCGGGTGGTGGGCTTGCTGCCGTTGGACTTGCCGCGGCCGCGGGCGAGGTCCTCGAGATCGTCCGGACCCATCACCGCGAGCTCCGCCGGGGTCAGGACCGGCGGGCGCTCGGAGGGCGGCCGCTTGCCGTTCGCGGTGGCAACGGCACGGGGAGCGCGCTTGGGGACCGAGGCGAAGATCTCGAGGACCTCCTCCTTGTTCAGCGTCTCCTTGTCGAGCAGCTTGAGCACCATGTCGTCGAGCACGTCGCGGTACTGCACGAGGATCTCCCACGCCTCGTGGTGCGCGTTCTCGACCAGGGCGCGCACCTCGGCGTCGACCTGGGCGGCGACCTCCTCGGAGTAGTCGCGGCCGTGGCCCATGTCGCGGCCCATGAAGACCTCACCCGACTCCTGGCCGAACTTCACGGCGCCGAGCCGCTCGCTCATGCCGTACTGCGTCACCATGGCGCGCGCCGTGGCAGTCGCCTTCTCGATGTCGTTGCTCGCGCCGGTCGTCGGGTCGTGGAAGACGAGCTCCTCCGCGGCGCGACCGCCCATCGCGTAGGCGAGCGTGTCGAGCAGCTCGGCCCGGGTCTGCGAGTACTTGTCCTCGGTCGGCAGCACCATCGTGTAGCCGAGCGCGCGACCGCGCGGCAGGATCGTGATCTTGTGCACCGGGTCGGTGTTGGGCAGCGCGTGCGCGACGAGGGCATGGCCGGCCTCGTGGTAGGCCGTGACCTTCTTCTCCTTGTCGCTCATCAGCCGGGTCCGCCGCTGCGGACCTGCGATGACGCGGTCGATGGACTCCTCGAGCGTGGTCGTGTTGATCTGCTTGGCACCGGTGCGGGCGGTCAGCAGCGCAGCCTCGTTGAGCACGTTGGCGAGGTCGGCGCCGGTGAAGCCGGGGGTGCGGCGGGCGATGACCTGCAGGTCCGTGCCCGGCTCGATCGGCTTGCCCTTCGCGTGCACGTCGAGGATCTGCTTGCGGCCGGCCATGTCCGGCCGGTCGACGGCGATCTGGCGGTCGAACCGGCCGGGCCGCAGCAGAGCCGGGTCGAGGATGTCGGGCCGGTTGGTGGCGGCGATCATGATGACGCCGCCCTTGACGTCGAAGCCGTCCATCTCGACGAGCATTTGGTTGAGGGTCTGCTCGCGCTCGTCGTGGCCGCCACCCATGCCGGCGCCGCGGTGCCGGCCGACCGCGTCGATCTCGTCGACGAAGATGATCGCCGGCGCGTTGGCCTTCGCCTGCTCGAACAGGTCCCGGACACGGCTCGCGCCGACACCGACGAACATCTCGACGAAGTCCGAGCCGGAGATCGAGTAGAACGGGACGCCGGCCTCGCCGGCGACGGCGCGGGCGAGCAGCGTCTTGCCGGTGCCCGGCGGGCCGTACAGCAGCACGCCCTTCGGGATCTTGGCGCCGACGGCCTGGAACTTCGCGGGGTTCTCGAGGAACTCCTTGATCTCCTGGAGCTCCTCGACGGCCTCGTCCGCGCCGGCCACGTCGGCGAACGTCGTCTTCGGCGTGTCCTTGCTGACCAGCTTGGCCTTCGACTTGCCGAACTGCATGACCCGCGAGCCGCCGCCCTGCATCTGGTTCATGAAGAAGAAGATCAGGCCGAGCAGGATCACGAACGGCAGCAGGCTGACGAGGATCGAGAACAGCACGCTCTCGCGGGTGACCTTGACGTCGTACGTGACGTCGGCCTTGCCGAACGCGTCGGCGAACTGGCGGCCCTGGTCGATGAGGAACGACGACTCGAGCTTCTTGCCGTCCTTGAGCGTGACCTTGACCTGCTGCTCCTTGTCGAGCAGGAGGGCAGGCTCCTTCTCGGTGCTCTTGACCTGACCCTCGGAGATGGCGGTGAGGACGGCAGCGGTGTCCGTCTTCTTGTAGCCGCCGTTGCCGCGCAGCCCGGAGGACAGGGCGAGGACGAGCAGCAGCCCGAGGATGATGTAGACGAAGGGACCGCGGAGCAGGCGCTTGAAGTTCATCGACGCGGGGCGGGGAGCCCCGTCCTCCCTGACGAGTGGTGGAACGCGAAGGGTACTGCCGTTAGCACAACGGCCGCCCGCTCGGGCTCGTTCCTGCTCAGGAGGTGGCGTACACCTCGGGCTTGAGCAGTCCGACGAAGGGCAGCTCGCGGTACCGCTCGGCGTAGTCGAGGCCGTAGCCGACGACGAACTCGCTGGGGATGTCGAAGCCGACGTACTTCACCGGCAGCTCGACCTTGGCGGCGTCCGGCTTGCGCAGCAGCGCGCACACCTCGACGGACGCCGGCCCGCGGCTGCTCATGTTGCGCAGCAGCCAGGACAGCGTGAGCCCCGAGTCGATGACGTCCTCGACGACGAGCACGTGCTTGTCGGCGACCTCGCGGTCGAGGTCCTTGAGGATGCGGACCACGCCGGAGCTGCTCGTGCTGCTGCCGTACGAGGACACCGCCATGAACTCCATAGAAACCGGGATGCTGAGCGCCCGCGCCAGGTCGGCCATGATCATCACCGCGCCCTTGAGGACGCCGACCAGAAGCACCTCGCGGCCGGCGTAGTCGCGGTCGATCTCCGCCGCCATCTCGGCCACCTTGTCCCGGATCTGCTGCGAGGAGATCAGGACCCTCTCGATCTCGGGCGGCACGACGTCGGTCACGTGGCGAGGCTAGCGGCGGCCCTTTGGCTCGCCGTCGGCGCGTGCACAAGGCGACCACCGGCGGTACGCACCCTGACCGTGCACAAGGCGACCAGATCTCGCACCGGCCGCCGCGACTGCGCCTGACCCCGGCGCCTGCTGCGAGCTGTGGCCGTCTTCTGCACGCGCGTCTGACGGTCAGGCGGGGACAACGGACAGCGACCCGCCGGTGCGGGTGACGCGGACGCCGCCCGGCAGGTCGACCGGCCCCTGACCGTGCCACTCCTCGACCAGCGCACGCAGCGCGTCGACATGGGCGGCCGTCAGCGCGCGTCCGCAGGCCTGCTCGGCCCAGCGCTTCACCGCCCGCGACCTCAGCGCAGCCGGGAGCGCCGCCAGCTCGACGCAGTCAGCGGTGTCCGGCGTCAGGGCGTCCAAGGCGTCGGCGTCCTCGCGCAGCTGCTGCGCCGTCCGCGCGAGCGCCTCGGCAATTCCGGGGCCGAGCTCCTGCTCGAGCACCGGCAGGACGCGGATCCGGACCCGCACGCGGGCGAACCGCGGGTCGCCGTTGTGCGGGTCCTCCCACGGCACCAGCGCCGCCTCCGCGCACGCCTTCGCCGTCACCTCGCGGGACAGGCCGAGCAGCGGCCGGCGGAAGACGTCGCGCGACGCCGCCATGCCGGCGAGGGCACGCGCGCCGGAGCCGCGGGCGAGACCCAGCAGCACCGTCTCCGCCTGGTCGTCGAGCGTGTGGCCGAGCAGCACGGCGGAGAGCCCGAGCTGGTCCGCGGCACCCGCGAGCAGGCGGTAACGCAGCGCCCGCGCCTGGGCCTCGGGGCCGCCGTCCATGGTCTTCGCGGCGTTGTCCGCGTCAGGATCCGTACGGGTCCCCGAAGATCGTGACGGACCCAGCACCTGCGCCTCCAGCCCGAGGCCGCGGCACTGCTCGGCGGCTCGGGCAGCAACGACGTCGGAGCCCTCCTGCAGCCCGTGGTCGACCACCAGCGAGAACGACCCTGGCCGCTCGAAGGCGAGAGCCGCGGCCAGGGCCAGCGAGTCGGCCCCGCCGCTGACGGCCGCCGCGACCGTCCCGGGCGGGAGCACCCGCCGGACGGCCAGCCGTACGGCGGCGGTGGCGGCGGGCGGCCCGGTCATGCGATCGCTGTCGCGCCGCCCATGCGCCGCACCCACGTCATCGGCTCGCGGATCTCCTGGCGCGTCGGCAGCGTCGCCGGCGACTCCCACACCCGGTTGAAGCCGGTCATGCCGAGCTCGCGGACGGCGGTGTCGACGAAGACCTTGCCCTCCGCGTACTGCAGCGCCTTCAGGTCCAGGCCGAGCAGCCGGCGCAGGACGCGGTCGACGAGGCCGCTGCCCTCCTTGCGGCGCTGGTCGAACTTCCGGCGGATGTCGACGACCGACGGCACCACAGCCGGCCCGACGCCGTCCATGACGTGCTCGGCATGGCCCTCGAGCAGTGACATGAACGCGGTGACGCGGTCGAGCACGACCTTCTGCTCCGGGGTCTGCAGCAGCTCGACGATGGAGCCACCCTTCGGCAGCGACGTCAGCGCGTTCTTCAACCTGCTCACGAGCTCGGCGGGGTCGTCGAGCGACGACGCCTCCAGGAGCTGGCCGACCTCGCTGCGGACGTGCGCGTGCATCCACGGCACCGCCGTGAACTGCGTCCGATGCGTCACCTCGTGGAGCGCGACCCACATCCGGAAGTCGGTCGGATCCACGCCCAGGCGGCGCTCGGTCTCGACGATGTTGGGCGCCACGAGGACGAGCCGGCCGGTGCCCTCCTCGGGCAAGAAGACCTCGTACTGGCCGAGGACCTTCGACGACAGCCAGGCGAGCATCGAGCCCATCTGAACGCCGGTCACCTTCGAGCCGGCCGCCATCGCGACGGCGCTCTGCTTGCGCTACGCCATCTTCTCGGCCAGCGGCGCGAGCACCACCTTGAAGCCCTCGACGTTCGCTGCCGCCCAGCCCGGGCGGTCCACGACGGTGGCCTCGAGCGGCTCACCCGGCGGCACCAGCCCGGTGACGGCGCGTACGTGCTCCTCGGCCTGCACGGCCAGGCCGCGCAGCTCCGTCACGGCGTCGGACGCCTCGGCCCAGGACACCTGCGGTCCGGCGGGGGCGAGGCGGGCCGCGGTCTTGACCGCGAGGTCCCAGTCGACGGGGCTGGCAGTCATGCGGCCACCGTACGTCTGAGGCCAGCACGTCTGGAGCCCGTACGGCTGAGGCCTGTACGCCTCAGGCGCAGCCGCACCCGGCCAGCGCCGCCGCCAGCCGGTCGAGCGCCCGCTGCGACGCGAGGGTGCGGCCCAGCGGCACGTTGTCCGCCGTCAGGTCGAACGCGAGCAGCCGGTCATCCTGAGTGCGGACCAGCCCGGCCAGCGCGCTGACGCCGTTGAGCGTCCCCGTCTTCGCCCGCACCACCCCGGCCGCGGGCAGGCCCGGGCCCTTGCGGAAGCGCTTCTCCAGCGTCCCGTCGAAGCCGGCTACCGGCAGCCCCGACAGCACCGGGAAGAGCCGGTCCCGGTCGCGACCCGCCACCGACGCCAGCAGCCTGGTCAGCGCACCGGGCTGCACCCGGTCCAGCCGCGACAGCCCGCTGCCGTCCAGCAGCTGCACCGACCCGGGCGCGGCACCGACGCCGGCTAGCACGTTCGCAAGCACCGACTGCATCGCAGCGGCAACACCGGCGAAGCTGGCCGGCTGACCCGTCGCGATGGCCACCTGCCGGGCCAGCGACTCGGCCAGGTCGTTGTCGCTGCGGGTCAGCATCCCCTCGACCAGCTGCTGCACCGTCGGGCTCAGCACCGCGCCGAGCTCCTTCGCGCCGGCCGCTGCCCGTCCCCGTACGACGGACGCCGCAGGCGCACCGAGCAGCACGGCCAGCTGGCGGCCGGCCGCCAGCGACGGATCGGACTGCCGCGGCGCCCGCGACGGCGAGCGCCGGGTGCGACCGCCGTCGACCATCAGCGCCGTCACCGGTGCCACGTCGCCACCCGTCACGTACTCCGGCCGCCAGCCCGGCCCGAGCACCGGCCCGCCGTACAGCGTGTCGTCGACGACGACCCGCGTCACCGGCCCGACCATCCGGACCTGGGCGGCGAGGGCGGACAGCTGGGCGGCGGGCGGGTACGACACCTTCGACAGCGGCCCGGCCAGTGACGCGTCGCCGCCGCCGATGACGACGACCTCGCCAGGCGCGGAGCCGGCGACGACCCGGGTCGTCAGCCGGCGGTCCGCCGGCAGGACCGTCAGCGCCGCGATCGCCGTCGCGATCTTCGCCGTCGACGCGGGGGTCACGACGTCGCGCGAGTCGCTCTCCAGCAGCGGCCGTCCCGTCACCGCGTCGA
>JBHENF010000052.1:0-17548 GCA_046262175.1 Mycobacteriales bacterium
GTACTCGCGCTCGCGCTGCTCGCGGCGCCGCTTCTGCTCGCCGCCGCCTTCCGCGTCTACCCGCAGTGGTGGGTCGCGGTCCTGCTGCGGAGCCGCCTCGCGGTCCTGCGCGGCCAGACGATGCAGCATCGGCTGCCCCGCACCCCGCCCGGCGAGGTCATCGGCCGCGCCATGGATGCGGACCGGTTCGCCCGCTACGCCGACCGCTGGGTGGACTTCGTCAACGGAATGATCATCGTGCTGGTCACGGTCGTGGCGGCCGACAGCCTGCTGGCCGGCGGGGTCCTGCTCGCGGTCATGCTGCTGTCGGCCGCCGCGTCGGCGTTCGGGTCGCCGATCGCCGGCCGGTCAGCCGCCTCGTCGTCGGCCGCCCGGGCGCAGTTCGGCCGGGCACTCGTCTCCTCCCTCGACTCGGCCCGCACGGTGAAGCTCGCGGCCGCGACGCCCGCCGTGCACGGCCACCTGCGTCACGTGGACGCCGGCCGCGTCGAGGCGGCGGTGTTCGAGCACCGCGTCCAGGCGGTCCTCGACGGCGTGCCGATCGTGCTCGTCCAGTGCGGTGTCGTCGTCGGGTGGCTCGTCCTGCTGCTCGGCGGCTGGGACCTGTCGACGGCGCTGCTCGTGACGACGGCGGTCGCGGGGTTCGACTGGTTCGGCCGGGTCGCCGGCGCCGTCATCACCGAGGCGCCGGGCACCCGGGCCTGGGCCGAGGCGACGTCCCGGCTGGCCGGCGGAGCCGACCTGCTCGCGCTGCCGCCGGGCGTCGACCTGGTGCACGGCAGCGCGCCGCGGCCGGCGGCGCCTCCGCGTCAGCGCCTGGAGCAGCTCGAGCTCACCGGCCTCACCGCCGTCCACGACGACGGCACCCTCGGCGTGGAGGACGTCCACCTGTTGGTGCGGGCAGGGGAGCTGGTGCTGCTGCTCGGCCAGGTCGGCTCCGGCAAGTCGAGCCTGCTCGCCGCGCTGGCGGGGCTGGTCGACCACACCGGCAGCATCCGGTGGAACGGCGCCGAGGTGGGCGACCCGCAGGTCTTCCTCCGGCCCGCGCAGGTGTCGTACGTCGCGCAGGTGCCGCGCGTGCTGTCCGGCACCTTCGGCGACAACCTCCGGCTCGACCACGAGCGCGCGGTCGACGCGCCCGTCGATGACGCGCGGCTGACCCGCGACGTCGAGGAGGCCGGCGGCGTCGAGGCGGTCGTCGGGCACCGCGGCGTGCGGCTGTCCGGCGGCCAGGTCCAGCGGCTCGCGCTCGCCCGCGCGCTGGCGGCGGAGGCCGAGCTCGTGCTGGCGGACGACGTCTCCAGCGCCCTCGACGCGCGTACGGAGGTCGAGCTCTGGGAGGCGCTGCGCGCCCGCGGCGCGACCGTTCTCGGCTCGACGTCGAAGCGGGCCGCGCTGCAGCGAGCCGACACCGTGGTGGCTCTGGCCGAGGGCAGGGTGGTCGCGGTCGGGCCATGGGCCGAGCTGTCCGCGGAATGGGCGCACCTCGCGGGTTAGCGTCGCTCCGCGCAGCGGGACAATGATGGCGTGCCGCTCCACGACGACCTCGTGGCACGCGCCGCTCGCCTCGCTGCCGGAGCCGATCGCGCGCTGCTCGGCATCGTCGGCGCACCCGGCGCGGGCAAGTCCACCCTGGCGGCGGCTCTCGTCGCGGCGCTGGCCGGGCAGGCCGTCCTCGTCCCGATGGACGGCTTCCATCTCGCCGACGCGGAGCTGGACCGCCTCGGCCGCCGGCAGCGCAAGGGCGCCCCCGACACGTTCGACGCCGCCGGCTACGTCGCCCTGCTGCGCCGGCTGACGGCGCGCACCGACGAGGTCGTGTACGCACCGCTGTTCCGCCGCGACCGGGAGCAGGCGGAGGCGGGCGCGCTGCCGGTGCCCCGGAACGTGCCGCTGGTCGTGACGGAGGGGAACTACCTGCTCGCGGACGGCCCGTTCGCGCCGGTGCGGGAGCTGCTCACCGAGTGCTGGTACCTCGACACGGGGGATGGAGTGCGACGCGATCGCCTCGTCGCCCGGCACGTGGAGCACGGCCGAACCCGTGCGGAGGCGGAGCACTGGGTGCGGAGGATCGACGAGCCCAACGGGCGGCTCGTCGCCCGCACCCGCGACCGCGCCGACCTGGTGCTGACACGGCCCTGACGGCCTGCGTTCAGTACTGCACCAGGTCCGCCACCGCGTCGGCGGTGTCCTGCAGCACCGGCAGGTGCGGCAGCACGGCCAGCACCTCCTCCGGCTCGAGCCCCTCCGCCGTCAGTGCCTTCAGCAGATCGGGCGCGAGGTCCGGGGGCACCGGCGTCGGCAGCCCCGTCGCACGCAGCGCGGCATCCGCGAGGAAGACCGCGCCCGCGACCTCGTCGTCGTCAAGCGGTCCCGGTCCGGGCGGAGCGACCGCGCTGCGCAGCTCGGCCTCAGCCGCACGTACCAGCGACAGCGGCAGGCCCACGGCCTCGACCTCGACGATCGGTACGTGCGCCAGTGCGGCCAGCAGCAGCTGCTCCGCCTCGGTCCGCAGCGGCGCCTCCCACTCGGCCGCGCGCACGACGTCCGTCAGGTCCGCGCCGTCCTCCCCCAGGTCGTCGAGGAGCTCCTCCCACTCGGCCGGCGACTCCAGTCGCACCCGGTCCGCCGCGAGGACGCACGTCTCGAGCACGTACGGGGCGAGGACCTCGTCGTCGAGCCGGTCCGCGTGCAGCCGGCCGTCCGCCATCAGAGCGGCAAGCGCGTCGCCCAACGTCCCCGGCCGGGGCTCGCCGAGCTGCAGCGGCGCGTCCTCCTCGGAACCGAGCTGCTGGTCGGCCTCGGCGCGGTGACCCAGCGTCAGGCCGGTCGCGACGACCCGACCGCCGCGGCGGGCGTGGTGCGGGCTGTCCGACAGCCCCACCGCCCAGGCGCAGGCCTCGGCGACCAGCGTCGGCAGCCGCTCGCGCAGCAGCGCGCGCGCCACCAGGTCGACCGCGTCCACGTCGTACACGCGCCGAGCCTGCCCGATCCGGCGCGACTCAGACCAGCTCGTGCGCGTACGGCGGATCGGCACCCGGGCGGCTGCAGGTGACCGCCGCTGCCCTGAGCGCCAGGTCCAGCGCGCCTCGGACGTCGTCGGGGGACAGGGACAGCCGGCTCCCCAGGTGCGCGCCGTCGTGCAGCGCCGCCAGCAGCCCGGCGGTGAACGTGTCACCCGCGCCGAGGGTGTCGACGACATCTGTCGGGTGCGCGTCCACATGCAGCACCTCACCCGCGACTACCGCGGTCACGCCACCCGCGCCCCCGGTCACCAGCACCAGCCCCGGTCCGGCCGCAGCCCACCGCCGCGCCACGTCGACGACGTCTTCGCCCGGGTGCAGCAGCGCGACGTCCTCCGCGCTCGCTTTCCAGATGTCGGAGAGCGGCAGCCACCGCTCGACGGCCTCGCCGACGTCCGGCCGAAGCAGTCCCGGCCGCAGGTTGGGGTCGATGGACACGGTGCACCTCGTCCGCGCAACCAGCCGCTCCACGGCCGGTGCCAGCGACAGGGCGAGCGACCCGGTGTGCAGCGTGTCGGTCCCGGCCGGGAGGACCAGCTCGTCGTCCTCCCACTGCCAGTCGGCGGTGCCGTCGAGGACGAAGCGGTACGACGCGTCACCCGCCTCGTCGCGCGAGACGATCGCCAGGCTCCCGGGCTCCGGTGCGTCGACGGCGCAGCTCAGGTCGACGCCGCTTGCGACGAGGTGCTCGCGCAGCTGGCGGCCGAAGCGGTCCGTCGAGAAGCGGCCGAGCATCGCGACGGGAACGCCGAGTCGGGCCAGGGCGACGGCTGTGTTGGCCGGGCTGCCGCCCGGCCGCGCCTCGTACGTCGTCGGGCCGATCGCCAGCAGGTCGATGATCGCCTCGCCGCAGACGCTGATCACGAGCTGACGTCGACCAGCCAGACCGCCGTGTCGGGCGGGACGACGCCCTCGACGGGGCCGCTCGCCAGCAGCACGTCGGTGCCAGCCGGGAGCGGCACGTCCGCGTCGGCCAGGTTGACCAGACAGATGAAGCCCGGGTCGCGCTGCAGGTGGAGCACTGCCGCGCCACTGTCGGCCCAGCGCAGCGCGCCGTCGCCGAGGGCAGGGTGCTCGCGCCGCAGCCGCAGGGCCGCGCGGTACAGCTCCAGGACGGATCCTGCCTTTCCGGCCTCCGCCTCGACGGTCTTGGCCGCCCAGGAGGCAGGCTGCGGGAGCCACGGCGTCGTCCCCTCCGGCCCGAACCGGAACGGGGACCGCGTCCCGCCCCACGGCACCGGCACGCGGCAGCCGTCGCGGCCGCGCTCGGTGTGCTCCGACCGCGTCCACGTCGGGTCCTGCAGCAGCTCCTCCGGCAGGTCTTCGACCTCCTCGAGGCCCAGTTCCTCGCCTTGGTAGACGTACGCGCCACCCGGCAGCGCGAGCATCAGCAGCGCGGCCGCGCGGGCTCTGCGCAGGCCCACGTCGAGGTCGGCCGGGACGCCGACGAGGTCCTGCAGCGAGTAGCCGCGACGCGGGTCCTGCTCCCGGGCGTACCGGGACAGGTGGCGGGCGACGTCGTGGTTCGACAGCACCCAGGTCGGCGGCGCTCCGACCCCCCCGTGCGCGGCGAGGGTGGCGTCGATCGTCGCCCGCAGCTCGGGGGCGAGCCACGGCGCGCGCAGGAAGTCGAAGTTGAAGGCCGTGTG
Source organism: Mycobacteriales bacterium (assembly GCA_046262175.1). Classification (GTDB taxonomy): domain Bacteria; phylum Actinomycetota; class Actinomycetes; order Mycobacteriales; family SCTD01; genus RYN-124. The sequence goes on from JBHENF010000052.1 coordinate 4,673, forward strand.
CAGCTCGTCCGCGCGGACGTAGCGCGCCAGCCGCTGAGCGGAGCCCACCCACGCCTCGGCGACGAACACCCGCGGCGGGTCGTAGGAGTCCGCGATCTTCCGCCAGTCCCGGAGGACCTCGTGCACCTCCTCGCGGTCCCAGTGCGGGTGGTCCGGCCGCCCGTGCGCGCGGTTGGCTCCGAGGTCGGGCAGGCCGGGTGCCTTGACCAGGGCGTGCGCCACGTCGATCCGGAAGCCGTCGACGTCCCGGTCGAACCAGAAGCGCAGCGTCCGCTCGAAGTCGTCGTGCACCTCCTGCGACGTCCAGTCCAGGTCGGGCTGCTCGGAGGCGAACAGGTGGAGATACCACTCGCCGTCGTCGACCTGCGTCCACGCCGGCCCGCCGAACACGCTGCGCCAGTCGTTCGGCGGACCGTCTGCGCGACCGGGGCGGAACACGTACCGAGATCGTTCCGGCGACCGGGGTCCCGCGGCCAGCGCCGCCTGGAACCACGGGTGCCGGTCCGACGAGTGGTTCGGGACGAGGTCGAGCAGCACCCGCAGGCCGTGCTCGTGCGCCTGGGCGATCAGCGCCGTCGCGTCGTCGAGGGTGCCGAAGAGCGGGTCGACCCCGCGGTAGTCGGCGACGTCGTAGCCGCCGTCCGCCATCGGCGACGGGTACCACGGGTTGATCCAGATCGCGTCGACCCCGAGCCCGGCAAGGTACGGCAGCCGCTCCCGGATCCCGGCGATGTCGCCGATCCCGTCGCCGCTGCCGTCCGTGAAGCTGCGGAGGTAGACCTGGTAGATGACGGCGCTGCGCCACCAGGCGTCGGCCGGGCCGGTCATCCGCTTCCTCGCTGCTCGACGGCGTTGCAGCCGTCAGTCGAGCACAGCGTCAGGACGCCGCGGCTCCGCGCCGCCGGACGGCGGCGAACCCACCGAGGCTGACCAGCGCGAGCACGGGCAGCAGCACCGGCAGACCGGTCGTGGGCAGTGTGCCGGGCGCGGGAGTCGGTGTCGTGCTGCCGCTGCGCGTCGGCGGCTTCGCCACCGGCTTCGTCGCGGGTGCGGCGGTAACCCGCTTCGCCGCGGCGGTGGTGCGTACGGCGTAGAAGCCGAGGTTCTCGTCGGAGTACCAGTACTCGTTCGGGTTCTTCGGCGAGAACGCCGGCGCCGCCATGGCGAACGCGCCCTGGTGCAGCGGGTTGCTGTCCGGCAGCACCTTGCCGTTGAAGTAGGCGATCTCCTGCGGCTTCGTCACGTCCGTGATGTCGAACAGCCGGAAGCCGGACACGATGAACGAGCAGGCCACGATCGTCGGGTTCACCCGCGTCGGGATCGTGCAGTAGTGGCCCTCGTAGCCCTGGAAGTCCTCGCTGGCGCCCGGGTCCTTGGCCTGCTCGGGATCGGCCTGGTTCTTCTCCTGGTTGACCTGCAGGCGCATGTTCGAGATGACGACGGGCTTCTTGATGTCGGCGATGTCGATGATCCGCCCGGCGCCGACCTTCGACCCGCTGCCGTACTCGTCGGTCTCCATCAGGTACGGGTGCCCGTTCACCGTGAACGGCTCGGTCGTCTGCGGGGTGCCGACGTTGGGCCAGGTCGTCTTGCTGATGACGGGTACAGACGGGTTGAGCGTGCGGTTCTGGACCTGCGACACGTCGAGCACGGTGAGGCCGTCGTACGCCCCGGCCTGCTGGCTGGCCTCGGCCATGTACATCGTCTTGCCGTCGTCACTCAGGCTCATACCGTGCGGGGAGTAGGCGGTGGTGAACCAAAGGATGCTGGGAACCACCGGGTTCGTGAGGTCGACGGCCGCGAGCGTGCGCCCGTACAGCGAGCCGGCGTAGTAGGTGTTGCCGTCGGGGGAGAAGCCGCTCTCGTGGCCCAGCACGCCGAGCGGCGTGGATGACTTCAGCTGCGGGTCCAGGCAGTTCGCGGTGACGTCGTAGACGTCGACGAAGCCGGGGTTGAAGGTCGGGTAGCTCAGGGTGGCGACGAGCAGGCCGCGCTTCTGGTTGAGGCGGAGCGACTCGTGCGGCGACTGCATCGCCGGTGTGCTCAGCGTCTTGACGTGCTTGGGGTGCGCCGGGTCAGACATGTCCATGACGTACGTGCCGGTGCCCTCGACGCCTTGCTTGAGCGAGTCCTTCGGGAACAGCAGCGTCGTGTCGTAGTAGGCGCAGACGTGCCCGGCCTTGTCGACGTAGCTCTCGACGCGGAAGCCGCCGGTCTGACCGAAGTGGCCGAGCTCGCGCGCGTTGCAGGTGTAGCCCTTGGCGGCGCGGCCGCTCGTGACCTCGGCCAGCGGCACGCGACCCTGGGTCGTCTCCGGCAGGGAGCCGGCGTCGCAGGGGACGTCGGGGGTCGGCGGGTAGGCGTCGGCAGCGAAGCTCGGGGACGCGAAGGCGAGCAGGCTCAGCGCTGTCGCGGCCAGCAGAGCGGTCGTGCGGGGAGCGGAGCGCATTCTCGGGCTTCCAGACTGTTGCGGACGTGTCTAGTCAGTGTTCGACGACTGTGACACGACTCCTGCGGCGACAGGTGCGTCGTTCGTCACCAGCGGCTGCGCGATGAGCACCAGGCTGAGCATCGTGTAGGCCACCATCGCGACCAGCCAGGGGTACTCGCTGCGCACAGCCGCCCGTTCGCCGTCGGCCCGTGCGTGGAGGTGCCGGTGGGCGAGGACGACCGCGAGCACGTGCGCGCCGACGATCGCGGCGACGCCGACGTACCAGTACACGGCGCTCGGCCAGAAGCCCGGCACCGGCGAGAAGTCCTCGTTGAAGGGGTACGGCAGCCCCAGCGAGTGCTTCCCGGTCGGGTCGCCGAGCAGCGGCGGCAGCAGCTGGGCGTTGACCAGCAGATACTGCAGGTTGTGCGCGAGCAGGTACGCGTACGCGATCGGCACCATGCTCGGCAGCAGGCCGGCCAGCGCGGGCAGCGGGCGCAGCCGGAGCCGGCCGGCACGCGCGGACGCCGCCGCGAAGCCGGTGAAGACCGCGGCGAGCAGGACAGCGAGCGCCAGGAAGGTGACCAGGCGGAACAGCTCCAGGTGCCCCGCCTGTGGCCGCTCGACGTCGGCCCAGAACGGCGTCGCCTGCAGGCCGTCGACGTTGACGGCGATGAGCAGCAGCAGCACGAACGCGGCCCGGCCGGCGTCCGCGGCGAACGGCGCCCGCAGGCCGCCTGCGAACCCGCGGCTGCCGGGCTGGCCGAAGCGGAACCAGCCCAGCCGGCCCCAGGTCGCGTACAGGACGCCCAGGACCTCGCCGCGGCGCGCCCAGCTCGGACCGAACAGCAGCCCGCCCGTCAGGCAGACCAGCGCGTACACGACCAGCCCCGTGGCCACCACCCGCGGCAGGGTCGCCGTCAGGTTGACGATGAGCTCGCCGCAGGCCAGCACGAAGAACAGCACGACCGCGGGCCACCAGCCGGCCGGCCACCGCAGCGGGTCGCGGCGGGCGAGCAGCGTGCGCCGCGCGCCGGCGCTGTCGCCGAGCTGCGACAGGAACGCGTACGGGTTGACCGGCCGGGTCCAGTCACCGAGCAGCCCGCACGACAAGGGGACCGCGATCCAGGCGAGCAGCCAGAACACCGTCGGCAGCAGGTTCTCCGACACCTCCTGCGTGCCGGTGAACCCCACGTACGCGAGCAGCGCCGTCACCGCCACGGACAGCCATCCGAGAACAGCCGGCACCGGCCGCAGCACGGGCTCGTCGGGCGTGCGGTCCGTCGGCCCCGACGGCCGACCCAGCACCAGCAGGAACGAGAACACGACGACGAGCGCGCCGCCCAGGACGAACAGCACCAGGGGGATCGGCAGGTCGTAGCGCTCGCCGAACGAGTGGGCCAAGGGCACGGGGTCGAACGTATGTCGTAGACATGGGGCCATGCGGCAGCGCGGTCGGTGGGCGGGAGTGGCGGCCGTGCTCGCGGCCGGCTGGCTGGTCAGCCCGGCGGCGGTCCCGCTCTACGACGGCGTCGGCTTCCCGGACGAGCCGTACCGGTTCGTGCCCTCGCGCGATGCTGGCCGGCCCGCGGCGACAGCCGCGCAGGTGCGGCTGAAGGTCACCGGCGGGGTCAACGCCGGCGGTCTGCTCGCCAACAGCGCGGAGGTCGGGCCGCAGGTGACCGTGTACGCGCCGCCGCAAGCGTTCGGGGTGCCGGCCGCGGCGAAGCCGGCCGACATCGTGCTGCGGGCCGCGCCGGTCGCGCTGACGCCTCCGGGTCCGCCCGGCACCGTCGCCTCGAACGTGTACGCGCTGACCCTCACGTCCCCGGACGGCCCCGTGACGGTGCGGCCTGAGGCGCAGCCGCCGTCGATCACCCTGCGGGCGGTGACCGCCGAGCTGCCGCTGCCGGTCGTGCAGTACCGGGCGTCGCCGGACCAGCCGTGGCGCGCGCTGGAGACACGACAGGTCGGGCGGGAGGTCTTCAACACCCGCGCCCCGGGTCCGGGGGAGTACGTGCTGTCGCGCCCCGCCGCGGCGAAGCGCACGGAGGGCGGACGGGGGCTGCTGCCGCTCGTGATCGGGCTGGCCGTCCTGCTGGTGGTGGGGGTTCTGCTCGCCGTACGGCTGCTGGCCCGGCAGCGGGAGTGAGGGCGGCGCTGCTGCTCGGCGGGTTCGTTCTCGCCGTCGCGCTGCGGGTGGTCGTCGGTGGCGCCGACGCGGGACGCTCCGCGCGGGCCGGGCTGCTGTTCGCCGGGTTCCTGCTGTGGGGCGCCGCGGCCGTGCGGACCCCGGTGCCGGTGACGCGCCGCGGCCTCGTGTACGGGATCGCGGGCGCCCTGGCGCTCTGCGTCCCGGTGCTCCTGACGTGGACCCCGCGCCGCGTGCCGCCCGACGGGTTCGCGCTGTGGGCGCTGGTGGTGAGCGTGGTTGCGGTGGCGGAGGAGGTGTTCCTGCGCGGCGCGCTGTACGACGCCGTCCGGTCCCGGGCGGGTGACAACGCCGCCATCGCACTCGGCGCGCTCGCGTTCGGGCTGCTGCACCTGCCGCTGTACGGGCTGTCCGCGGTCCCGCTCGACGTCGCTGTCGGCGTCGTCCTCGGCGAGCTGCGCCGGGTGACAGGCACGCCGGCGGCGCCCGCCGTGAGCCACGTCGGCGCCGACCTGGCCTCCTGGTTCTTGCGCTGACGCCCGTGAAAGTGTCGGCGTCCGCACCGACGACGGAGGACGCCCGTGGGCCTCATGCCCCTGAACGACTCCATGTTCCTGCTGCCGGAGTCCCGCGAGCAGCCGATGCACGTGGGCAGCCTGCAGCTGTTCACGCCGCCTGACGGCGCCGGACCGGAGTACCTCACGCAGCTGTACGAGGAGGCGCTGCGCGCGCAGGACGTCGCGCCCGCGTTCCGCCGCCGGCCGCACCGGGCGCTGACGACCCTCGGCCAGTGGACCTGGGTCGATGACGAGCACATCGACCTCGAGCACCACGTACGGCACTCCGCGCTGCCGCCGCCCGGCCGGATCCGCGAGCTGCTCGCGCTGGTCTCCCGGCTGCACGGCACGCTGCTCGACCGGCACCGCCCGCTCTGGGAGGCGCACCTCATCGAGGGCCTCGCCGACGGCCGCTTCGCGGTGTACACGAAGATGCACCACGCCCTGATGGACGGCGTCTCGGCGCTCAAGCTGCTCGAGCGCAGCCTCGCCACGAACCCGGACGAGATCGTCCCGATGCCGTTCCAGTCCCGGCCGCGGCCGCCGCGCAAGCCCGGTCCGGGCATCGGCGCGCTCCCAGGCCAGGCCGCGCAGGCCGCGTGGGACCTCGCGACTCTTCCGCCGAAGGCGCTGCGCATCGCGGAGAAGGCGGTCCGCGAGCAGACGGCGGCGCTGCCGATGCAGGCGCCGCGCAGCATCCTCAACGTGCCGATCACGGGCAGTCGCCGGTTCGCGGCCGAGGCGTGGCCCCTGGACCGCGTCCGCGCTGTCGGCAAGGCCGCCGGCGCCACGATCAACGACGTGCTGCTCGCCATGTCGGCGTCGGCGCTGCGCGCGTACCTGATCGACATGGACGCGCTGCCGGACGCGCCGCTCATCGCGATGACGCCCGTCTCGCTGCGCGACGACGACGCGGACGACGCGGAGACCAGCAACTCCGTCGGCGTCATCCTGTGCAACCTGGCGACCAACCTGGAGGACCCGGCCGAGCGGCTGCAGGCGATCCGCTCCTCGATGCTGGCCGGCAAGGCGGGGCTCTCGGGCCTGAGCCAGCTGCAGATCACGGCGTTGAGCGCAGCCGTCATGGCCCCGCTCGTGCTCGACCTCGTGCCCGGCGTGGCGAAGGTGGCGCCGCCCGCGTACAACCTCGTGATCTCGAACGTGCCGGGGCCGCCGGAGCCGCTGTACTGGAACGGCGCGCGGCTCGAGGGGATGTATCCGCTGTCCATCCCGCTCAACGGGCAGGCGCTGAACATCACCGTGACCAGCTACGCGGGGCAGGTGCAGTTCGGGCTCATCGGCTGCCGGCGCACCCTGCCGCACCTGCAGCGGATGCTGGTCGGCCTCGAGGACGGCCTCGCCGAGCTGGAGGAGGCGCTGCTGTAGCTAGCGGGCGGTCACCGCGGCGGTGACGAGGTGCTCGACGTGGAGCAGGCCCAGATAGCTGCCATCCGCCGCCACGCACACGACCGGGTCGAACCGGGTGCGGCTCGGGCGCGTCATGGCGCGCGCCACGACGACGGAGGCGTCCTCGGACGCGAGCGCGGTCATGACCGGATGCGCCCAGCCGCTCGGCGCGCCCTCCTCGGGGTTGCGCACCCACAGCGCGAGCGGCCGGCGGTCGGCGTCGACGACGACCACGTCGGCGGGCTCGCCGGGCAGGAAGCCGATCGCGGCGAGCTTGCGGACGCACGGGGCGGTGGTGTCGACGGCCGCGCCCACGTCGCCGCCGGCCGGCCGCCGAACCAGCAGCTCGCGCACCTCGGTGGGGATCTCCGCCCAGCGCCCCGTCGGGCGGCCCAGCAGGTAGCCCTGCGCGAGTGTCGCGCCGAGCCGCACCGCGGTGTCCAGTTCCTCGGTCCGCTCGACGCCCTCGACGAGCATCGTGCTGCCGAGCCGGTCGACGAACTGCCCGACCAGCTCCATCAGGCCCTGCTTCACCGGGTCGGTGTCGACGTCGGTGACGAGCGACCGGTCCAGCTTGACGATGTCCGGGCGCAGCTCGGCGACCTGCCGCAGGCCGGACCAGCCGGCGCCGGTGTCGTCGAGTGCGAGCAGCGCGCCGCGGTCGCGCAGCAGGTCCATCCGGCGCCGCAGGGACGCGAGGTTGTCGACCGGTACGTGCTCGGTCAGCTCCAGCACCAGACCCGCGAGGTCGCTCTCGGTGCGCAGCAGCGACCAGACCTGCGGGCTGCTCAGCAGCGCGGGGGAGACGTTGACGGCCAGGAAGCAGCCGCCCGGCAGTTCTGCGCGGACGGCCAGCGCCTGCGCGACCAGGTGGGCTTCCAGGTCGGCCTCGCGACCACAGGCGGCGGCCGCAGCGAAGTACGGGGCCGGAGTCCGCATCCCGGTGGCACCGAAACGCGCCAGCGCCTCGTACCCCACGACCTGCGCCGTGCCCAGGTGCACGACCGGCTGGAAGACCATGCGGGTGCTCGCCATGCCGGCGAGCACCATCTTCACGACCAGATCAGGGGTGCCCGGGTCGGTGGGGCGCTGCAGCGGAACGGCCGCCAGGGAAAGGGTCACCTGCCCCACCAGTCACATCCGTTGCGCATCGGCGCATCGTGCACTGCTCCAGATGCCACGTCCAGTGCGGGTTTTCCCGACAAAGCGGACGACAGGTGCCGCACGGGACGCCACGGGTCACGCGAGCAGGTCGAGCACCGCCGCCGACTCCGCGTCCAGTTCGACGGTGCCGTCCCTGAAGACGAAGCCCGGCGCGCTCGCCAGCAGCACTCCGTCCGGGGTGCCGGGCAGCGGCACGGCCCGTCGCTCGCCGGACAGGTTGCACGCGAGCGCCGTCCGGCCACGTTGCACGACCAGCCACGCGCCGTCCTCGTCGTACGTCACGGTCACCCGGTCTCGTCGCCCGTCCGACAGGTCGGCCCGGCTGCGGCGCAGCGCGATGAGCGAGCGGGTCCACGCGATGAGCTGCTCGCCCCGCTCGGACGTCGCCTCGTCCCAGTCGAGCTTCGAGGCCTCGACGGTCTCCGGCGCCTGTGGGTCGGGGACGTCGTCCGTGTCCCAGCCGTGGCTGGCGAACTCCGCGCGGCGGCCGGTCCGTACCGCCTCGCCGAGATCGCCCTCGTGGTCGGAGAAGAACTGCCACGGCGTCGTCGCGCCGTACTCCTCGCCCATGAAGAGCATCGGCGTGTACGGGGACGTCAGCACGAGCGCCGCCCCGATCATCAGCTGACCGTCGGACAGGGTGGCGGAGACGCGGTCGCCGGTCGCGCGGTTGCCCACCTGGTCGTGGTCCTGCAGGTAGACGACGAACCGGGAACCCGGCACCGTCTGCGGCACGGGCCGGCCGTGCGCGCGGCCGCGGAAGGACGACCAGGTCCCGTCGTGCAGGAAGACGCCCTGCAGCACCTTGGCCAGCGCCGGCAGCCCGGCGAAGTCGCCGTAGTAGCCGCTGGTCTCGCCGGTGAGGTTGCTGTGCAGGGCGTGGTGCACGTCGTCCGCCCACTGCCCGTCGAGGCCGAGGCCGCCCGCCTCGAGGCTGGCGATGTACCGCGCGTCGTTGAGGTCGCTCTCGGCCACCAGCCAGAGCGGCTTGCGCAGCTGCGCCGCCAGTCCGGCCACCTCTTCCGCGAGCTCCTCGAGCAGATGCGTGGCCCGTTCGTCGACCAGCGCGTGCACGGCGTCGATCCGCAGCCCGTCGACGTGGTACTCGCGCAGCCACATGAGCGCGTTGTCGATGACGTACCGGCGCACCTCGTCGCTGCCCGGCTGGTCGAGGTTGATGGCCGGTCCCCACGGTGTGGTGTGCGCCTCGGTGAGGTACGGACCGAACTCCGGCAGGTAGTTCCCGGCCGGCCCGAGGTGGTTGTAGACGACGTCCATGACGACGCCGAGGCCGCGGCCGTGGCAGGCGTCGACGAACCGCTTCAGGCCCTCGGGTCCGCCGTACGGGTCGTGCACCGCGTACCAGGCCACGCCGTCGTAGCCCCAGCCCCACCGGCCGGCGAAGGCGTTGCAGGGCAGCAGCTCGACGGCGGAGATCCCGAGCTCGACCAGGTGGTCGAGCCGCTCGATCGCCGCGTCGAACGTTCCCTCTGCCGTGAAGGTCCCGACGTGCAGCTCGTACAGCACGCTGCCGGCCAGCGGGACGCCGCGCCAGCTGTCGTCGGTCCACGCGAACGCGCTGTGGTCGACCCGGCGGGACGGCCCGTGCACGCCCTGCGGCTGCCACGCGCTGCGCGGGTCGGGCCGCGGGTCGCCGCCGTCGAGGACGAACGCGTAGTCGTTGCCCTCGTCGGCGACGGTGGTGCGCCACCAGCCGCTGTCGTCGCGGATCATCGGGTGCAGCCGCCCCTCGACGAGCACCTCGACCTGCTCGGGCTTGGGCGCCCACACCGCGTAGGCGGTCACGCGTCCTCCCGTACGAGCAGCGCGACCGGGAAGTCGGCGAGCACGTCGGTGCCCTCGGTGGGCTTGCCCGTGAGGACGTCGTGCCAGGTGCCGGCAGGGAGCTCCACGGTCACGGATGCCTCGGACAGCGCGCGGATCGGGACGACGGTGACCACCCGACCGGACCGGCTGAAGGCGAGCGCCTGCGCGCCTGCGTCGAGCGGCTCGTACGTGGCGTCGGCGAGGAACCACTGCGGGTGCTGGCGTCGGAGCCGCAGCGCGGTCGCGACCACGTGCAGCTTCGCGGCGCCGCTGTCCTCGACCAGCGGGTTCGGGCTCAGCGCCTCCAGCAGCCGCCGCCGGTCGTCGTAGTCGACGGGCCGCCGGTTGTCCGGGTCGACCAGCGACAGGTCGAACAGCTCCGTGCCCTGGTAGGTGTCGGCGACGCCCGGCATCGTCAGCTGCACGAGCTTCTGCGCCAGCGCGGTCGTCCGCCACGCCGGGGCGAGGCGGTCCGCGAACGCCTGCACCCGCGCGCAGATCTGCTCGTCGGCCAGCACGCTTCTGACGAACGCCGCCACTGCCTCGTCGTACGCGGGCACCGGGTCGACCCAGGAGGTGCGGTCCTTCGCCTCACGCGTCGCCTTCTCGACGTACGCCACCGCGCGGTCGGCAGTGATCGGCCATGCGCCCAGGAGCGTCTGCCAGACGAGCTGCTCGGTGCCCGCGCCCGGTCGGCCGTGCTGCTCCGCCATCGCCGACCACTGCGTCACCGCCTCGGTCCACTCGGTCGGGCACTGCGAGAGCAGCACGAGCCGCGCCCGCACGTCCTCGGAGCGCTTGGTGTCGTGCGTGCTCAACGTGGTCATGCTCAGCGGCCACTGGGCCTGCATCTCCAGGCAGCCCTGGTGGAACTGCTCGGTGCTGATGCCGAACCGGCCCGGGTCGCCGCCGACCTCGTTGAGGGCGGCGAAGCGCAGGTACCGGTAGAAGGCGGTGTCCTCGACGCCCTTCGCCATGACCGGCCCGCACGTCTGCTGGAAGCGCGTGACGAACTCACGACTTGCGGGATCGTCGGCCAGCGCGAGCTCGGCAACGCGGTCGATCTCGGTCGCGCGCTTGGGCTTCGACTGCTTCGCGGCCTCGACCGCGGACTGGACGTGCTCACGCGCCGTCGCGTCCGCCGGGCCCGCCGGCGGCAGGTACGCGCGGTAGACGCCGAACGACGCCAGCACCTCGACGAGCGCCTCGCGGAAGGGTGCGCGGTCGACCTGCGCGTCCCGTACGGCGACGTCGGTCAGCCGGTTCACCTCGGCCGCGAGAACGTCCGAGAGTACGAGCCGCTTCGTCCGGGCGACGACCTCCTCGTATGACGCGGCTTCGCCGGTGACCCGCTGCCAGTGCTCGGTCAGCGGCTGCTCACCCGCGGGGTCCACGAAGACGCCGAGCACGTTGTTGAGCGCGTCGTAGCCGGTCGTGCCGGCGCAGGCCCAGTCGTCCGGGAGCCGCTCGCCCGGCTCGAGGATCTTCTCGACGACGACCCACGCGCCGCCGGTGTGCTCGGCCAGCCGGCCGAGGTAGCCGCCGGGGTCGGCCAGGCCGTCCGGGTGATCGATCCGCAGACCGTCCAGGACGCCGTCGCGTACCTGCTGCACGACGATCCGATGCGACTCGTCGAACACCTGCGGCACCTCGACGCGAACGCCGGACAGGGTGGTGACGTCGAAGAAGCGCCGGTAGTTCAGCCCCTCCTTCGCCTCGCGCCAGTGACACAGCCGGTAGTGCTGGGCGTCGAGGGTGGCGCGCAGGTCGCCCTCGACGAGCGTGCCCGGAGCGATCGGCACCTCGTGGTCGTAGTAGCGGATCCGGTCCCCGTCGAGCTTCAGCTCGCCGAGCACCTCGTCCAGGGGCGAGCCGAGCACCGGGACCATGACCTTGCCCGTGCTCCAGTTGATGTCGAACCAGTCCGCGTACGGGCTGTCCTGACCGTCGCGCAGGACCGACCACCACTGCGCGTTCTGCGACTCCGGCTCGCTGATGGCCATGTGGTTGGGCACGACGTCGAGGATGATCCCGAGGCCGGCTGCCGTGCAGGCGGCCACCATCCGGTCGAAGGCCCCCGGCCCGCCGAGCTCGCTGTTGAGCTGCGAGTGGTCGACCACGTCGTAGCCGTGCGCCGAGCCTGGCGCGGCCTGCAGGTACGGCGAGCAGTAGAGGTGCGTGACGCCCAGCTGGGCGAGGTACGGCACGGCGGCGGCTGCGTCGTCGAACCCGAAGCCCGGGTGGTCGGCGGCCGGCGGGCGGAGCTGGACGCGGTACGTGGAGACCGGCACGGGCTTGCCGGGGGCGGGCAGGTGGGGCACGAGGTTCCTAGCGTCGGGGGAGCGGCACCGGGAGCCCTACCCGCTGGCCGCCGCGTACACCTGCGTACGGCGCAGGTGCTCGGCATGGACCGGAGGCGCGTGCAGAAGACGGCCAGTTCTTGCACCAGCGGCCGACCCGAGGGTTCGGCCGCAGGTTCTGGCCGTCTTGTGCACGCCGCAACACGGACGCGCCACGGAACGAAGAGCGCCTAGAAGACGCGCTGCAGGACGAGCACGGAGCGGCCCTCGACCTCGACCGGCTCGCCCGTCTTCATCGTCCGGGCCTCTGCGTCGCCGAGCATGGGGGCGGCCGTGTCGACCGCCACTTCCCACCGCTCACCGGCACCGATGTCCGGGAGGGTGAAGTCGATCGGCCCGTGGTGGCCGTTGAACAGCAGGAAGAACGAGTCGTCGACGATGCGTTCGCCCCGCAGGTTCGGCTCGCGGATCCCCTCGCCGTTGAGGAACACGGCGACGGACTTCGCGAAGCCCGACTCCCAGTCCTCCTCGCCCATCCACTCGCCGGCCGGCGTGAACCAGCCGATGTCCTCGATGGCGGAGCCCTTGACGACGCGCCCCTGGAAGTGCCGGCGGCGCCGGAAGACCGGGTGGTCGTGCCGGAGCTTCGCCAGCCGCGAGGTGAAGTCCGACAGGACCTCGAAGTCCTTGGCCCGCTCCCAGTCGATCCACGCCAGCTCGTTGTCCTGGGCGTACACGTTGTTGTTGCCGTGCTGGGTCCGGCCCAGTTCGTCCCCGTGCAGCAGCATCGGCACGCCCTGGGACAGGAACAGCGTCGTGAGGAAGTTGCGCTTCTGCTGCTCGCGCAGCGCGACCACCTCGAGGTCGTCGCTCTCGCCCTCCACGCCGCAGTTCCATGACGAGTTGTTGCTCTCGCCGTCGTTGCCGCCCTCACCGTTGGCGTCGTTGTGCTTCTCGTTGTACGACACCAGGTCGTGCATCGTGAAGCCGTCGTGCGCGGTCACGAAGTTGATGGAGGCGTACGGGCGCCGCCCGTCG
>JBHENF010000053.1:0-14585 GCA_046262175.1 Mycobacteriales bacterium
CCCACGACCGTCGCGTCCTTGCCGAGCTTGATGCCGGCGATGCCCCCGCCGGCTCGCCCCTGCGGGCGGACCTGGTCCGCCGGGAAGCGCAGCAGGTCGGCGGTGCTCGTGAAGAAGACGAGCTCCTCCTCGCCGTCGACCAGCTCGGTCGCGCCCACCACGACGTCGCCCGGCTTGAGCGCGATGACCTCGAACGCGTCGCCCTTGGCCGGCCAGTCCGGCGTGACCCGCTTCACGGTGCCCTGTGCGGTCGCCAGCGCCAGGCCCGGCCCGTCGGTGCGCAGGGAGCAGACCGCGAGCACCCGCTCGCCGCGCGCCAGCTCCGCGAACTCGCTCGCCGGCGCACCACCGCGCAGGGACAGGGCACCGGTCGTCACGCCGGGGACGGCGGGCACGTCGAGCACGCCGACGCGGACGAGCCGACCGTGCGAGGTCAGCAGGCCGACCTGCCCACGGGCGGTCGTACGGGCGCGCGAGACGACCACGTCGTGCCGGCCGCGCCCGGTGCGGGACGTCGCCGCCGACTCCTCCACGGGCGTGCGGGCGAGCAGCCCGCTCGAGGACAGCAGGACGTCCACGGGGTCGTCCGCCACCTCCAGCGACGAGGACTGCCGGGTGACCAGCGCCTTGAGGTCGCCGCCAACGAGCACCGTCCGCCGCGGCGTCCCGTGCTCGGTCGCGATCTCCGCCAGCTCGGCACTGATCACGCGCCGCAGCTTCGCCGGGTCGCCGAGGATGCTCTCCAGCTCGGCGATCCGGGCGCGCAGCTCGGCCAGCTCCTGCTCGAGCTTCTCGACCTCGAGCGCGACGAGCCGGCGCAGCTGCATGTCGAGGATGTAGCCGGCCTGCACGTCGGACAGGGCGAACCGCTCGATCAGCGCGGCCCGCGCCTCCGACACGTCCGCCGACGCCCGGATGATCCGTACGACCTCGTCGATGTTCGCCAACGCCAGCAGCAGGCCCTCGACCAGGTGCGCCCGCTCCTGGGCCTTGCGCAGCCGGAAGCGGGACCGGCGCGTCACGACGTCGACGCGGTGCGCCAGGAAGACCTCGAGCAGCTCCTTCAGCCCCAGCGTCCGCGGCTGGCCGTCCACCAGGGCGACGTTGTTGATGCCGAAGCTCTCCTCGAGCGGCGTGAGCCGGTACAGCTCGCCGAGCACCGCCTGCGGGTTGAAGCCGGCCTTCACCTCGAACACGAGCTGCGTGCCGCGCTGGCGGTCGGTCAGGTCCTTGACGTCGCTGATGCCCTGCAGCTTCTTGCCGGTCACGAGCTCTTTGACCTTGGCGATGACGCGCTCGGCGCCGACGCCGTACGGCAGCTCCGTCACCGTGATGTGCGACTTGCCGCGGGCGAGCACCCCGACCTCCGCCGTGGCGCGCATGCGGACGACACCGCGGCCGGTCTCGTACGCCGACCGAACCTCCGTCATCCCGAGCAGCTGCCCCCCGGTCGGCAGGTCGGGCCCGGGGACGAGCTCCATCAGGTCGTCCAGCGTCGCGTCCGGGTGCGCGATGAGGTGCCGCGCCGCGTCGACGACCTCGACGAGGTTGTGCGGGATCATGTTGGTGGCCATGCCGACGGCGATGCCGGAGGTGCCGTTGACCAGCAGGCTCGGGTAGGCGGCCGGGAGGACGCTCGGCTGCGTCAGGGACCCGTCGTAGTTGGGCTCGAGGTCGACGGTCTCCTCGTCGAGGTCGTCGGTCAGCAGCAGCGCGGCGGGCGTCAGGCGGCACTCGGTGTAGCGGCTCGCGGCGGCGCTGTCGTCCGGCGAGCCCCAGTTGCCGTGCCCGTCGATGAGCGGCACCCGCATCGCGAACGGCTGGGCGAGCCGCACCATCGCGTCGTAGATGGCCCCGTCGCCGTGCGGGTGGTACTTGCCCATGACGTCGCCGACGACCCGGGCGCTCTTCACGTACGGCCGGTCCGGGCGCAGCCCGCTGTCGGCCATCGAGTACAGGATCCGGCGGTGCACCGGCTTGAGGCCGTCACGCGCGTCGGGCAGGGCGCGGCTGTAGATGACGGAGTACGAGTAGTCGAGGTACGACGACTCGATCTCCTGCACGACGTCCGTGTCGAGGATGGTGCCCTCGCCCTCGAACGGCGGGATCACGACGTCCCCGCTGCCGCCTCGCTTGCGTGCCATCAGGTGTTCCCTCCCGGGGCGTGCTGCACCGCGCCCTCGTCCTTGATCCACAGAAGCTTCCCGGCTCTGGTGCCGCCACCAGAGCCGGATCCGCGGCGTGGATCATGGAGGGGGTGCGGCCGTCGTACGGCTGTCACGTGTCGAGCAGCTCGCGGTTGACGCGCGACGCGCTGCTGATGATGAAGTCGCGGCGCGGCGCCACGTCGTTGCCCATGAGCAGCTCGAGCGCGCCCTCGGCCGCCTCGGCGTCGCCGGGCTGGATCCGCCGCAGCGTGCGCGTCGCCGGGTGCATCGTCGTCTCCGCGAGCTGGTCGGGGTCCATCTCGCCGAGTCCCTTGTAGCGCTGGATGCCGCCTTTGACGCGCTTCCCGGAAGACTCGAGCTTGCGGAGCACCTGCTGGAGCTCGCGGTCGCTGTACGTGTAGACCGGCCGGTCCGCGCCGACGACCTCGACCCGGTGCAGGGGCGGCACGGCCGCGAACAGTCGGCCGCTGTCGATGACCGGCTTCATGTACTTCGCGAACAGCGTGATGAGCAGGCAGCGGATGTGCGCGCCGTCGACGTCGGCGTCCGTCGTGATGACGATCTTCCCGTACCGCATCTGGTCCAGGTCGAACGTCCGCCCCGTTCCGGCGCCGACCACCTGGATGATCGACGCGCACTCCGCGTTGCCGAGCATCTCCGACGGCGACGCCTTCTGGACGTTGAGGATCTTCCCGCGCAGGGGGAGCAGCGCCTGGAACTCGCTGTTGCGCGCCAGCTTGCCGGTGCCGAGCGCGCTGTCACCCTCGACCAGCCAGAGCTCGGTACGGGAGACATCGGTGCTGCGGCAGTCGGCGAGCTTGGCCGGCAGGGTCGACGTCTCGAGCGCGGTCTTGCGGCGAGCCGCATCCTTCGAGGCGCGGGCCGCCTGCCGGGTCTTGGCCGCTGCCGCAACCTTCTCCAGGACCTGCTTGGCGGCCGCCTTGGTCTTGCGGTTGTCGAGGAACTGAGCGCGCAGCTGCTTGCCGACCACGTCGGCCACGATCTTGCTGACGCCGGGGGTGCCGAGCTCGTCCTTCGTCTGGCCGAGGTACTGCGGCTCCGGCACCTTCACCGTCACCACGGCGGTGAGCCCCTCGAGCACGTCGTCCTTGATGACGGCCTCGTCGCGAGCCTTGTGCACGCGGGTCGCGACCAGCGCCTCGTTGACGGCCTTGAGCAGCGCGCGCTCGAACCCGTTCTGGTGCGTCCCGCCGTGCGGCGTCGCGACGACGTTGCAGAAGGACTGGACGACCGTGTCGTAGCCGGTGCCCCAGCGCAGCGCGACGTCGACCTCGCAGTGCCGCTCGACGGTCTGCGTCGACATGTGCCCCTTGTCGTCGAGGACCGGCACCGTCTCCTTGTACGTCCCCTCGCCGGACAGGTGCACCGGGTCGCAGACGGGGCGGTCGGGCGCCAGGTGCTCGACGAAGTCGACCGTCCCGCCGACGAAGACGAAGGTCTCCGAGAAGGGCTTCTCGCCGCGCTGGTCGAGCAGCGCGAGGGTCAGCCCGGGCACGAGGAACGCCGTCTGCCGCAGCCGAGCGGTGAGCTCCGCGGTGTCGACGGCCGATCCCTTGCTGAACAGCGGGGTGTCGGCCCACCAGCGGATCGTGGTGCCGGAGGATGTCTTGGGGGTCTTGCCGGCGACGCTCAGTCCGTCGCGCGGGGTGAAGGGGGCGGCTGGACCGTCACCCGCGAACGTCCCGGGTACGCCGCGGCTGAACGACATCGTGTGGACGCGGCCGCCCCTCCGTACGACGACGTCGAGCCGCTGGGACAGCGCGTTGACGACGGACGCACCGACGCCGTGCAGCCCGCCCGAGGTCTTGTAGCCGCCGCCGCCGAACTTGCCGCCCGCATGCAGCTTCGTGAGCACCAGCTCGACGCCGGTGAGCCCGCTCTTGGGCTCGACGTCCACCGGGATGCCGCGGCCGTCGTCGCCGATCTCGAGCGAGCCGTCCGGATGGAGGGTCACCTCGATCCGGTTGCAGTGGCCGGCCAGCGCCTCGTCGACCGCGTTGTCGACGATCTCGTACGCGAGGTGCGTCAGCCCCTTGCTGTCGGTCGAGCCGATGTACATGCCCGGCCGCTTGCGGACCGCCTCGAGCCCCTCCAGGACGGACAGGTGCTTGGCGGTGTAGCCGTTCTCACGGGACGCCGGCGAGGCGGCTGTCCTTGATTCCGCGGCTGTCACCTGCCCATTCTGGACTGCGCGCCGGTCGGGCAGGCTGTCCGACATGCAGGACCTGGCGACCCTCCCGAAGGCGCACCTGCACCTGCACCTCACCGGCGGCATGCGGCCCGCGACACTGGTGGAGCTCGCGCAGGAGCAGGGCAAGCGGCTCCCGGACGGACTGCTGCGCCCGGGCGGCCTGGAGGGGGTCGCGCGCCGGGGCTGGATCAAGTTCCAGCGGTTGTACGACGCCGCGCGCGACGTGCTGCGCGGACCGGAGGACGTGGCGCGGGTCGTGCGGGAGATCGCCCTGGACGAGCAGGCGGCCGGCAGCGGCTGGGTCGAGGTGCAGGTCGATCCGTCCTCGTACGCGGCCAAGCTCGGCGGGCTGAACGGCGCGGTCGAGGTGGTCCTGTCCGCGATGTCGTCGGCGGCTGCGGAGACGGGCGTCGGGATGGCGCTGGTCGTCGCGGCCAACCGGACCCGGCACCCCGGCGACGCCGAGACGCTCGCGCGGGTGGCCCGGCGCTACGCGGGTCACGGCGTGGTCGGCTTCGGGTTGTCCAACGACGAGACGCGGGGCGACACGGGGGCGTTCGCGAAGGCGTTCCGGATCGCGCGCGACGCCGGGCTGGCGGCCGTCCCGCACGCGGGGGAGCTGCGCGGGCCGGCCTCGGTGCGCCGGGCGGTCGAGTCGCTGGACCCGGCGCGGCTCGGACACGGGATCCGCGCCGTCGAGGACCCGGCCGTGCTCGACCTCTTGGTGGAGCGGCGCGTCGTGCTGGAGGTGTGCCCGGCGTCGAACGTGGCGCTGGGCGTCCGCGGCTCGGTCGAGGAGGTGCCCGTGCTGGCGCTGCGGGCGGCCGGGCTGGAGGTGGCGCTGGGGGCGGACGACCCGCTGGTGTTCCGGAGCGGGCTGCTGGACCAGTACGCCCCGTACACGCGCGAGCAGCAGGCCGACCTCGCGGCGTCGAGCATCCGCGGCGCGCTGGCGCCGCCCGAGGTGAAGGCCCGCCTGCTCGCCGGCGTGGCGGCCTGGTCCGCGCCGTGATCAGGCCGGGTTGTCTCCGTACGTCCGGAAGCGCGACCGGCAGCCCGACCTGATCGCGCGGAACCGGCTGATCAGGTCGGGTTGTCTACGTACAGGCGTGAGCGTGGCTGCCAGCCCGACCTGATCACGTCGGCGGAAAGGCTGGTCACGGAGGGTCGCGGCAGGGCACAATGCGTGAGAGCACCAGGGACTGAGGCCGTCGGGGAAGGCGCACCTCGACCTTGGAGGCTCATCGTGACGTCCGGCGTGCTCTACGTGCACTCCTGCCCGCCCGCGCTGTGCCCCCACGTCGAGTGGGCGGTGGCAGCGGAGCTCGGCGTGCGGGTACGCCTCGACTGGACCGGTCAGCCGGCGAGCCCGGGCACCCTGCGCGCCGAGATCGGCTGGCGCGGCCGCTCGGGCACCGCCGGCCGCCTCGCCGGCGCGCTGCGCGGCTGGAGCGTGCTGCGGTACGAGGTGACGGAGGACCCGAGCGCGGGCTGCGACGGCGAGCGGTACGCCGTGACGCCCACCCTCGGCGTGTTCCGTGCGACGACCAGCGCGAACGGCGACCTGCTCGTCGGGGAGGACCGGCTGCGCGCGCTGCTCGCCAACGCCAGCGGCCCGCAGCTGGCGATGGGTCTCGACGCGCTGCTGGGCAGCCCGTGGGACGCCGAGCTCGAGCCGTACCGCGAAGCCGGCGAGGGCGCGGCCGTCACCTGGCTGCACCAGGTGGTGTGACCCACTCTGTCGTTTGATCACCGGGAGCCGGGGCACGGCGACGGCAACGTCTGCCTATGACCCGGAGGGTTCCCGCATGATCTTGGCCAAGAGCGGCTTTCAGAACGGCTACGACAAGTCCCTCGAGCAGGCCGCGCTCATCCTGCCGAAGGTCGGCTACTTCCTGCTGATCCTCATCGTCGGCATCATCGTCGCGAAGCTCGTGCAGAAGATCATCACGAAGGTCCTGCAGAAGGCCGGCTTCGACAAGGTCGTCGAGCGCGGCGGGATCAAGCAGGCGCTGTCCAAGAGCAAGTACGACGCTGCCTCGATCCTCGGCAAGATCGTCTACTACTTCATCTTCCTGGCCGTGCTGTCGATGGCCTTCGCCGTCTTCGGCAAGGACAACCCGATCAGCGAGTTCCTCGCCTCGATCATCGCGTTCCTGCCGAAGCTGTTCGTCGCCGTGATCGCGCTCATCATCGCCTTCGCGGTGGCTGCGGCGGTCAAGGACCTGCTCGCCAACATGCTCGGCGGCCTGTCCTACGGCAGCGCGCTGGCCAACGGCGTCTCGCTGTTCATCATCGCGCTCGGCGTGTTCTTCGCCCTCGGCCAGCTCGAGATCGCCACGCTCATCGTCGGCCCGCTGTTCATCGCGCTGCTCGCCCTGATCGTCGTCCCGCCGATCATCGCGTTCGGCATCGGCGGGATCGACCCGGCCCGCGAGACCATCCGCAACATGCAGGCCAAGAGCAGGGTCAAGGCCAACGAGATCAAGACCGAGGCTCGCAGCAGCTCCGCTGAGGGCTCGGCCGCTGCGCCGGCCCGGCGCCCGCGTACGGCCACCAAGGTCGCCACGCCGCGCCGCCGCGCCACCTCGTAGCTCACCCGCGCCACCGGTCCCCGGTGCCTCGGACTACCGTCCGCACATGAGACGGACTGCCCCAGGCGCCGGGGACCTGGCATGAGCAACGACAGGCTGCTCACGCGGCTCGACCACCTCGACCTCGCGCTGTACCGCAAGGCGGCGTCGACGGACACGCCGCTGCTCGACCGCGTGCTGCCGCGGCTGACCTCGTCGGCCAACCACAGCGTGCTGTGGATCGGCGTCTCGCTCCTCCTCGCGGCCACCGGCCAGCGACGGGCTGCCGTCCGTGGGCTCACGTCGTTGGCCCTCGCCAGCGCCACCGCGAACATCCCGGCCAAACTGGCCGCCCGCCGCGCGCGGCCTGAGCTGCGTCCGGTGCCGGTGCCCCGTCGGCTGCTGCGACAGCCCCAGACGACGTCGTTCCCGAGCGGGCACTCCGCCTCCGCAGGTGCCTTCGCCATGGGGGTCGCACTCGAGTCCCCGCTGCTCGCGGCGCCCGTCGCGATCCTTGCCGCCGGCGTCGCGTACGGCCGGATCCACACCGGCGTGCACTACCCGGGCGACGTGGCCGCCGGGCTCGCGATGGGCGTCGGCTCAGCGCTGGTGGTGCGCAAGGTGTGGCCCGTCCGTCCTGACCGTCCCGCGTTCGCACGACCGGCTCGTCGGCCGGCGCCCGCGCTGCCCGACGGCGCCGGGCTGATCGTGGTCATCAACGAGAGCGCCGGATCGGGCGAGCGTGCGGCAGAGGTCGAGCAGCAGCTCGCCGACCTGCTCCCGAAGGTTGAGGTCGTCCGCTGCGGGCCGGACGACGACGTCGAAATCTGCCTGGCGAAGGCGGCCGAGACAGCGCAGGTGCTCGGCGTCATGGGTGGCGACGGCACCGTCAACTGCGCGGCCGGGATCGCGCTGGACCGACAGCTGCCGCTCGCGGTCCTGCCTGGCGGCACGCTGGACCACTTCGCGGGGGAGCTCGGCGTGCAGTCGGTGGAGGACGTCGTCGCCGCGGTCCGCAACGGCAGCGCTGTCGAGATCACCGTCGGCAGCGCCGACCCGGAGGGCGGCGACCTGTACTTCCTGAACACCTTCGCCGTGGGCGTCTACCCGGAGCTCGTCCGCGAGCGGGAGAAGCGGGAGAAGCGGATCGGCAAGTGGCCCGCGATGGCAGTGGCGATGGCGAAGATTATGCGCAAGGCCGATCCCGTGTTCGTGGAGGTCGACGGCCAGCCGCGCCGGCTGTGGACGCTGTTCGCGGGCAACGGGCACTACCACCCGGCCGGCTTCGCCCCGAGTTGGCGCGAGCGCCTCGATGACGGCTGCATCGACGTACGGCTCATCGACGCCGATGCGCGCCTGTCCCGGCTGCGGCTGGTGGTCGCCGTGCTC
This sequence comes from Mycobacteriales bacterium, assembly GCA_046262175.1. GTDB lineage: Bacteria > Actinomycetota > Actinomycetes > Mycobacteriales > SCTD01 > RYN-124. The sequence goes on from JBHENF010000053.1 coordinate 8,343, forward strand.
ACCGGACGACTCGGCGAGAGCCGGGTGTACGAGCAGCGGCTGGTCGGCTCGCTGCCGGTGCGCAGTCGACAGGGCGGGCTGCGCATCGCCCGCGACGGCGAGGTCAGCGAGGGGCCTGGCCACATGACGCTGCGCGCTGCGACCCGCAAGCTGGTGGTCTACCTGACATGAGCGGGTTCGTGGCGCGCCGCCTCGACCCCTCGGAGCGTGCCGGCCTCCGGCTGACGCTGTTGGGGCTGGGCTTCGGGCTGCTCAGCCTGCTGCTCATCCCCCTGGGTCTGCTCGTGCGCGACCAGTGGGGTCCGTTGGCCCGGCTCGACACGCACACCGACGCGGCGGTGCACCCCGTGGTGGTCGCGCACGACTGGCTGCGGGTGCTCGCGCTGGTCGTCACCTGGGCCGGGTCGCCCGTGGCTGTCGAGGTGACCACGGCGCTGCTCGTCCTGCTGCTCCTGTCCCGGCGGCGGCGCCGCAGCGCGCTCTACCTCGGGGTCAGCGTCGGCGGCGCGTACCTCCTGTCGACGATCGGCAAGGTCTCGGTCGCCCGGGTCCGCCCGAGCTTCCCGGACCCGGTCTCGCACGCGCGCGGTGCGTCGTTCCCGTCCGGCCACGCGACCGGCTCGGCCGCTTTCGGACTGGCGCTTGCGATCGTGCTGCTCAGCGTCGTCTCGTGGCGGCGGCTGCTGTTCGCGCTCGCCTTCCTGTTCGCGCTCGCCGTGGCCGCGTCCCGGGTGCTGCTCGGCGTCCACTACCCGTCCGACGTCGCCGCCGGGCTGCTCGTCGGCTGGGGCTGGGTTGCGGCCTGCACGGCGCTGTTCTCGGCCTGGCGGGCCGAGGAGGGTCGACCAGCACCCGTGCTGGAGGAGGGCGTCGAAGCGTGAGGGATCCGGCCGAGGACCTCCGGCGGATCGCCTTCTGCCTCGAGCGCGCGCTCGAGCCGTCGTACCGCGTCAAGGCGTTCCGCACGGCCGCCGCCGTCGTCGACCGGACCCCGCGCGAGGAGCTCGAGCAGCGCGCGCTGGCGGGGACGCTCGTCGAGCTGACCGGGATCGGGAAGGTCACGGCGACGGTGGTCACCGAGTCGCTGGCGGGGGAGGAACCGGTCTACCTGCGGCGGGTCGAGTCGTTGGGGCTGACGCCGGTCGCGCAGGCCGCGGACGACCTGCGACAGCAGCTGCGCGGCGACTGCCACGTGCACAGCGACTGGTCCGACGGCGGCTCGCCCATCGAGGAGATGGCGCTCGCGGCGCGCGACCTCGGGCACGGGTACATGGTCCTGACCGACCACTCACCCCGGCTGACGGTCGCCCGCGGCCTAAGCCCGGAACGGCTGCGCGAGCAGCTCGACGTCGTGGCCGAGGTCAACGAGCGACTGTCCCCGTTCCGGATCCTCACCGGCATCGAGTGCGACATCAACCTCGACGGCTCGCTCGACCAGGAGCCGGAGCTGCTGGAACGGCTGGACCTGGTCGTCGCGAGCGTGCACAGCAAGCTGCGGATGCCGGCGGAGGAGATGACACCGCGCATGGTGGCCGCCATCAGCAACCCGCACACCGACGTCCTCGGGCACTGCACCGGCCGGCTCGTGACGGGCAAGGGCCGGCCCGAGTCGGAGTTCGACGCGGAGGTGGTGTTCGCCGCCTGCGAGCGCTTCGGGGTGGCGGTCGAGATCAACAGCCGGCCGGAGCGGCTCGATCCGCCGAAGCGGCTGCTGCGGCTCGCGTACGAGGCCGGCTGCATGGTCTCGATCGACACCGACGCGCACGCGCCGGGGCAGCTGTCGTGGCAGCCGCTCGGCTGCGAGCGGGCCGTCCTCACCGGCATCGAGGCGGACCGGGTCGTCAACGCGTGGAGCGCCGACGAGCTGCTGGCCTGGACCGGCCGCGCCCGCTGACGCTCCGGCCGACGGCGTGCAGCTGGGCGGACGCCGCGTGATCCCGGTGCCACGACATCCACCTTGTGGCTGCAGAGGCGGCAGCGGTTCCTGGGGCGGCGGCCGCGCGAGCTGGATGTCGAGGCACCGCGGACTGCTTAGCTGGACGCTCAGCAGGCGGCGTAGCCGGGCAGCGCTAGCTGGACGGGCCGCGCTGCTGCGGGATGAGGGACGTGACCGGCTCGGTCAGGACCGACGTCGTCGCGTCCGGCAGCGCGTCGGCGACCAGCAGCGCGCAGGCAGCGTCCAGGCACAGGGACATCACCCGCTGGTTCTCGCGGTCGTCCGCCACGGACGCGCGGCAGGACGCGCAGGGCCGCGACAGCCCCTCGGCCCCGCTGCGGCGGACCAGCGCCCAGACCCTGCGCCGGCTCGTCAGCACGGCGGCCTGGAAGGCGGCCTCGCGCGCCTCGGCGCGGTCCGACTCCTGCGTGAACGAGCGGTCGACCAGCGCGTCGTACAGCCGGCGTCCCTCGGCGTCGTGGCAACGGGTGGACAGCAAGGGCAGCAGCGCGAGCAGCTCCTTGACCTGCTCGGCGCGCGGCCCCAGGTCCGGCTCCTCCACGGTTGACGCGGGGTAGACGGTCCGCCACGGGCGGAGCAGCGCGGTGTACTCGGTGCGCGACAGGCAGGGCTTGGCGTACGCGGCAGCGATCGCATCCCGTACGGCCTTCAGCGCCGTCGTCGTCACGTCGCACCCCACGGTGATGTAGCCGGCCTCGCCGCGCAGGTCGTCCTCGAACAGCGCGCCGACCGCCTCGAACGCGGACAGCGCCTCGAGGACGAGCGGGCTGTCGGGCGACAGTGCGCGGTCCCGCGCCTCGGCCACCCCGATCGTGTTGCACCACGCCTCGGCGAGCCGAGGGATTTCGTCGTCGCGGATGTGCGCGAGCTGGGCGAGGACGCCGAGGATCTCGGCGAGGTTCGGGTGCTCCTCGAGCATCCCGATCGTGCTGCTCGCCCGTCGACCCATGGCGTTGCCTCCAGCCCGATATCCCCGCGTACCCCTACCGGGATACTGCGGCACATCGGCGTCTCGACTGGAGCGACTCGCCCGTGAATGACCCGGACGGGGGGTCAGAACCGCCCGGTTTGCACCGGGTCAGAAGCGGTGCGTCTCCACGTGGCCGCCGGACAGCTCCGACCAGACCTCCTGCAGGTTGGCGAACTCCCGACCCGCGGGAAGCCGGCGCAGCTCGTCGAGCACGCGGTCCACCGCGTTCATCTCCGTCGCCTTCGCCAGCAGCGTCGCCGCGTCGCACGGCCAGCACTCCTTGCCGAGGCTGGAGGCGAGCTCCGACCGCAGCTCGACGTCGTCCTCGGTCATGCCGTCGGGGACGCCGCCGGCCATCGTGCCGTCCGGCGAGCGGTCGACGTCGGGCTGGTCCTCGCCCGAGGGCTCGGCGGAGTTCCAGTCCTCGCCGCGCGTCTCGCGACCGGCGGTCATCATCCCGCGCACCTCGGCCTCGAGGGCGTCGTCCATCCGGGCGCTGTGCTTGTCGCTGCCTCGTTCCATGGCTCGGAACTACCCATGTCGGGGGCGCTGACACAGGCCCCGCCGCCGCAGGCCGAGGTCAGGGTGATCTGCCTCGCAGGCCAGGTAGACGGGGACGGACCCGGGCAGACCTACCGCATGAACGAGTCCCGGCGGCGCCCCGTCGCGTCCTGGCCGGCGTCCCTCCTGCCGACACTGGCGCTGCTGGCGCTGCTGGCGGGCAGTGCCGCCACGACGACCTCCGGCGACAGCACGCCGGTCGTCGAGATGACCGTCTCGACCAACGGCAGGTAGCTACTCCGCGCCGCCCTCGGTGGTGTCCTTCTCGGGCGGCAGCAGCTCGTCGCGCAGCCGATAGCGGTCCACGGCCTGCGCCGGCAGCGCCCGGTCCACGTCCCCGCGCTTCGCGAGCCCGGCGAGCACCGCCACCGCGATCGACTCGGGGTCGACGTGGAAGTGCCTGCGCAGCGAGGCGCGGGTGTCCGAGCGGCCGAAGCCGTCGGTGCCGAGCGAGCTCCAGTCGCCGGGCACCCAGCGGCTGATCGCGTCCGGCACAGCCCGCATCCAGTCGCTGACGGCCACGACCGGTCCGGTCGTCGTCATGAGGGCCTGCGTGACGTACGGCGTGCGCGGGTCATCTTCCGGGTGCAGCAGTGCGTGCTCCTCGCAGGCGACGGCATCGCGGCGCAGCTCGTTCCAGCTCGTGACGCTCCAGACGTCCGCGGACACGCCCCAGTCCTCGCGCAGCAGCCGCTGCGCATCCATGGCGAGCCGGACCGTGATCCCGCTCGCGAGCACCTGCGCGCGCGGGCCCTCGCCGCCCTCCGCGCTGAACCGGTAGAGCCCGCGCAGCACGCCCTCGCGCAGCCGCGGCAGGTCCGGCATGGCGGGCTGCGGGTACGGCTCGTTGTAGACGCTCAGGTAGTAGAAGACGTCCTCGCTGTCCGGCCCGTACATCCGGCGCAGGCCGTCCTCGACGATGAACGCGACCTCGTACCCGAACGCGGGGTCGTACGCGACCACGGCCGGGTTGGTGGACGCGAGCAGCATCGAGTGGCCGTCCTGGTGCTGCAGCCCCTCACCGTTCAGGGTCGTGCGGCCGGCGGTGGCGCCGAGCAGGAAGCCGCGGCCGAGCTGGTCGGCGAAGGCCCACATCTGGTCGCCGGTGCGCTGGAAGCCGAACATCGAGTAGAAGACGTAGACCGGGATCATCGGCTCGCCGTGCGTCGCGTACGCCGTGCCCGCCGCGATCACCGATGCCATCGAGCCCGCCTCGGTGATGCCCTCGTGCAGGATCTGGCCCTGCTTGCTCTCCTTGTACGACAGGAGCAGCTCGCGGTCGACAGCCTCGTACGTCTGGCCCAGCGGCGAGTAGATCTTGGCGGTCGGGAACATCGCGTCGATGCCGAACGTGCGCGCCTCGTCCGGGATGACCGGCACGATCCGCGCGCCGATCCCCTGGTCCTTCATGAGGTCCTTGAGCAGCCGGACGAACGCCATCGTGGTCGCCACCGGCTGCTTGCCGGAGCCGTTCTTGAGCTCGTCGTAGACACCCGGCTTGGGCAGGTCGAGCGGCTTGGCGCGCACGAGGCGCCGAGGGATCGAGCCGCCGAGCTTGGCCCGGCGCTCGCGCATGTACGCGACCTCGTTGCTGTCCTCACCCGGGTGGAAGTACGGCGGCAGCTCGCCCTCGAGCGCGCTGTCCGGGATCTCGAGGTACAGCCGGTCGCGCAGTTCCTTGAGCTCAGCCTTCGTCAGCTTCTTCATCTGGTGGGTCGCGTTGCGGCCCTCGAAGTCCTTGCCGAGCGTCCAGCCCTTGATGGTGTGGGCCAGGATGACCGTCGGCTGGCCGACGTGCCTGGTCGCCGCGTCGAACGCCGCGTACACCTTCCGGTAGTCGTGGCCGCCGCGCGGGAGCCGCTGCCGGATGTCCTCGTCGGTCAGGTGCTCGACCATCTTGCGCAGCCGGGGGTCGGTGCCGAAGAACTTCTCCCGCGTGTACGAGCCGGGCTCGACGGAGTAGGTCTGGAACTGCCCGTCCGGCGTCACGTTCATCGCGTTGACCAGGACGCCGTCGACGTCCCGAGCAAGCAGGTCGTCCCACTGGCGGCCCCAGACGACCTTGATGACGTTCCAGCCGGCGCCGCGGAAGTACGACTCCAGCTCCTGGATGATCTTGCCGTTCCCGCGTACGGGGCCGTCGAGGCGCTGCAGGTTGCAGTTGACGACGAACGTGAGGTTGTCGAGCTCTTCGCGGGCGGCGACGCCGATCGCGCCGAGCGACTCCGGCTCGTCCATCTCGCCGTCGCCGAGGAAGCACCAGACCCGGCTGTCGCTCGTGTCCTTGATGCCGCGGCTCGACAGGTAGCGGTTGAAGCGGGCCTGGTAGATCGCGTCGATCGGGCCGAGCCCCATGGACACGGTGGGGAACTCCCAGAAGTCCGGCATCAGCCGCGGGTGCGGGTAGCTCGGCAGGCTGCTCGGCCTGCTCTCCTGGCGGAAGCCGTCGAGGTGGTCCTCGGTCAGCCGGCCCTCGAGGAAGGCGCGCGCGTAGATGCCGGGGGAGGCGTGCCCCTGGAAGAAGACCTGGTCGCCGGAGGCGCCGTCGGCGTCCTTGCCGCGGAAGAAGTGGTTGAAGCCGACCTCGTACAGGCTGGCGGCGCTCGCGTACGTCGCGATGTGCCCGCCGACGCCGACCTCGGGGCGGTTCGCGCGGCTGACCATGATGGCGGCGTTCCAGCGGACGTACGCGCGGATCCGCCGCTCGAGGAACTCGTCGCCGGGGAACCACGGCTCGCGCTCGGGCGGGATCGTG
>JBHENF010000054.1:0-6940 GCA_046262175.1 Mycobacteriales bacterium
GTGCGCGCTCGTCCGCCACCTGCTCCGCCGCCGCGGCCGCGAGGAACCGGAACGTCCACTCCTCCGCGAGCGGGCGCGTCTCGGCGAAGAACACCGGCACCGACGGCCACCGCACCTGCACTCTGGCAAGCAGATCGGCCACGAAGCCCGCCTTGACGTACGGAGGGAGAACAACCGTGAGTACCGCTCTTCCACGACCACCCCCGCCCGAGCGACGCACGCGAGCTCGGCCAGCTGCGACGCGAGGCGGCCATCGACCAGGCTGTGGGCGAGATCGTCGAGCGACTTGCGCTCGACCACAGCCAGCAGCTGCCCCTCCTGATCCCGTACGCCGTAGTCACCGCACGGGAGCGAACCCTGCTGCGCGCTCGCGCTGCTGCGGGAAGCGGTAGGGGTACCGCTCCCGCCGGTCCACCACGATGGTCAGGTTCTCGAGGCCGCTCGCGCGGGCGGTCGGCACCCGTACCCCGGGCCGCGCCTTCTTGGTGGTGCGCGCGCTCTGCCAGAAGATGGCCTCGCGGCCGCCCTTGAGCCGCGTGAACACGAGCTGACTGCGGTTCTCGCGCCCCCGATCGAGCACGAGCTCCACCGCCGGTCCGCGCGCGACGCATGACTTGACCGGCACCCGCTCGACGACCTCCGGCGCCTCCGGCCACTCCTCGGCGCGGTGGCAGTAGACCTTGCTCGTCCGGGGCCACGTCTCCCGCGCCTTGAGCACCACCGGGCGGCCGGGCAACGGCAACCGGAGCAGGTACGGCAGCGCCGAGCCCACCTCCGGGTTGCGGGCGATGACGAAGTCGTCTGCCACGGCGCCGACACTACTGAGGCGCGAGCCGCCCGCGGCCCCGCGACCCGCCGCCGGAGTCAGCGACGAGCGCGCGCGGCGACCAGCTGCGCAGCTGCCAGCGTCCGGTCGAACTGACCGACCCCCAGCGCGTCACCCGGCCGCACCCACCACACCGTCACGTTGTCGACGTCGCGCCGCCAGGCGCCGGCGAGCTTCTTCTCCACCTTGCGGAAGATCCGGTCCGTCAGCCAGGCACGATCGACGGCGAAGGAGTACGGACCCTCCAGCACCTGTCCGTCGAACTGCTCGTGCCGCACGACCGGCGGCGGGAACGGATCGTCGAAGCGCAGTGCCGCGTACGACGCACCGGAGGCGACGAGGAGCTCGGCCAGCCACAGGTGCAGCGCCTCGAGGGCCTGCTCTGCCTCGGCATCCTCCTGGGTCACGATGTCCGAGAAGCCCTCCAGCAGCACCACGCCCGGCATGTCCTCGGGGAAGGTCACCTCCACCGCGTCGCCGTCCGGCAGCGGTAGAGCATCTTCCCAACCGTACGGCTCCACCGGCTGCGCGCCGCGCTCCACCATCGCCAGCCCGAGGTCGCCGTACAGCTGCTCGGGAGGGACACCCGCCTTCCAGAACTGCGCCTGCACGACCGCCGGCAGTGGCGGAGTCGGCTGCGGAGGCTGTCGCGGCTTCGGCGGCTTGGCGTCGCGCGCCGGAAGCAGGTGGTCGGTGGCGACGAGCAGCGCCTCGCGGATGAGCGCGCCGTCCGCCTTGTAGTCGTCGTAGCCGGAGCGCTTACCGCGCAGAATCGCCTCGGTTGCCGACAGCCACACACCGCCCGCGAGCTCTTCCTTCCGCAGAGAGGGCAGCCGCAGATCGCGCACTGCCGATGCCAGGTCCGGGCAGACCCAGATGTCGGCGAACTCCTTGCGCTTCCAGATCTCCGGGTCGCGCAACTCCGTCAGGTTGGGGGGAAGTTCTGCTGTCACGTAGACAGCCCACAGCGGCTGTGTGCGCCGCACGGCTTCATCGAAGAAGACGCGCCAGCCCTTCCATCGGCGCTTGGACGGCCCGAGTCGCGGGTCGTCGTAGTCCACCGCGGGCAGTGCGGCCGTGAACACGACCACCCGTTCCACCTCGTCGCTGGCCATGACCTCGCCCTCTTCGAGCCGGATCTCGCGCAGCGTGTACTCCTCCGTCCAAGAGATGGTTTCGCGTACGACCTCCTGGATCTCGGCCAGCAGGTCCGCAGCGGGGCGCCGCGGGTCGTAGAACTCAAAGGCCATGTCAGCGCCCCCGGATCAGCCGACGGATGGCTGCCAGCTGCGCGTTGTTCGGCATGAACGCCGTCACGACTTCCCCGGTGCCTACGTCCTGAACGATCACCCAGTGCCGGCCGTACTGCCGGTGCAGATGGCCGACCCCGGTGACGCGAACTGTCTTGTAGGCGAACGTCTCGCTGCTTTGGAGGCCCGCTCCGATTAGCCGCGCCCACTCCATGCGCTGCGCCTTGGAGATGTTCTTGTGCCCGAACAGCTGGTCCACGTGCTTGAAGGCGTGGTCGTTCTTCGGGTTGCGCAGCACCGCGTCCGCCGCGTCCGCCACCAGCCGCTCGCGGGCCACGCCCGCGGCCTTCCGCCGGGTCAGGCCGCGCAGGATGGCCCCTCCGCCGCCGGCCTCGAGCAGCGGAATGGGCTCGCACGTCTGCGGGTCGAACCGCCCCGAGCTGCTGGCGCCGAGGAGCGCCCCGACGACGCGCCCCCAGCCGCGTGCCGGTGCCGCCGGCGCCGGCGGGGCACACGGACCCGGACGCGCGGCGGGCAGGCCGGCAGCCGACTCCAGTACCGCCAGCCGCGCCGCAAGCCGGCGGGCAGCCTCGTCCAGCTCGACCTGCGCTCGGGCGCGCTCAGCCCGGGCGGTGTGCGCCCGCGCCGCCGCCCCGGGGCGGTACAGCTCGTCCAGCGGCCCCACGTCTGCGAGTACCCGCTCCGCGCGCTCGCGCCGGAGCCGCGCGGCAGCAGCCTCCTCGACGTACTGACGCAGCACCACCTGGGCCTCCGCCAGGGTGGCGGCCGCACTGCGCAACGCCCGTGCCTGCCCTTTCCACAGCGCACGCGCGGAGTCGGCAGCTGTGCCGCGCCACCAGTACGTCGACCGTTCGGCCCGCTCCAGCTCCCGGGCGGCTGCGGCCAGCTCGTCCTCGACGTCGAGCAGCACCGCCGGACCAGGCTCCCTCACGTCGCGAGCCCCGCCACGTAGCGGTCCCACGCGGCGTACCGCTCCGCCGCCACAACCACAGCGTGCGCGCCGCCGTCCAATACCTCGGCCGCTTCGTGCAGCCGGATCGACCAGGCGCCGAAGAACCGCTCGTAAGCCTCGACCGCTACCGGGTGCTCGAGCAGCAGTCCGTCTGCGGACCGGGTATCGAAAGCCGCGACAACGTCGATGAACAGTCGAGCGCTCTGCGTCAGCTCGGCGCCACAGGCGGCCAGCTCGTCCGTTCGGACGCTGAGACTCGGCACGCGCGCAGAGTACGGCGACGTGGCCGGGCGGCGGGCCGGCCTGTCCACAGGGCATCCGGCGCTTGCCCAACACCTTTCCGAACGCGATCGCGGCTACGGGATCGCGGGCTGGACCTTCGGGCAGGCGGCGATCATGTCAGTGCACGTCCGGACCTGCCGCGTGCGCGGGTCGGTGAGCCGGTACTGCGAGTAGTAGTAGAAGGACAGCGAGTCCGGGATCGAGATGCCCTTGATCAGGTACGGCACGTTGCCGGCCCGGTTGTCGGTCGGATTCGCCGCCGCCGCGGTGGGGTCGTACGAGCCGGTGCCGATCGAGACGACGCTCTTGCTGTTCCGGTCAGCGCTCGCGTCGTACTTCCCGAGGCTGGTGAGCCGACTGAACGCAGGCTCGGACGTGTACGGATTGCTGCCGTCGCGCAGGTACTGGTCGAACCAGGCCAGCGTGTAGTAGAAGGCGAACCGCTCGCTGAGCTGGTTCGACGGCAGCACCAGCGGCACGTACGTATAGGTCAGGTGCGTGCCGTTGCGGAACGTGACGCGCTGCGCATCGACGCCCGCCTTGGCCAGCTGCAGGTAGCCGCCGTCGCCGGCGATGCCGCCCATGTTGGCGTCGCCGTGCGGGTTCGGGACCTTGGTCGCCGCCTGGACGTTGAACTCGTAGTCGTTGGCCGTCGCGAGCGCCGGCGTGTGCAGCTTCGTGGACCGGAACTGCTTCGGCACGGTGACGTTCTCGGCGCACTTCTTGGGGTCGACCTCAACGAGGTCGTCCCACGCCACAAGCGTCTTCACCCGGCTGTCGCACTGCCCGACCCAGCTGACCGCGGCCGCACCGAGGGAGTGGCCCGCGATGCCCAGCCGGCGGCCATCGAGGGAGCGGAAGCCCGGGTTCTTCGGCGAGTCGAAGAAGCTCAGCGAGTCCTCGGCGCCTTGGTAGAAGTTGTAGTCCTGCTGGTACGGCACGCCCGGGCAGCTGCTCGGCGAGCAGTTCGCCGGCAGCAGGTCCGAGTCGCCCTGGCCCTGCACGTCGTACGTCAGGACCTGGTAGCCGTACTGCGCGAGGCCCTGCGCAGCCCAGTAGTAGAGCTGCTCGAAGCCCTGCACCGAGCCGTCGGTGATGACTACGCCGGGGTAGCCGGCGGGCGGCTTGGCGACGCTCTTCGGCGGCATCCAGAGGTGCCCGTACAGCTTCGCGCCGTCGGTCGCCGGAAAGCTGACGCGGGTCACGTTGCCGCCCGTGAGCCGCTCCCAGTCCTCGATCGAGCGGAAGGCGTCGGCCGCTTGGCTGCCCGGGACGAGCGGCGTGACGCCGCCCTTGACGTGGCCGGGTCCGTCAGCGAGCTGCTCCTGCAGCCGCCGCGCCTCCTCCTGCGCGCCTTGGGTGAGGTTGGCCCGGCCGTACGCAGGGCTCGCGGCCTGATCACGCAGGCGGAGGGTGGCGCAGTACTGGTTGAGCTGGTCGCGCTCGATCCACGCCGGGTTCGTCGGCGTACCGGTCGGGCCGGGCATCGGGTCGATCCGGGTGGTGTGCGCGTAGCACTGCGGGTCGACGCCGAGCCCGGGCAGCGGCTCGGCGGAGGCTGATCCTGCTGCCACCCCGCCCGTCAGGAGGGCGAGGACCAGCGCGGTGCGAGAGAGGCGCATGAGCGGGCGGTTCCTTTGCGTCGGCGTCATCTGCCCGTTTCGACGTCGGAGCCGCCGCTCCTGCCGCGTGCCGTCAGCCGCGCGTCGCGTCCCCTACTCGATATCGGAAGCGTTGGCCCGTGGCTGGCCAAGGGTCTGACATCTTGCGGACGAGGGGTAAGGCGGCAGTCAGTCGAGAAGGTCGAACGCCTCGTGGAACGCGCGCGTGAGATCGGTCTCCTGGTGCTCGAGCAAGACCCCGAGAGGTCGCACCAGTGCACTGCGCGGCACCGTCGCGATGAGATCGAGGTTGATCACGGAGTCGTGCTCTAAGCCGTTGTCCGCTCCGACCGCGACCTCGCTCCGAAGGCCCCGGACCGTGCTGGTGATGGGTGCCACGGTGACGAGGGCCCGGACGGCGCGTACCTCTTCTCGGGTGAGCACCAGCACCGGACGCGTCTTGTCCAGCCGCGCCAGCCAGATCGGGTGCATCAACCCAGTTCTGCGATGGACGCAGCTGCGGCCTGGGCCGCCCAGGCCGCGTAGGCATCGGAGTCGAGGTCGGAGTCGCTGGTCGAGGCGTAGATGTGGGCGTCACGTGCCGCCGCCCTCCGCCGGAGCTCGCGACGGAGCGCCCGGTTGATCACCTCGGCCCGACTCCCTTCACCAGCATGGGTCGCCTGGTCGACGAAGACAGCCAGATCGTCATCGACCCGGATGGTCATCTGCACGGACATACCATGATCATACCGCATCGGTATGCAACAGTCGGCCTGCGCGGCGGCGGGCGAGTCATGGCAGCGACGGCGGTACGTCGAGCCGGTCCGGACGGTGCTCGTCACAGAAGACAGCAGCCCGCCGACCGAGCAGCGGCTGACCCGCACGCCGGCCGCGGTGCCCGAGCTCCCACGGCCAGAAGCCACGCGCGTCGGCCCAGGCGAGCTGCAACCCGCGCACCTGCTCACCGAAGATGCGGATCGCGGTGAACAAGTGCTCTTGCGGCTGCTCGACCTCGACCGCCTCCATCACCCACATCCCGGACTCGAGGGTCTCGCCGGGAAGCACGAGGCTGGTGTCGAGCAGGTAGTTCCCCCAGTGCCGGAGCAGCTGGCTCGCATCGGCCACCCGCAGGCCGGTGACGACCAGCTCCGGCAGGCCGTGCGCCGTCAGGCCGACGGTGTAGCTGAACTCCGCACGGGAGCGGGAACCACCCACCGCCTGGAGGACGAACCGGTGCTGATCGAGCAGCGCGCGGATCTGGTCGTCGTACTCCTCGGTCGTCAGGTCGGGCTGGTCGCACAACTGGCACATCACGTCCTCCTCGTCGTCGGGCCCTGCACGGTGCTGGAGCCGTCCGACGTTTCTCGACGGCTGCCCACAGGCGGCAGTCGCCGAGCGATGGCGATCCGCGCGGCAGCGGTCGGTCACCTGCGCATGCGTCGCCGGGCCTGGGATTCGTCTGTGGACAAGCGGATCTCGGGTTCATTGCAGAGTCCACCCTGCAGAGATGACGACCCCGCCGTACGACGACCCCGCGCTCAGCAAGGCCTTGCGGATCTACGAGGAGGCTCCGATGGAAGACGGCGACGCGCTCTTGCTGCTCGACAGCAAGGTGTGCCTGGAGCTCGAGGGCCTGGCCGATCACTGGAACGCCGAGCTGCGGGTCAACACCGCGGGGATGCTGCGGGCGACCGCGCGGGCCGTGCTCGTTGCGGTCGCACGGCCGCGCGGGGTCCTGCTGCCGGGCGACTACCGGCTCTGGCGCGACCTGCACGCCGATCTGCGCGAGGACGACATCACGCTGCTCCCCCTGCGCGCCCTCCCGGCGGCGTGAGGCCACGCTGCAGACGTACCGTCACGCGGCGGTGAAGGGACCCACGACATCAGGGCTGCTGCGCGCTCCAGGTGAAGACGCCCTTCGACATCGTGGACGCCTCGGCCTCCGCGCGGCGGCCGTACACCGACGAGCGGGCTTCCCGTACCGCGGCGTCCTCGGGAGCCGCCTGCC
>JBHENF010000055.1:0-6272 GCA_046262175.1 Mycobacteriales bacterium
TCGGTGTCAAGCCGACGTACGGAGGCGTCAGCCGGTACGGCCTCGTAGCGTTCTCCAGCAGCCTCGACCAGGCCGGTCCGTGCGCGCGCACCGTTCTGGACGCCGCTCTCCTGCACGAGGCCATCGCCGGTCACGATCCCGCCGACTCCACCTCGATCCCCGCACCCGTGCCGCCCGTGGTCGAGGCAGCCGGTCAGGGCGACATCAGCGGCCTGACGATCGGCGTCGTCAAGGAGCTGTCCGGCGAGGGCTACCAGCCGGGCGTCGAGGCGCGCTTCGCCGAGGCGGTCGAGACGCTGACGTCACTGGGCGCGAAGGTCGTCGAGGTGAGCTGCCCGCACTTCGCGTACGCGCTGCCCGCCTACTACCTGATCGCGCCGTCCGAGGCGTCGAGCAACCTGGCCAAGTTCGACAGCGTCCGCTACGGACTGAGGGTCGGCGACGACGGCGTGCACAGCCTCGAGGAGGTCATGTCGCTCACCCGCGCGCAGGGCTTCGGCGCCGAGGTCAAGCGCCGGATCATCCTCGGGACCTACGCGCTGTCGAGCGGCTACTACGACGCCTACTACGGGCAGGCGCAGAAGGTGCGGAGCCTCATCACGCGCGACTTCAGCGAGGCGTTCGCCCTCGCGGACGTGCTGGTCTCGCCGGCTGCGCCCACCGTGGCGTTTCCGCTGGGCGAGAAGCTGTCCGACCCGCTCGCGATGTACCGGCAGGACCTCGCCACCATCCCGTCCAACCTGTACGGCGGACCGGCGATGTCCCTGCCCTGCGGGCTTTCCGACGGGTTGCCGGTCGGCCTGCAGATCATGGCGCCGACGATGCGCGACGACCTGCTCTACCGGGTCGGTGCGGCGTTCGAGGCGGCCGTGCCACCGCCGGTCCCACCGCTCGACTGGGAGGTCTGACGTGCAGGTCACCTTCGACTGCGCCGACCCAGGCGCCCTCGCCGCCTTCTGGTCGCAGGCGCTGCCGGGCTACGCGCTCCAGCCGCCGCCGGAGGGGTTCTCGTCCTGGGAGGACTGGCTCGTCGAGCGTCAGGTCTCCACGGAGCACTGGAACGACATCAGCGCGGCGGTCGGCGACGGGCCGCGGCTGCTGTTCCTGAAGGTGCCGGAGCCGAAGTCGGTCAAGAACCGGGTGCACCTCGACCTTCAGTCGGGCGGCGGTCCCGAGGTCCCGCAGGAGGAGCAGCAGCGCCGGGTGCGCGCGGAGGTGGCGCGGCTGCAGGCGCTCGGCGCGACGCTGGTCGAGGAGCGGTCCGAGATGGGCACCACCTGGGCCGTGATGACCGACCCCGAGGGGAACGAGTTCTGCGCATGACCGTCCCGTACAGCGAGGCGCTCGAGGAGTTCGAGCCCGTCATCGGCCTCGAGACGCACGTCGAGCTCGGCACCGCCTCCAAGATGTTCTGCGGCTGCGACACGACGTTCGGCGGCGAGCCCAACACGCACACCTGCCCGGTCTGCCTCGGGCTGCCCGGTGCGCTGCCGGTCGTCAACGCGAAGGCGATCGAGTCGACGATCCGCATCGGCCTGGCGCTGCACTGCGACATCGCCACCTGGTGCCGCTTCGCGCGCAAGAACTACTTCTACCCCGACATGCCGAAGAACTTCCAGACCTCGCAGTACGACGAGCCGCTGTGCACCGACGGCTACCTCGACGTCGAGGTGGACGGCGAGACGGTGCGGGTGCCGATCGAGCGGGTGCACCTCGAGGAGGACACCGGCAAGACGCTGCACGTCGGCGGGTCGACCGGCCGGATCCACGGCGCGACCCACTCGCTGGTCGACTACAACCGGGCCGGCATCCCGCTCGTCGAGATCGTGACCAAGCCCGTCACGGGGACGAAGGCGCGGCCGGCCGAGGTGGCGAAGGCCTACGTCACCGAGCTGCGCGACGTCCTGCGCGGCCTGGGCGTCTCGGACGTACGGATGGAGCAGGGCTCGCTGCGCTGCGACGTCAACGTCTCGCTGAACAGGCCCGGCGGCGACTGGGGCACCCGGTCGGAGACGAAGAACGTCAACTCGCTCCGCTCGGTCGAGCGGGCCGTCCGCTCCGAGGTCGAGCGGCAGGCGCACCGCCTGCGCAGCGGCGAGCGGATCGTCCAGGAGACGCGGCACTTCCACGAGGACACCGGCCTGTCGACGTCCGGCCGCTCGAAGGAGGAGGCGACCGACTACCGCTACTTCCCGGAGCCCGACCTGGTGCCCGTCGCGCCCGACCCGGCGTGGGTGGCCGAGCTGAAGGCGGCGTTGCCCGAGGCGCCGTCGGTACGCCGTCGCCACCTGATCGAGCAGCTGGGGCTGTCCGACCTCGACGCGCAGGCGATGACGAACGCGGGGGTGCTCGACCTGGTGCTGGCGACGGTCGACGCGGGCGCGCCGGCCGCCGAGGCGCGCAACTGGTGGCTCGGCCACCTGTCGCAGACGGCGAACGGCAGCGGCGTCGAGCCGGCCGAGCTGGCGATCTCGCCGGAGCAGGTCGCCCGCGTCGTGCAGCTCGTCGCCGACGGCTCGCTGACCGCGGGGCTCGCCCGGCAAGTGGTTGACGGCGTCCTGGCCGGCGAGGGTGAGCCGGACGAGGTCGTCGAGGCGCGCGGGCTCGCCGTCGTCTCCGACGAGGGGGCCCTCGGGGAGGCCGTCGACGCCGCCATCGCCGCGCAGCCGGACACCGCCGACAAGATCCGCGGCGGCAAGGTGGCCGCCGTCGGCGCGCTGGTCGGCGCGGTGATGAAGGCGACCCGCGGTCAGGCCGACGCGTCGGTCGTACGGAGACTGCTGCTCGAGAAGCTGGCTGTTACGGAGTAGCGCGAGCCGCCCGGCGGGCGAGCAGGATCGCGTTGAGCTCGGCGCCGACGAGCAGACCCAGGCACAGCAGGTAGAACCAGGTCATCAGGATGAGGCCGCCACCGAGCGCCCCCAGGACGGGTGAGGAGCGCACGACCAGCTCCAGGTACACGTTGAAGCCGACGGACGCGGCCAGCCAGAAGACGGCCGTGAGCAGGCCGCCGGGCAGACCCTGCCGCCACGTCCCCTGGCGGTCCGGGCAGATGTGGAACAGCGTCGTCGCCCACAGCACCAGTGACACGACCGCCACCGGCCAGCGCAGGTAGGACCACAGGAACTGGTACTCCGACCCGAGGCCGATCCGGGTCACGACGTCGACGCCGCGCCCGAACAGCGGGCCGACCACCACGAGGGTCACGACGACCGCGCCGGTGAGCGCGCTGCCCAGCCCGACGACGAGGCCGAGGCCGCGGCGCTTCCACCAGCCGCGCCGGTCATGGACGTCGTAGACCAGCGTGACGGTGTTGATGACGCCGGCGAACGCCTGCGCCAGCGACACGAGGGCCAGCACGGACGCGAGCGTCAGGGTGTTGCCGCCGGTCCGGAACAGGCCGCGCGCCGTCGACAGCGCGCCGTCGGCCTGGTCGGTGAGCAGCCGGCCGAGGAAGTCGAGCACCGAGTTCTCGACCCGGGTCGCGTTGCCCTCGCCGATGATCAGGCCGAGCTGACCGAGGATCGCGGCGACGACGAGCAGCGTCGGGAAGACGGTCAGCACCGCCATGAACGCGTTCTCGGCGGCGAGCCCGAGCGCCCGGTCGCGGTCGGACTTGCGGATCACGTCGGCGACCGTCCGGACGAACCAGCGAACCGGGGAGCCGGGGGTCGGTCGCGCGGCCTCCGCTCGGGTCGCGGCGGCCCGGGCCTCCGCACTGCGCCGGTCGGACTCCTCCGTGAGCGCGGCAGACGGTGAGGTCACGGCCCGATCCTCCCCGATGTGCGGCTCATCCGCCGTACCTACCCCGTGGCGGACGCGTCGCCCACGCTGTGCGCCAGAAGTGCGAGAGACCACTCGACCAGGTCGTCGACCCGCTCGATCGAGCGTCCGGTCAGCGCCTCGATGCGCCGCAGCCGGTTGAGCACCGTGTTGCGGTGGCAGAACAGGCGCTCGGCCGTGCGGCCCGCAGACCCGCCGGTGTCCAGCCACACGGCGAGGGTCTCGAGCAGCGCCCCGCCCTCGCGCGGGTCCAGCGCCAGCACCGGACCGAGCGCCCGCTGCACGATCCGCGCCGCCAGGTCCGGGGCGGTCACCAGCAGCGCGGCCGGCAGTCGCGCGTCCAGCTCGACCACCTCGACCTGTCCGGGTGGCAGCGCGCGCAGCGCCGTGACGGCGAGCCGGTGCGCGACGTCCACCTCCTGCAGCCCGTCCACGGCCGGCGAGACCCCGGCCCGGGCGGCCAGCACCCCCTGCAGGGCGGTGACGACGTCGCTCGGCGCTGAGCGACCGAGGCAGACCAGGCCGATCTCGCAGTCCGCGCGGCTGCGCCAGGCGGTGCGGTAGCCCCGTACCGACAGCGCGTCCTCGGCCGGCCGTGCCAGTGCGTGCCCGTCGAGGACGACGACGGCGTACCGCCCCTGCTCGGGCAGGTCGAGGGCTGCGCCCGCCGCGGCGAGGACGGTCCGCTCCGAGCCGCGGCCCTCGAGCAGCGCGTCGAGCAGCGACTCGCGCCGCCCGGCGTCCTGCCGGGCCACGTCCTCGGCCGTCTTCCGGTAGGCATCCGCGACCGCGGAGGAGAACCGGTCCACGACCGCCCACACCTCGCTCGCGGCCTCCACCAGCGGCTCCACCCCTGCCTCGCCGCCGCGCGCGAGCGCTACCAGGCCGTCCCAGATCCCCCGGTGGCCGAGCCGGTACGCGTGCAGCACCGACTCCAGCGGCACGCCCTGCTCGGCCCGCCGCGAGCCGGTCGCGCGCGGCGCGTCGAACGGGTCCGGGTCCGGGCACTCGTCGATGAGCACCTGCAGGACCCGGCGCAGGTTGTCCGAGCAGGACGCGCGCAGATCGGCCGCCGAGAGACCCGGGTACGACGGGTCCTCGGCCACGATGGCCGCGACCAGCGCGTCCGTGAGCCGGTCCAGGTCGTGCAGCAGCGCTCGCCCGAGCGCGACGACCGGCGGCGGGTGCACGCCGCGAGCGTGGCACGCCGCAGCGCCTGCTGCCCAACGAAGACGGGATGCGGCCCACGTCGAGCGCCGCAACGGTGTGCACGCGCACAGAGGGTGCGGCGGCCCGGGCGGCGAAACCCCTACCTACCCAGCGCCCTTCCCGTCCCTGCTCCGATCGTGAAGAGGTTCCATGCCCCGTACGACTGCCCGCTCCCTGGGCCTGCTGGCCGTGACGTCGCTGGCCGTAGGCGCGCTGCCGTTCGGCCTCGCTACCTCGCCCGCGCTCGCCGGCGGCGGCGACCCGACAGTCGTCGGCCGCTTCGCCCCCGCCTTCGAGGAGGCCGGCGCGAAGTGCACGCTGGACAAGGACCAGCACAGCCGCTGCAAGCCGGCCGGCGCCTCGGTCGTCGTCCTGCCCAACGGCAAGCTCGTCTACTGGGACGCGCTCGAGGGCTTCGAGGACGTGCGGTACGGCACCGTGCCGCAGTACGGCGACGTGGCGCAGAACGACCAGGCGCGGGTGCTGGACCTGCGCGGCACGCCGACGTGGACCAAGAGCGACCCGAACCCGGCGAGCAACCCCAACGGCAACGACAACGAGTACCTGCCGGGCGGCGTCTACAACAACGACAACAAGGGCAACGACGGCGACCTGTTCTGCTCCGACCAGGTGCTGCTGGGCAACGGCAAGGTGCTCGATGTCGGCGGCACCGCCTACTACCTGGAGCCGGGCGTCAGCGGCGTCCCGGTCGGCGCGACCGAGCTCGAGGGCCTGCACAACAGCCGGCTGTACGACCCGAGCACCAACATCTGGAGCGCCAGCGGGAAGATGGCCTACGGCCGCTGGTACCCGTCACTGGTCACGCTGCCGGACAACGACGTGTTCGTCGCGAGCGGCGTCACCAAGCTGATCAAGCCCGCCTACGACAAGCGCCCGACCGACTCGGGCACCAACGTGCTGCAGACCGAGACGTACGACGCGCAGAGCGGCAAGTGGCGCTACAACGGCGACAGCGCGAAGAAGAGCCTGCCGCTGTTCCCGCGCCTGCACCTGCTGCCGAACGGGCACGTCTACTACGACGCAGGCGGCCAGACGTTCAACCCCGACGGGCAGTCGTACGACGAGGCGCTGTGGAACACGGCTGCGTCCTACAACCCGAAGACGAAGACCTGGTCCGACCTCGGCCTGCCGACCTTCGACGGGCCGCTGGCCGGCTTCCGCGGGTCGGCGTTCAGCCAGATGCTGACGCTCAAGCCTGACGCCAAGGGCGACTACACGAAGGCGCAGTTCCTCGGCGCGGGTGGCGTCTACGGCGTCTC
>JBHENF010000056.1:0-6002 GCA_046262175.1 Mycobacteriales bacterium
CGTCCGGGCGCAGGCCGTCGGAGATCTCGTCAGCACTCCGATCACGCTGTCGGTGGCGACGCTGAGCGACACGGTCGCCTTCAAGCCCGCCGTGGTCGCTGAGCAGACCGCAACGCCCGGCACCACGACAGGCACGAGCGCCCCCGGGACCAGCAGCCCTGGGACGACATCGCCGGGCACGACCACCCCGGGCACGACGACGCCAGGCACCAGCGCGCCCGGAACCACGGCCCCGGGCACGACCACTCCGGGCACCAGCACCCCGGAGACGGTCCCGACCGCCAGCGGCGTTCCGCAGCTGCCCCGCACGGGCCTCGGCCTGGGCCTGCCGGTGCTGGCCGCGATGCTCCTCGCCGGCGCATGCGTGCTGCGCCGTCGGCTCGCCTGACGGGACGTGCGGTGGGTGGGCCGCCGGGGGCTCGAACCCCGAACCCGACGCTTAAAAGGCGCCTGCTCTACCGGTTGAGCTAGCGGCCCACGGCGAGTCTGCACCACGAGGAAGCGTCCGGTCCCCGCACCGGGCGCGTCCGGTATGCTCGCCGACGTCTCCGACGGCCAGACAGTCCCCATCGTCTAGCGGCCCAGGACTCCACCCTTTCAAGGTGGCTACGCGGGTTCGAATCCCGTTGGGGGCACGTTCCACGGTCTGGATCCTTCAGGCCCCGTAGCGCAGTTGGTTAGCGCGCCGCCCTGTCACGGCGGAGGTCGCGGGTTCGAGTCCCGTCGGGGTCGCTGCACCTACCTAGGTCAGGTAGCTCAGCTGGTAGAGCACACGCCTGAAAAGCGTGGGGTCGGCGGTTCGATCCCGTCCCTGACCACTCCTTCTGATCGCGTCGGCACGTCCGCGAGCAGCAGCCGCTGGACGCGCTCGGCCAAGTCCACCTGCGGCTCGAGGCCGCTCATGAGGTCGGCGTACAGCATCGACTCGCCGGTCCGCAGCCACAGGAACGCGAGCTCCTCGACGTCGAAGGGCAGCACGAGCTGTCCGGCAGCGACGGCCTCGCCGAAGATGTCGCGCCACAGCACCACGAACCTGCGGTGCAGCGCCGCCTCCGGGAGGAACAGCACGTGGTGCGCGAGCACCGGCTGCTCGAGCAGGAACCGGCGCAGCGGCGGGTACGCGACGACGCGCTCGTTGAAGAGCCGCGCCAGCCGCACCAGCCGCTCGGGTCCCTCGCCGTCCGCGCGCCGGTCCGCGTACGCCATGATCTGCCGGCCCTGCTCCCAGAGCACGTCGCCGAGCAGCCTCTCCCGGCTGCTGACGACGCGGTACAGGGTGGCCCTGCTGACGCCGACCTGCCGGGCGAGCACGTCCATGTCGACGGCGGCCTGGGCGTCGAACATCCGCGCGCCACCCGCACGACCTCGTCGTGCTGCACGACTCGGGACGTCACCTCCGGAGTGTGCGCTGAGACGGCGTCTCACGTCTGCGGAGGTGGGCAGGTGCGCGCCCTCAGGCGGCGAAGTGACCCGACAGCGGCAACCAGACCGCACCAGGAGGGCCAGCCATGACACACACCCGTACGTGGACCATCGGCCGCGCGGTCGCCGTCGCCGTCCTCGCCGTCGGCGTCGCCACGTCGAGCAGCGCCCTCGCCGGCGCGCCCACTGCGACAAAGGCTCCCGCCGGCTCACAGCGGGACGTCGACAGCGCGAGCGTTCCGAACCCGGTCGTCACAGGTCCGGTCCAGCACGGGATCCGCGGCGGGGCCTACAACCGCAGCCGGTTCCCGCTCACGCACGGGTACGTCGAGCAGGAGTTCTTCTTCCAGGGCGTCGCACGCGCCGCCAACGGCACCACGGCCCCGTACAAGAGCCGGATCCTCGTGCGACGCCCGAGCGACCCACAGCACTTCAACGGGTCTGTCGTCCTCGACTGGACCAACGTCACCGTCCCCGACGACACCGACGTCGGCTGGCTGCCCATGCACACGACGCTCATGGACCGCGGCTTCGCGTACGTCGCGGTCGCGGCGCAGCGACTGGCCATCGAGGCCAGCCCCATTGCTCTCAAGCAGTACGACCCGGTGCGGTACGGCTCGCTGTCCCACCCGGGCGACGACTACTCCTTCGACATCTTCCCGCAGGCGGCTGAGGCGGTGCTCGACCCGAGCGTGCTCGGGGACCTGCGCCCCCAGGTCCTTCGCCGCCTCGCGATTGGCGCGTCGCAGTCCGGTAGCCGGCTGAAGACCTACATCAACGACTTCGCTCCGAAGGCCCGCGTCTTCGAGGGCTTCATGCCCGAGATCTCCGCCCCGGACGGCGTCAACCGCAAGCTCGCGCCGATCCTGTGGCTCAACAGCCAGAGCGAGGTCAAGGCCACGACGGTGCCGCGCGACAGCGACCTGTTCCGGTTCTGGGAGATGTCAGGCTCGGCCCACGCGCCGCACGACTACAGCCAGTACCAGAACTCGGGATATGTCTTCCACGAGACGAACGGAATCGTGGACACCTACGACCGGGACGAGGGCACGGCCTGGGGCTACCAGAACAAGCCCGGCGACTGCGGGTTCAACAACTACGAGCCCGGCTACGAGTACAGCGCGGCACTTGTTGCCATCGACAACTGGGTGCGCACCGGCCGAGCGCCCGCGGTCGACGTGACCACGCGGGCCGACCGCACCGGCGGCACCCTGCACTACGACGACATGAGCAACCTCGTAGGGGGCCTGCGCAGCCCGATCCTCGACGTCCCGATCGCCAAGTACTACGCCGGCGCGGCACCCACCGGCGGGTCGCCGTGCTCCCAGCTGGGCGCCGCGCCGCTCATCGGTGGCAACGAGATGATGACCGCTGTCGAGCTCAAGAAGAAGTACGGGACGTCGCAGCGGTACGCCCAGCTGTTCGAGAAGAGCATCCAGCGGGCGCTGGCGCGCGGCTGGCTTCTGCCTGAGGGCGCCGCCGACATGCGTCACCGCCTGCGCGAGGCACGGGCGTACGTCGCCACGGCGCTGGGCGAGCCGCTGCCGACCAGCTAGCAGCCTCCGGAACACGCGAACGACGCCGCACCCCTCAGGGGCACGGCGCCGTTCTGCAGGACGCGTTCTGGGCAGACGCGCCCAGGGAGGTCAGCTCTGGGGGCGCGGCTGCGGGATGCCCGCGAGGAGCGAGCGGACCTCGGCCTCGCGGTAGCGGCGGTGACCGCCGAGGGTGCGGATGGACGTCAGCTTGCCGCTCTTCGCCCAGCGGGTGACCGTCTTCGGGTCCACGCGGAACATCGTGGCGACCTCAGCGGGCGTCAGCAGAGCCTCGGCGTCGGGGGTACGGGTGCTCATGGCAGTGCGTCCTCTCGTCTGGAGCGAGCGAGCCGGCGCTTGCCTGCTCCGAGGACGATGGTGCGCGATGTCTGCTTTAACCGGTATGGCCCATGCGAACCATCTTCTCCTAGTCAGTTCGCCGCCTCCACACCTTGCAGCGCCTTCATTCGGGCCGTGACACGCCCGTACGCGCCCCCCGCCCGCGTCCCGTCGCCCTCCGCCAGCGCCGTCAGCGCCTCCGCGATGTCGCGTGCCGACTCGTCCTGCCGCAGCTCGGCGTCGTCCAGCAGGTGGACCAGGCCGCCGTAGTCGAGCTCGACCAGCGAGCGCGGGTGGAACTCCTCCAGCCACCGGCCGAGGTCCTCCACCGCTGCGGTCACCGCGCCGTCGTCCAGCGTCCGCCGCAGCACCGCCAGCGCCCGGGCCACCCGGCGGCGGGCCCGTGACATCGCCGTCCGATAGACGAGGGACCGGCCGCTCACCCGCGTCGTCCCGCGCGTGCCGAGGCTCACGGAGCGCTCCTCGGGGTCGACGAGCACGAACCACCGCAGCGGCACCTGCCACGTGCTGCTCAGGATGTGCGTGTGCAGGGCGGGGTGCTCGAGCCGCCACTGCTCGAGCTCGTCCTCCGCCGCCTCGGCCGAGGCCCGCGGGATGAAGGCGTCCGCAAGGGTGTCCGGCAGGACGTCGCGGAAGTCGCCGGTCGCCTCGCAGGCGCGGATCCGCGTCCGCCACGGGCACAGCAGCGTCACGCCGTCCAGCTCCGTGACGAACGCGTGCTCCCCCAGCACCGGCAGGACGCGCGGCGGCCGGCCGATCAGGGCCCGCACGCCGGCGACGTGCTCCATCTCCATCCCGCCGGCGACGGACGGGACGTTGCCGGCGCGGACGTACTGCTCCCACCGGCGCCGCTCCTCGCCCTCGAACGCGGCGAGCGGCTCGTACACCCGCAGGTGCGCCGTGTACGAGGTCACTCGGGCATCGTCGCACTCGTTAGGCTCCGTGATGTGGGGCACACCTCCTCCACATCCCTCGCCGAGCCCCACAAGGGTGGCGCAGCAACGAACGGAGCCCCGTGGGCGTCTTCGACCGGACCGACCACCTCAAGGACGCCGGCCACGAGCAGGTCGTCTTCTGCCAGGACCGCGCGAGCGGCCTCAAGGCGATCATCGCGATCTACTCGACCGCCCTCGGTCCTGCGCTCGGGGGCACGCGCTTCTACCCGTACGCCGACGAGGCCGCGGCCGTCGACGACGTCCTCAAGCTGAGCAAGGCGATGGCGTACAAGGCGGCCTGCGCCGGCATCGACCTCGGCGGCGGCAAGGCCGTCATCCTGGGCGACCCGTCGACGGACAAGACCGAGGCGCTGCTGCGGGCGTACGGACGCTTCGTCCAGTCGCTCGGCGGTCGCTACTACACGGCCTGCGACGTCGGCACGTACGTGACCGACATGGACGTCATCGCCAAGGAGTCGCAGTTCGTCACCGGGCGGTCGCCCGAGCACGGCGGCGCCGGCGACAGCGCTGTCCTCACCGCGTACGGCGTCTTCCAGGCCATGCGCGCCGCGGCGGAGCACGCCTGGGGCGCGCCGACACTGCACGGCCGTAAGGTCGCCGTCGAGGGCGTCGGCAAGGTCGGGCACCACCTCGTCGAGCACCTGGTCGAGGACGGCGCGCAGGTCGTGGTGAGCGACGTGAACACGGCGGCGGTCGAGCGGGTGACGGCGGCCTTGCCGGACGTGCAGGTGCTTCCGGTCGCGGAGCTGCCCGGCAGCGACTGCGACGTCTACGCGCCGTGCGCCCTCGGCGGCTCGGTCACGGACGCGCTCGCACCCGCGCTGCGGGCGAAGGTGATCTGCGGCGCCGCCAACAACCAGCTCGCGCACCCCGGCCTCGAGAAGGTGCTCGCCGACCGCGGCGTCCTGTACACGCCGGACTACGTCGCCAACGCGGGGGGGCTGGTGCAGGTCGCGGACGAGATCGAGGGGTTCCGGTTCGAGCGGGCGAAGGCCAAGGCGGCGAAGATCTACGAGACGACCCTCACGATCTTCCGTACCGCGGAGACCGAGGGCGTGCCGCCGGCAGTCGCGGCCGACCGCGTTGCCGAGCGGCGGATGGCGGACGTCGGCCGGCTGCGCAGCGTGCTGCTGCCCGGCCGCCCCTAGGACGCACCGAAGGCCGGCACCCTGCGCAGATTGACGCTGTGGGTGCCGGCCTCCTCGGTGTCCGGGCTACTTCTTGAACGTGTACGTGATGGTGACCTTCGCCTGCGGGGTGCCGGCGAGGTTGCAGGGCAGCACTAGCACGGTGCCGGCCTTCTTCAGGCGGGTCCCGGCGGACTCGTAGTCCGGCGGGTTGACGTCGGCGCCGCTGAGCAGCTCGCCCTTGGCGTCCATCAGCTTCAGCGTCCAGTCGCCCTGGAAGCCACCGAGCTGCACGTCGACCGTGCCGGGACCGGGCACCTTGACCTCGATCGGCTTCTCCTGCGGCAGCACGCCGTCGCAGTGCTCGGCCTCGCTGTCGGCCGTGTTGCCGGTCGGGTCCGGGGTGCCGTCGGTGAACGTCACGGTCTTCGTGAAGCCCTTGGGCGGCGCGGCCGAAGCCTGCGCGCCCAGCGAGATCCCGACGAGCGCCACCGTGACGGCGGCTGCGAGCTTGGTGTTCATGAGGGGGCTCCGGATCTAGAGGGTGCAGTTGACGAGCGCGAACTCGTCAGCAGCGGCGGGCACGGTGGTCTTGATGGTGT
>JBHENF010000057.1:0-6868 GCA_046262175.1 Mycobacteriales bacterium
CGCGCGCGCGGACAGCTTCGCCACCACGGCCGACGTGAGCCGGTTGCGCGACTCCGTCGTCGCCGCGCTGACCGACAAGCTGAGCGGGATGAAGAACGGCCTGCAAGCCGAGGAGCTGACGGAGGCGCTCGCGCCTGTGCACGAGCGGCTGGACGCGCTCGCCTCCGGCGGCCCGGCGCTGGAGCGCATCGCGGCGCTCGAGGACCGGCTGACCGCGCTCGAGACGTTGCTGACGACCATCGCCGAGCGGCTGGGCGCTGTCGGCGACGCTGCCGGCGGTGTCCCTGCGCTCGCGGGCGACGTGCGCCGGGTCACCGAGCGGCTGGACGCACTCGGCGTCGCCCCGCGGCAGATCGCTGCGCTGCACGAGCGGGTGAGCGAGCTGCACGAGGCCGGGTCTCCGGCTGTCACCGCCGCGGTCGCGGGGCTGCGTGAGGACGTCGAGGACCTGGGCACCCGCGTCGCCGAGCTCACCGTCCCGACGACGGACGAGGTCGCCGGCGCCGTCTCCGCGCGCCTCACCGACCGGCTGGTGGACGAGCTGACGCCGCGGGTCGCCGAGGCGGTGCTGGAGCGGATCGGACCCGCGGTCGCCCTGGAGGTCGCCCCCAACGTGACGCAGGGCGTCCTGGACGGCGTGCGGGCGAACGGGGAGCAGACCGAGCAGCGGCTCCGCACGCACATGGACGAGGCGATCCTCGCGCTCGCCGAGGCGCTGCTGCGCCGCCGCCGTCCCGCGCTGAAGGGGCAGCCGGGTGCGGACGACCCGCCCACAGGAGAGCTGCCGATCCTGCCGGCGAAGGCGCCCGCGCCCGCCGCGAAGTCTCCGGCGAAGGCGCCGGCGAAGAAGGCCGCGACGCCCGTGGTGGCGCCGGCTCCCACGCCTGCTCCCGCGCCGGTCGTCGCGCCCGCCGTCGCCCCCACGCCCGCCCCAGCCCCGACTCCCGATCCCGATCCCGTGGACGACGAGCCCGACGACCCGGCACCGGACGCGCTGACGGACCGCCTGCTCGACCCGGTGCCGGACCCGGACCCGGACGTCGACGACGAGGTGCCCGCGCCCGCTCCTGCCCCACCGGCACGCCCGCGGCCGACCCTGCTGCCGACGGGCGGCGACGTGCTGCCGCAGAGCACCAGGGGCACGGCGGCCAGCTACGACGAGGACGACGACGAGGACGACGACGGCGAGAAGCGCCGGCCCTGGTGGCGGCCGGGCGGCTGAGCCAGAACGCCTGGAACGCGCAGAACGCCGAGAGGCCGGACCCGTCACGGGTCCGGCCTCTCGTACGTGCAGGGCGTGCTAGCTGAACGCGTCCTTGACCTTCTCGCCGGCGCCCTTGAGGTCGCCTGCGACCTGGTCCTTCTTGCCCTCGGCCTGCAGCGACTCGTCTCCGGTCGCGTCGCCGAGGTTCTCCTTGGCAGAGCCGGACACGGACTGAGCCTTGTCCTTGGCCTTGTCGACAATCCCCATCAGTGGGCCTCCTTAGCCTCGTTGCTCGTGATCCCCCGGCCGGGATGCCGCCAATCCTGATCACGGGTGGCACCCTGGCGGCGTGAGGGTCCTGCTGGCGTGCTGCGGCCTGCTCGCGGCCGGCCTGGTCGGGCAGTCGGCGGACGCGCCGGTGCTGCCCGTGGTGCACCGGCCGGCCGACGTGGTCCACCAAGGCGTCCCCGGGCCGGTGCCCGTGCCCGCTGCGGCGCCGGCCGCCCCGCCGAGCGCGCCTCCGGGCCGCGTCGTGCAGCGGGGGACGGGCCGCCTGAACCGCGTTCCGGGTACCAGTGCCGTCGCCGGCACGGGCCCGCTGCAGACGTACGAGGTCCTCGTCGAGGGCGGGATCGGGATCGACGGGCCCGCTTTCGTCGCCGCTGTCGAACGGGTGCTGGCCGACCCGCGCTCATGGACCGCCGGCGGCCGTCGCTCGCTGCAGCGGGTGGACGCCGCCGCCGACCTGCGCATCGTGCTGGCGAGCCCGGACACGACGGACGACCTGTGCGCGCCCCTGCGCACCGTCGGCAGGCTGTCCTGCGGCAGCGGGCGGACCGCCGTCCTCAACGCGCGTCGCTGGCTCACCGGCGCCCCCGCCTACGCCGGCCGGCTCGACGCGTACCGCACCTACCTGGTCAACCACGAGGTCGGCCACACCCTCGGCCGCGGCCACGCCGGCTGTCCCGGTCGCGGCCGGCCGGCGCCGGTGATGATGCAGCAGACGCTCACCGTCGGCCGATGCCGGCCGAGCGCCTGGCCCTTCCCGTAGACGGGGGAAGAACGCGCGACCGGACCGGCTTGGGACCAGCAGACGACGACGTACGAAGGAGCTTCCCCGTGTCCCTGCCGCCCCTGGTCGAGCCGGCCGCTGAGCTGACCCGCGAAGAGGTCATGCGCTACAGCCGCCACCTGATCATCCCTGACGTGGCCACCGCAGGCCAGAAGCGGATGAAGAACGCCAAGGTGCTTGCCGTCGGTGCGGGCGGGCTGGGCTCGCCGACGCTGATGTACCTCGCCGCCGCCGGCGTCGGCACCCTCGGCGTCGTCGACTTCGACATCGTCGACGAGTCGAATCTGCAGCGCCAGATCATCCACGGCCAGAGCGACGTCGGCACGCCGAAGGCCGAGAGCGCGAAGCGGTCGATCCTGGAGATCAACCCGCTGATCACGGTCAACCTGCACCAGGAGCGCCTGGACAGCAGCAACGTGATGGAGCTGTTCGCGCAGTACGACCTGATCGTGGACGGCACGGACAACTTCGCGACGCGCTACCTCGTCAATGACGCATGCGTGCTGCTCGGCAAGCCGTACGTCTGGGGCTCGATCTACCGCTTCGACGGCCAGGCCAGCGTGTTCTGGGCGGAGCACGGGCCCTGCTACCGCTGCCTCTACCCTGAGCCGCCGCCGCCGGGCATGGTCCCGTCATGCGCCGAGGGCGGCGTCCTGGGAGTGCTGTGCGCGTCCATCGGCGCGATCCAGACGACCGAGGCGATCAAGCTGCTGACCGGGATCGGCGAGCCGCTCGTCGGTGAGCTGGTCGTCTACGACGCGCTCGAGATGGAGTACCGCAAGATCAAGGTCCGCAAGGACCCGGAGTGCCCGCTGTGCGGGAAGAACCCGACGATCACCGGGCTCATCGACTACGACGCGTTCTGCGGCGTGGTCAGCGACGAGGCGGTCGAGGCGGCCGCCGGCTCGACGATCGTGGCGACGGAGCTCAAGGCGAAGATGGACGCGGGCGAGGACTTCCTGCTCGTCGACGTCCGCGAGCCGGCGGAGTTCGAGATCCTGCAGATCCCGGGCGCCCTGCTCATCCCGAAGGGCGACATCCTCAACGGCTCCGCGCTGGCGCAGCTGCCGCAGGACAAGGAGATCGTCCTGTACTGCAAGAGCGGCATCCGCTCGGCCGAGGCGCTCGCGGCGCTCAAGTCCGCCGGGCTGACCAACAGCGTGCACGTGCAGGGCGGCGTGCTCGCGTGGCAGGCGCAGGTCGACCCGAGCCTGCCCACGTACTGAGGCCTACCTGCTGATCCAGAGCGACTCTCCGAGGACGAGTCCGTCCTCGGAGATCTCGTACCGCCGCACGTCGAGGTCGTGCCGCGTCCCGCGCAGTTTGAGCAGCGTGAGGGCGCGCTCGACCCGTCCCTCGATCTCCGCGTAGCGCAGCAGCACCAGGCCGTCCGACATCGTCCCGATCTCGCTCTCGGTCGTCGTCGCGCCGCCGAGCAGCGTGTTGCTGTTCTTGGTCAGCAGCGTGCCGATCGAGTTGTTCTTGACGTACGCCGTCAGCCCGGTCAGGAAGCGGCGGTACGACGTCGGCGAGCCGACCCGCTCCAGGCTGGTGAGGCTGTCGATGGCGATCCGCTGCGGCCGGTAGTCCTCGATGAGGTCCATCAGCTCGACGAGGTGGTCGTCGAGGCTGGCGCCCTCGGGGTAGCGCGCGACGATGCGCAGCCGGTCGGCTTCGCGGTGCGGGGCGAAGTCGATGCCCCAGGCGAGCGCGTGGCGCGCCACCTGCCCGGCGCTCTCCTCGTACGCGAAGAACATCGTGCGCTCACCGGCGTCTGCACCGGCGGCAACGAACTGGGTGGCCAGCAGGGTCTTCCCGGTCCCGGTCGATCCCATCACGAGGACGGTCGAGTCGGCGAAGAAGCCGCCGGCGCTCATCCGGTCCAGCCCCTCGTTGCCCGTCGTGATCCGCACCGGCGGCGCGGGCTCCTGGTCCTCGATGACCGGCTGCGGCAGGACCACGAGGCCCTTGCCGGGCAGGATGCTGAACCCGAAGTCACCCTTGCCGTGCATCGCGCCGCGCATCTTCAGGACCTCGAGGCTGCGCCGGCGGACCACGCCCTCGTGGATGTGCCGCAGCAGGATGACGCCGTCGGCGACGAACTCCTCCAGGCCGTACCGCGACAGCGTCGTCCCCGGGTCGTCCGGCGTCTCGACCGTCAGCACGATGGTCAGCCCCATGCCGCGCAGCTCGCGGATGAGGCTGCTCAGGCGCTGGCGGGCGTGCGCGGCGTTCTGCTCGAAGGCGAGGACGGTGTTCAGCGAGTCGAGCACCAGCCGGTCGGCACCGGTCGCGTCGACCGCGTGCCCGATCTGCGCCGCGAGCGTGTCGAAGTTGTACGACGCTGTGTCCCCGTCGTCGCGGACGAGCGGCGACGCATCGACGTACGCGAAGTCGCCGGCGGCCTCCCACGTCGCCACGTCCCAGCCGAGCGTGCTCATGTTCGCGCGCAGGTCTGCCGCCGGCTCCTCGAGCGAGACGAAGACGCCGGGCTGCCCGCGCCGGACCCCCTCGGCGAGGAAGTGCGCGGCGAACACCGTCTTGCCGCTGCCGGCCTGGCCGGCCACGACAGTCGCGCGGCGCAACGGCAGCCCGCCCATCGAGACGTCGTCGAAGCCCGGGATGCCCGTCTCGATCTTGGGCACGCTCGTGCCGCTGCTCATCCGTCCTCCCCAGAACCGTCCCGCGCGAGGCGGAACCACACCGTCTTGCCCTCGCCCCCGTGCCGTTCGGTCGCGAACGCCTCCGCGAGCGCCTCGACGAGGCCGAGCCCGCGGCCGCCCTCGCGGCCCGGGTAGGACAGCGACGGCCGGCCGAGGTCCTCGTCGTGCACCGTCACCA
This sequence comes from Mycobacteriales bacterium, assembly GCA_046262175.1. Classification (GTDB taxonomy): domain Bacteria; phylum Actinomycetota; class Actinomycetes; order Mycobacteriales; family SCTD01; genus RYN-124. The sequence continues at coordinate 5,118 of JBHENF010000057.1, forward strand.
GCACCGAGCGGTCGGTCACGGTGATGCCGACCTCGAGGTCGGTGCGCGCGTGGATGACGGCGTTCGTCACCAGCTCGCTGGTCAGCAGCAGCGCGGTCTCGACCACGTCGTCGAGCACCGGCGGCAGGTGGGCCTTGATGAAGCCGCGGGCCTGGCCCACCACGCGCGGGAGCGGCTGCAGGTGCAGGTGATCGACCGACTCGACGACGTCCTCGGGCGGCACGGCACCCGGCACGAGCCGGTAGCAGCTCACCGCCGAACCGCCCTCCGTCGCCGTCACGCCCAGCGTACGGGCACGGCAGGATGATCGGGTGCCGAACAACCGAGCCGCCAGCGTCTCCGCCGGGCTGTCGACGCGGCCAGGTACGTCCGGCGGTGGCGAGCCCACCGCGTACGCCCGCACGGTGCTCGACGTGGTGGCGAGGATCCCGCGCGGAAGGGTGATGACGTACGGCGACGTCGCGGAGTACCTCGGCTCCGGCAGCGGGCGGACGGTCGGCACGGTGATGAGCCGGTACGGGTCGGAGGTGCCGTGGTGGCGGGTGGTGCGGGCGAATGGCGAGCCGCATGCCGACGCGCTCGAGCGGCTCGCGGCGGAGGGCTGCGTCGTCACGGCGGAACGGGTGCAGCTGACGAGCTGCCGGTGGGACGGCCGCGAGGTACGCCGCCGTCGTCCGTTGCAGGGGTAACGATGTGTCCGGTTTCACGGTTGTAGGTGGTGAGACCTGAAGCCTCTGGAGGCCCGTGTGCGTCTGCGCAGCCTGCTCGTCCCCGTGTCCGCGCTCGTCCTGCTCGGCGCCTACGGCTCGCCGGCGTCGGCTGCGCCCGCGTACGCGCCCGCGGCGACCGCCACGGTCCACCCCGGCGTCCAGACCTACACCGACGGCGCCCAGTGCACCGCCAACTTCGTCTACACCGACGGGGTCAGCACCTACCTCGGGCAGGCCGCGCACTGCTCCGGCACCGGCGGTTCCACCGAGACCGACGGCTGCCTCGCGACGTCCCTTCCTGAGGGCACCCCCGTCAAGGTCACCGGCGCCTCCAAGCCCGGCGTCATGGTCTACAACTCCTGGGTCCGGATGCAGGGCACGCCGGAGAAGGAAGACGCGAGCACCTGCGCGTACAACGACCTCGCGCTGATCAAGCTGGACCCGGCCGACGTCGCGCGGACGAACCCGTCGGTCCCCGTCTTCGGCGGCCCGACGGCGCTGCGGACGACGGCGCTGGCGTTCGGCGACAGCGTCGAGTCGTACGGCAACTCCTCCTTGCGCCTCGGGCTCTCGGCCTTCAGCCCGAAGTACGGGCGCTCGCTGGGTGACGACGCCGGCGGCTGGAACCACACGGTCTACACCGCGACACCCGGCATCCCCGGCGACTCGGGCAGCGGCTTCCTCGACGACAGCGGCAAGGCGTTCGGGGTCCTGTCCACCGTCGCGATCGCGCCGCTGGCCGGCAGCAACGGCGTGGGCGACCTCGCACGTGAGCTGTCGTACGCGCAGGCGCACGGTGTCAGCGGCGTCACCCTCGTGCCCGGCACGGAGGCGTTCACCGGCGGGATCTAGCTTCGCCGCTGGCTCCCCCGGCCACATGATCCACGCGCGCTCCTCGGCTCCAGTGCGCGCACCAGAGCCGTTTGCTGCGCGTGGATCATCACGAGGGCCTGTCGCGTTGCTGGAACCGTCGTACCTGCGTGGTGGAGTGGTCGGCGATGAAGACCGCTCCTGCTGTACGGGCCTCGCCGTACCGGCTCG
>JBHENF010000058.1:0-9219 GCA_046262175.1 Mycobacteriales bacterium
GCCCTGGGTCTGGTGCGCGCCGCAGCTCGGCGGTCCGCAGCGGGGTCTCGTCCAGGGTGCCGGCGACCTCCCAGCCCAACGGGCGGTAGATGCCCGGCGCGGTCGGGAACAGCGTGCTGACCGGCTGGTCGTCCTGGCGCATCCGGACGAGCGCCGCGGCCATGAGCTGCCGTGCCGTCCCCTGCCCCCGGGCGTGCGGGTGCACCGCGACGCCGGCGATCCCGCCCATCCGCACGGGCCGGCCGCTGAACCACTGCTCGTAGGCGCGCAGCCGGACCATGCCGGCGAGGCCGTCAGGGCCGTCGACGCCGAGCCACGTCTGCTCCTTCAGCGTCCCCGGCAGCTCTTCGCTCTTCCAGCCGAACGCGAGCTGACTCAGGCGGGACACCGCGGCCGCATCGTCGTCGGTCAGCGGCCGTACCGTCACCGCTTGGCCTCCGCCGCGGCCGCGAGCAGCTCCTCCGCGTGGCCCCGGGCGAGCCCGCTGTCCAGGCCGGCGAGCATCCGCGACAGCTCGGCGACCCGCGCCTCGACGTCGAGCGTGACGACGCCGCTGCGCGTGACGACGCCGTCGTCGGCCTTGACCACCAGCAGGTGCCGGTCCGCGAAGGCCGCCACCTGCGGCAGGTGGGTCACCACCACCACCTGGTGGTCGCGCGCCAGCCGGGCCAGCCGCCGGCCCACCTCGACCGCCGCCTTGCCGCCGACGCCGGCGTCCACCTCGTCGAACACCATGACCGGGACCGGGTCCGAGCCGGCGAAGACGACCTCCACGGCGAGCATCACCCGGGACAGCTCGCCGCCGCTGGCGCCCTTCTGCAGCGCCCGCGCCGGGGCGCCCGGGTGCGGGACCAGCAGCAGCTCGACCTCGTCCAGCCCGTCCGGCCCTGCGTCGGCGAGCGCGCCGGAGGCGACCTCCGCCGACACCCGCGCGTGCGGCATGGCCAGGTCGACCAGCTCCGCGCTGACCACGTCGCCGAAGCGCTCGGCCGCCGCCTGCCGCGCCGCCGACAGCTCCTTTCCCAGACCCGCCAGCGAGCGCTCGAGCCGTACGTCCTCGTCCTGCAGCGCGGCGACCCGGTCGTCGGCGCCGTCGAGGTCGGCGAGCCGCTCCTGCGCACCGGCCGCCCACGCCAGCACCCCGTCGACGTCGTCGACCGCGTGCCGGCGTACCAGCGCGGTCAGCACCGCGAGCCGCTCCTGGGCCGCGGCGAGCCGGCGCGGGTCCGCGTCGACCGACGCGACGTACGACGACAGCTCCAGCGCGACGTCGGTCAGCAGGTGCCCGGCCTCGGCGACCCGCTGCGCCAAGGCACCGAGGACCGGGTCGTGCCCGGCCGCGCCCTCGAGCTCGCGCCGCGCGGCCGTCGTCAGTGCCATCGCGTTCGGCGCGTCCAGGTCGTCCCCGGTCAGCGCCTCCTGCGCGCGGGCCGCGGCGGCCCGCAGATCGTCGGCGTTCGCGAGCCGCTCGATCTCGGCCGACAGCGCCGCGCTCTCCCCCGCGACCGGCTCGGCCGCGGCCACCTCCGTCAGCCCCAGCCGCAGCAGCTCGGCCTCCCGTACCCGCTCCGCTGCCGCCGCCGTCAGCTCCGCCAGCGTGGCGCGGACGTCCCGCCAGCGGGCCCAGCCGGTGCGGAAGCGCTCCCGCAGGTCCGTCACCGGCGCGCCGGCGTAGCGGTCCAACGCGGCGCGCTGCTCGGCAGGCCTGAGCAGCCGCTGCTGGTCGGACTGCCCGTGCAGGGCCAGCACGTGCTCCCCGAGCTCGCCGAGCACGCCCACCGGGACGCTGCGCCCGCCGAGATGCGCCCTGGAGCGACCGTCGGCGCCGACCGTTCGCGACACCAGCAGCCCGCCGTCGTCGAGGTCAGCCCCGGCGTCGAGCGCCCGGTCGACGGCCGGATGAGCCTCGTCGAGCACCAGCCGTCCCTCGACCACGGCCCGCTCCGCACCCGGGCGGACCCGACCGGCGTCGGCACGGCCACCGAACAGCAGCGCCAGCCCCTGCACGACCATCGTCTTGCCGGCGCCGGTCTCGCCGGTGACCACCGTCAGCCCGGGCGCGAGCTCGAGCACTGCGTCCTCGATGACGCCGAGCCCGCGGATCCGCATCTCCTCGAGCATGTCGCGACCCTAGGCCGCCGGTACGACACTCAGCGGGAGCCGCGCCAGCCCTCCACCGGCAGCGCGAACTTCTCCACCAGCGTGTCGGTGAACGTCCGCTCCCGAGTCCGGGCGAGCAGGACTGGGCTGGACCCTCTCCGTACCTCCACCCGCGCCCCGTGCGGCAGCGAACGCGTCCGCCGGCCGTCGCACGCCACGACCGCCTCCGCTCCGCTCGCGAGCACCTCCATCGCCAGCACGGACGACGGCGCGGCGACCAGCGGGCGGGCGAACAACGCGTGCGCGCTGATCGGCACCAGCAGCAGCGCCTCGACGGTCGGCCACACGACAGGTCCGCCGGCGGAGAAGGCGTACGCGGTGGAGCCCGTCGGGGTAGCGGCGACCACCCCGTCACAGCCCCAGCGCGACAGCGGCCGGTCGTCCACCTCGACGACCAGCTCGAGCATCCGCTCGCGCGCGGCCTTCTCGACGCTGCACTCGTTGAGCGCCCAGCCGGTGTCGACCTCCTCGCCGCCGATCTGCACGGACACGTCCAGCGTCATGCGCTCCTCGACCTCGTACGACCGGTCCAGCACCTGCTCGATCGTCGTGTCCAGGTCCTGCGGCTCGGCCTCGGCGAGGAAGCCGACCCGGCCGAGGTTGACGCCGAGCAGCGGCACGCCCCCGTCGCGGGCGAGCTCCGCCGCCCGCAGGATCGTCCCGTCGCCGCCGAGGACCAGCACCAGCTCGGCGCCGGCAGCCGACCCGCGCTCCCCACTGCACGGCGTGATTCCCGTCAGCCCCATCTCGGCGGCCTCGTCGGCGAGCAGCCGGACCTCCACCCCCGCCTCCTGCAGGCGGCCGACCACGCGCCGGGCGGCCTCCGTCGTGGCCTCTCGGCCGGTGTGCGCGAGCAGCAGGACGGAGCGGGTCACGCCGGGCACCTTCTCACTGCGGACGCTCTGCTCACTGCGGACCCTCCGCCACCGCCCGGAGCAGGTCCTCCTCGGCCAGCGGCGGCGCCCCCCGCGTGAGCCACAGGAAGAACTCCACGTTCCCGCTCGGCCCCGGCAGCGGGCTCGCGGTCACGGCCCGCACGCCCAGGCCGAGCTCCGCCGCCTGCGCGGCCACCTGCCGTACCGCCTCCGCGCGCAACGCGGGGTCCCGGACCACGCCGCCGGCCGGCAGGCGCTCCTTGCCGACCTCGAACTGGGGCTTCACCATCGGCAGCAGGTCCACCTCGGGGGTGCCCACGCCCACCAGCGCCGGCAGCACCAGCCCGAGCGGGATGAACGACAGGTCGGCGACCACGAGGTCCACCGGCACCCCGACCTGCTCGAGCGTCAGGCTCCGGACGTTCGTACGGTCCACCACGGTCACCCGCTCGTCGGTCTGCAACGACCAGGCGAGCTGCCCGTACCCGACGTCCACCGCCACGACGTGCCGGGCGCCGCGGCCGAGCAGGACGTCGGTGAAGCCGCCGGTCGACGCGCCGGCGTCGAGCACCCGCTTGCCGGCCGGGTCATAGCCGAACGCCTCGAGCGCGCCCGCCAGCTTGTGCCCGCCGCGGGAGACGTACGCCGGACCGTCATCGGCCAGCACGACCACAGGGGTGCCCGCCTCGACCCCTGTCGCGGCCTTGGTGGCGACCTGCCCGGCCACCTTCACCCGGCCGTCGCTGATCAGCTCCGCGGCCTGCTCACGGCTGCGCGCGAGGCCCCGCCGCACGAGCTCGGCGTCGAGCCGGGCTCGCCGCGCCACTAGCCCTCGTCGAGCGCCGCGAGCGCGTCCTGCAGCAGCCGGTGCACCTCGTCGTAGACGGCCACGTGCTCCGCGACCGGGCGCTGCTCGAGCCCGTCGAGGCAACCGAGGGCGTCGTCGACCACGCTCACGCGCCGGCCTTCTTCGCCGGCGCCTTCTTGGCGGCCTTCGCGGGAGAGCTCTTAGCGGGCGCCTTGGCGGCGGCCGTCTTCGCCGGTGCCTTGGCGGCGGCCTTCGCAGGCGCCACAGCCGCCGGCGCCGCCGCAGCCGTCGTGTCCCGCGCCGTCCCGGCCGCCGCGGCACTCGCCTCCCGCAGCTGCGCCTCGAGCGTGCGAATGCGGTTCGTGAGCTCGGTGACCTCGTCGTTGGTCGCGAGCCCGACCCGGGCGAGCGTCCGATCGACCTCGTACTTGACCAGCGCCGCCACCGCCTCGCGGTTGGTCTTGCTCTGCTGCAGCAGGTCCTCGGCCAACGCCGACACCTGCTCAGCCGTGGCCTCGCCCTGCGCGACCAGCGCCTTCGCCGCCGCCGTCGCGCGCTGCTTGGTGACCTCGGTGAGGCCACCGGCAAGGGCGTAGTAGCTCTTCAGGGCATCGCGCACGGGGTCCTCCAGGGACGGCTTCTGCGAGTGATCACCGTACCGCTTCACCCGGCACGCACCGGGTAGCGTCCGGGCGCGCCGCGAGCACAGGAGGGGCCGGTTGGCAACGCTGCAGGAGTGTCAGGACGCCATCGCCGGCCTGACCGAGAAGCTGGCCGAGGTCGACCCCGAGACGCGCCGGAAGTACGCCGTGGAGCGCACCGTGTCGTGCCGGGTGCCGGACCTCGACGTCATCTTCCTGGCGCGCGTGGACGACGACGGGACGATCCAGGACTTCGAGGTCGTCGAGCACGGCAAGGGGCAGGTCAAGCTCACGGCGACCAGCGACGACCTCATCGCGCTCATCGAGGGCCGGCTCAACCTGCCGGTGGCGTGGGCCACCGGGAAGCTCAAGATCGACGCGAGCATGCTCGATCTGCTCAAGCTGCGCTCGCTGCTCTAGAGCCCCTCGACCTCGACGACAGGTCGACCCTCGTCGGCAGCGCGCCAGGCGAGGTCGCAGGCAGCCCGCAGCACCTCGACGCCGCTGCCCGCCACCCGAAGCACGCCGTCCTCCAAGACGGCCAACGCATCCCCGCAGCGGCCCCGAGCGACCGGCGCCTGCGCCTGCAGCAGGCCGCGCAGGTTGGGCGCGACGTACGTCGGACGGCTGCCCCGCGGCGCAGCCAGAAGCTGCGCCACGTCGACGACGCCGGTCAGCACCAGCAGGCTGTCCGCGCCGCCGCGCACTGCGCCGAGCACGTCCGTGTCGAGGCGGTCGCCGACCACGAGCGGCCGTTGCGCGTTCACCCGCTGGACGCTCTCCAGGTGAAGTGCAGGTTCAGGCTTGCCCGCGACGACGGGCTTGAGACCGGTCGCGGTGCGCAGGGCGGCAACCATCGCGCCGTTCCCCGGCAGCGGCCCGCGCGGGCTCGGCAGGGTGCTGTCGGTGTTGGTGGCGACCCACAGCGCCCCGGACCGCAACGCGACGGACGCCTCGGCGAGCTGCGCCCAGCCGGTGCCCGCGTCGTAGCCCTGCACGACCGCCACGACGTCGGGCTCGGCGGTGCGCGTCGTCCGGAAGCCGCCGAGCTCCACCTCCTGCGCGAGCCCCGGAGCGCCGAGGACGAGCACGAGAGCGCCTGCGTCGACCCGCTGGTGCAGCACGCGCACCGCTGCCTGCGCGCTGGTGACGACGTCCGCGGGATCGGCGGGGATGCCGAGTTGCGTCAGGTGCGCGGCGACGACCGCCGGGCGGCGCGAGGCGTTGTTGGTGACGTACGCCGCGCGCATGCCGCGCTCCCGGGCAGTGCGGACCGACTCGGCCGCGTGCGGGATGGGCTCTGCGCCCAGGTAGAGCACGCCATCCAGGTCGTAGAGAGCGGCGTCGTAGGCGTCCGCGAGCGGCCGGTCGCAGCTGCCGAGCGCCTCGCCGCGTGGGGCGGTCAGCGGTGGGAGGCGGTGAGGGCGGCGCGGGCGCCGCGCAGGGCCTGCGCGTAGTAGTTGATGTCGGGCCGCATGGCGGCGGCGAGCGCGAGGTGGTCGACCGCCTTCTGCAGGTCGCCCATCTTGGTCGCGGCGAGACCGAGCCCGAACTGCGAGTAGTCGTCGGCCGGGTTGATCGCGATGATCCACTCGAAGTTGGCGAGCGCCTCCTCGTACATCCCCGCGTCGAACTGCGCCCGGGCGAGCGCCTCGCGCACCATCCGCGACTCGGGCTCGCTGCTGGCCACGTGCTGGAGCAGCTGCACCGACGAGGTCGAATCGCCGGCGTCGAGCAGCTCGACCCCGCGGATGTACCAGTCGTACATCTCGCCCTGCGGCACGAGGTCCTCCGGCGGCGGGGGCAGCTCGGCGAACGGGCGCGGCGCCTCCTCGTCGGGGGCACGCGGGTCGTACCGGGGGTCGTACCTGCTGTTCTCCACGCGCGCACTCCTCCTCGTCGTCGGTGGGGTGGCCGTCCGGAACGGTCCGTTCGCACACCTAGAGTGCGCGCATGACCGCAGGCTCCGACCCCGCATCCTCCGGGGCTGTCCCCGATGGTGGTGCCCCTGCCGCTGTCGTACCCCTTCCGTCGCCGACCGGTCTGGTCCTGCAGCCCTTCCGGGCGTTGCGCTTCGACACCGCGGCCGCCGGCGACCTCGCGACACTGACGTCCCCGCCCTACGACGTCATCGACGCGGACGGGGTGTCGGCGCTGGAGGCGTCGAACGACCACAACGTGGTTCGCCTCATCCTTCCACGCGAGCCCGTCGGCAGCGGCTCCGACACGGGACGGGGTCCGAGGGCCGACCGCTACGCCGCCGCCCGGCGCACGCTCGAGCACTGGCGGGCCGAGGGCGCGCTCGTGCCCGATGCCGTGCCGGCGCTGTACGTGTACGAGCAGGCGGACGCGCATTCCGGGCACGTCCAGCGTGGCCTTCTCGGCGCGCTCGCGCTCACGCCGCCCGAGGACGACATCGTGCTGCCGCACGAGAACACGATGGCCGGTCCCGTCAGCGACCGGCTCGCGCTCTACAACGCGGTGGACGCCGACCTGGAGCCGATCTTCCTGGTCTACGACGGCGGCGGCGCCGCAAGCCGAGCGGTCGCCGAGGCCGATGCCGGCGACCCGCTGCTGGACGTCGTGCTTCCCGACGGCCTGCGGCACCGGATCTGGGCCATCACCGAGCAGGTCCGGCTCGACGACATCGCCGCCGACCTGCACCCCCGCAAGGCGCTGATCGCCGACGGCCACCACCGGTACGCGACCTACCTGCAGCGTCAGGGCGAGCGGCGCGCGGCCGGGCTCGGTCCCGGGCCGTGGGACCTGGGGCTGACCTTCCTCGTGGACGCGACGGCGTTCGGGCCGGAGGTGCACCCGATCCACCGCGTCGTCCCGGGTCAGCCGGCCGAACAGCTCGCCGAGCGGGCCGCGGCGGGGATGTCCGTCCGCGCGGTCTCCGGTGGCCTGCCCGGCGCTCTCGCGGAGCTGACGGAGGCCACCGGCCCGGCGTACGTCCTCACCGACGGCGACGCCGCCTGGCTGCTCGACCAGCCCGACGCAGGGCAGCTCGCAGCAGCCCTGCCGGCGGAGCACAGCGACGCGTGGAAGGCGCTGGACGTGAGCGTGCTGCACGGCTACGTCGTGCCGACGCTGTGGCAGCTCCCGGACACCGTGGACACGGTCGGCTACGAGCACGACGTCGACGCCGCGGTGGCGGCGGCGCGGCGCACGGGCGGTACCGCGGTCCTGCTCAACCCGACGCCGGTCGCGGCCGTGGCCGCGGTCGCTGCGGGGGGCGAGCGGATGCCACGCAAGTCGACGCTGTTCACCCCGAAGCCGCGCACCGGCCTGGTACTGCGCGACTACCGGGACGCCTGAGCACGCGTCAGCCGCTTCACCGACGTCACCTCCACCTCCGTACGGCTCGCCGCTGCGGCACCCGCCCGCCAGAAGCGACGCCGCAGCGCGCCCTCGACGCGAACGACGTCGCCGGGGTCCAACGCGCCCGCGCTCCGGCGGGGCGCGGGCGCGAAGGCCACGCAGTCCACGGTGTCCTGCGTCGGTACCCGCACCCCGTCGGGCGGGGGCTTGCGCGGCGGTGGACGGTCCACGACGAGCCGCCAGCTGAGCAGCACGTCACCGCTCGGCAGCTCCCGCTCCTGTGCGGCGCCGGACACCCGCCCCACCAGGATGACCTCGTTCCGCGGCTGGTCGTCCTGCGTCATGCTGCACCTCCTCGGCCCCGCCACCATGGCGGTTCCACTGCCTACGATGCGGACGCAGACCGCCGTACGGTCGGGTTGTTGAGGCGCTTGTGGACGAGGAGCGGAACTGTGGACACGGTCGACGTGACGCCGCTCGGTGCCGAGGTGCACCTCATCGACACGCAGATGGGCGGCTACGACGGCATCACGGCCGCGTACCTCATCCGCAGCGACCGGCCGGCGCTGGTGGAGACCGGCGCCGCGCTCAGCGCTCCGCTCGTCGTGCAGCAGCTGGGCGAGCTCGGGATCGGCCCGGACGAGCTCGCGACGATCGTCGTCACGCACATCCACCTCGACCACGCCGGCGGAGTCGGTGACCTCGCGAGGGCCTTCCCGAACGCGGAGGTCGTCGTGCACGAGCGAGGCGCGCGGCACCTGGTCTCCCCCGAGCGGCTGCTCGCCTCCGCGCGGCGCGTCTACGGTGAGGTGCTGGACACCGTCTTCGGCGAGCTCCGCCCGACCCCCGTCGACCGGGTCCGTGCGCTCGGCGACACCGGCGAGGTCGACCTCGGCGGCGGGCGCCGGCTGACCAGCACCTGGTCCCCTGGGCACGCGTCGCACCACGTCGGCCTGCTCGACTCGGCGACCGGCGACCTGTACGTCGGGGACGCCGCAGGCATCTACGTCCCGGAGGCGGATCTCGTGCGGCCAGCGACACCGCCACCGGACTTCGACCTCCCGGTGGCGCTGGCCAGCCTGGAGACGTTCCGCAACCTGCAGCCGACGAGGCTGCTGTTCAGCCACTACGGCCCCAACACGGAGGTGGACACCACTCTTGCCCGCAGCGCTGAGGAGCTCGAGCTGTGGGTGGAGCTGGCCCGCGACACGCGCCGGCAGGGGATGGACCTCGACCACGCGGTCGCTGCCGTACGCGACCGGACCCGGGCGCGCTACGCCGCCGTGGAGTCCGACCCGCAGCTACGGGAGAAGTACGAGGCGCTGAACGGGTACGAGGCGAACCTCGTCGGGATCCTGCGCTGGCTCGATCAGGCCGAGCCGGCCTAATCCTCCTGCTGCTCGTCCGCCTC
>JBHENF010000059.1:0-8894 GCA_046262175.1 Mycobacteriales bacterium
CAGACGATCCAGCTGGCCCTGGCCGCGCAGCCGAAGATCACTCCGGAGGCGCTGCGGGCGACCGAGTTCCGGATCGGCACGACCGACCACCGGTACCCGGACTTCCAACCCCTGCTCGTGGCCGCCGGCGGCAGCACCGAGGCGCAGCGCAAGGCGATCGCGCTGGTGAAGGCGTGGAACGGCCGGTCGTACGGGCCCGGCGCGGGCACGAGCGCGGGCTCGTACAAGGACCTCGTGACCGACGGCCCCGGGCCGACGATCTTCCGGCACTTTCTGGACGACCTGCGCGACGAGGTGCTGGCCGACCTGCCGGCCGACATCGTGGTCGCAGCTGACAACCGGGGCAGCCACGTGTTCGACGGGACGCCGGCCGACCAGCTCGTGCTGCGCAACCTGGTCCCGCCCAAGAGCTCGCTGCGGCCGTCCCGCGACTACCTGCACGGGCGCTCGACGAACGCTGTCGTGCTCGCGGCGCTGGACCGGTCGATCGCGGCGCTGACGAAGCAGTACGGCACCGACATGAGCACCTGGCGCGACCAGCACCCGCGCTCGACCATCAAGTCGCTGACCGGCGTCATCGGCCCGTCGCGGACCATGCCGTACGAGGACCGCGGCTCGTGGGTGCAGGTCATCGCGTTCGACCGCGTCGCGCGAGCGGTGGCGGCGCCGCCGGTCGTTCGCCCCCGTCAGCAGCTGCCGGCGACCGGGCTCGGCCTGCTGCCTGCAGCGTTGGGTCTGCTCGTGCTGACGGCCGGGCTCGTGCTGCGCCGCCGCCGTACCGCCTAGACCCGCCCCTTCGCTGTGCAGATCGGGAGACACCCCGAGCAGGCCAACGGCGTGTCTCCCGATGCGGACAGCGAAGGCGCTGCTAGACGCGGGTCAGGATCTCGGCGCCTTCGTCCGTCACGACGAGCGTGTGCTCGAACTGCGCTGTACGGGAGCGGTCGGCCGTGACGGCGGTCCAGCCGTCGTCCCACATCTCGTGATGCCAGTCGCCGATCGTGATCATCGGCTCGATGGTGAAGGTCATCCCCGGCTCCAGCTTGGTCCGGGCCGAGGGGTTGTCGTAGTGGTAGACCTGCGGATCGCTGTGGAACGACCGGCCGATCCCGTGCCCCACGAACGCGCGGACGACGCCGTACCCGTTGCCCTCCGCGTGCGCCTGGATCGCCCGGCCGATGTCGCGGACGGTGCCGCCTGGACGGACCGCCGCGATCCCGACGTCGAGGCACTCGCGCGTCACCTCGACCAGGCGACGTGAGGCGTCGTCCACCTCGCCGACGAGGAAGGTCGCGTTCGTGTCGCCGTGCACGCCGTCGAGGAAGATCGTCACGTCGCAGTTCACGATGTCGCCGTCCTGCAGCACCGTCGAGTCCGGGATGCCGTGGCAGATGACCTCGTTGACGCTGGTGCACAGCGACTTCGGGAAGCCGTTGTAGCCGAGCGGCGACGGGTACCCGCCGCGCCGGAGGCACGCGTCGTGCGCGATGGCGTCCAGCTCGTCCGTCGTCACCCCGGGGCGAACGGCGGCGCCGACCTCGGCGAGCACCTCGGCGGCGGCGCGCCCGGCTGCGCGCATGAGCGCGATCTCCTCGGGCGTCTTCGGGCGCGCGCTGTCGCGCTCCTTCGGCCGGCCGTGCTTGTCGAGCGCGTACGACGGACGAGGGATGTGCGCCGGCACCTCGCGGCGCGGCGACAGCTTGCCGGCCCGGACGTACTTCCCGGCCTCCGCCTCGACGGCGAGGCGACGGGCCTGTTCGGCAGCCGCGCGCTCCGGGTCGAGGTCCGCAACCCGGTGGCAGCGCTTGTAGCGGCGCCCGCTGCCGCAGTGGCAGGGATCGTTCGCGGCGAGGGTCGGCGTGCTCATCGGTGCCAGCGTAACGATCCGGCGTGTGGGAACGAAGAAGTGCGTAATCGGGCCGTTACCTCGCGTGATGTCGCGCGTTGGACGGCTCGTAGGAAAAGCCCGACATGTCCGTCTTCTCCCAGCGGAGGCGAGCTAGGTGACCTTGACGACGACACGGAACCCGCAACCGCGGGACGTGCTCCAGGTGCTGTCCAGCACGGCGGACCTGCGCGTGCACCTCCAGCCGGTGGTCGACCTGAAGACGGGCGCCGTGTGGGGTGTCGAGGCCCTGGCCCGCTTCCCGGGCCACCCGCAGCCCGGGCCGGCCGCCTGGTTCGCGGCCGCGCTGGCCGAGGGCTGGGGTCCGGCGCTGGAGACGGTCGCGCTCTGCGGCGCGCTCGACGTTCTCGACGACCTGCCCGAGCACCTGACGCTGACCGTGAACCTGTCGCCGGTCGCCTTGCTCCGGCCGGACGTGTCCCAGCTGCTGCTGGACGCGCCCCGCGGCAGGCTGCTGGTCGAGATCACCGAGCACGAGGCGGTTGGCGACTACGACCAGCTGGTGCAGGTGCTCGGGCCGCTGCGCGAGCACGGCATTCGGATCGGGATCGACGACTTCGGGGTCGGCCACTCCACCCTCCGGCACGTCCTGCAGCTGGCGCCCGACGTCGTGAAGCTCGACATCTCGATCACCTCCGGCGTCCACCGCGACCCGTCCCGGCAGGCGCTCGTCGAGGCGATGCTCGCCTTCTGCGGCCGGACCGGCGCGCTGATCGTAGCGGAGGGCATCGAGCAGCCGGAGGAGCTCGCCACGCTGCTGGAGCTCGGCGTGCAGTACGGGCAGGGCTGGTTCATCGCGCGGCCGGCCGCGCCCGCGGTGGTGCTCCCGGTGCTGCGCGCCGTGCCCGAGAAGCCCGTCGTGCGGCTGTCGGACCTCCCGGACCTCTAGACGGCGCGAGCCGTCGCTGCGACGGCGAGCTCCTCGAGCACCGTGCGGGCCTCCGCCTCGACGGGCGCGGCCTGCAGCGCCGCAAGTGCCTCGTCCATGAGCTCGTCGATGAGCTGCTCGACCCGGTCCAGGGCGCCGCTCTCGCAGATGATCTGCCGCAGCTCGGCCACGCCGGTCTCCGACAGGTGCGGATCGCCGAGATGCCTTCGTACCAGCGCCGTCTGGGCGGGCGTCGCGTTGCCGAGCGCCATCGCGACCAGAGCCGTGCGCTTGCCCTCGCGGAGGTCGTCGCCGGCGGGCTTGCCGGTCGTGGCGGGGTCGCCGAAGACACCGAGGACGTCGTCGCGCAGCTGGAAGGCCTCACCGAGCGGCAGGCCGTACCCGGAGTAGCCGTCGAGGACCTCCTGCGGCGCCCCGGCGAGGGCGGCGCCCATGTGCAGCGGCTTCTCGATCGTGTACTTCGCGGACTTGTAGCGTGCCACCCGCAGCGCGCTCTCGACGGTGCCGCCGCCCAGGGCCTGCTCGAGCAGGTCCAGGTACTGCCCGGCCATCAGCTCGACCCGCATCTCGTCGTACACCGGCTGGGCCCGCAGCAGCGCGTCGGCAGGCATGCCGCTGGTGTTGAGCAGCTCGTCGGCCCAGATCAGGCACAGGTCGCCGAGCAGGACAGCGGCCGACAGTCCGAACGCCTCGGGGTCGCCGTGCCAGTCCTCGCCGCGGTGCAGCGCCGCGAACCGGCGGTGCATCGCGGGCTGCCCGCGCCTCGTGTCGCTGCCGTCCATCACGTCGTCGTGGATGAGCGCGCACGCCTGCAGCAGCTCGAGGCTCGCGGCTGCGGTGACGACGGCGTCCGAGTCGCTGCCGCCCGCACCGCGGAAGCCCCAGTAGCAGAACGCCGGCCGCAGCCGCTTGCCCCCGTCGAGGAGGAACGCGCCCAGCGCGTCCTGCAGGGGGCCGAGCTGCTCGCTGATCGCATCGAGCCGCGGAGCCTGCCCGGACAAGAAGGCCGCGAGTGCCTTGCCGACGCGCTGCCGGAGGTCGTCGCGGTCGAGCGGAGCGGGGCCCATGCGGGCAGGGTAGAGCGGTACGAAGCGGTCTCGCCACTAGCCTGAGCGGGTGGCCAGCCGATCGATCCGCGACCTCCTCGCGACGGAGGAGCCGGTCTTCTCGTTCGAGTTCTTCCCGCCGAAGACGGACGAGGGCGAGCGGCAGCTGTGGCAGGCGCTGCGCGAGCTCGAGTCGCTGCGGCCGAGCTACGTCTCGATCACCTACGGCGCAGGCGGGTCCACCCGCGACCGGACCGTCGACATCACCGAGCGCATCGGCGCCGAGACCACCCTGCTGCCGCTGGCCCACCTGACCGCTGTCGACCACTCGGTCGCCGAGCTGCGCAGGGTGATCGGGCAGTACGCGGACGCCGGCGTGCACAACGTCCTCGCGCTGCGCGGCGACCCGCCGGGCGATCCGCAGGCCGAGTGGCGCAGGCACGCCGACGGGCTGGAGTACGCCGCGGACCTGGTGCGGCTCATCAAGGAGCACGGGGACTTCACCGTCGGCGTCGCCGCCTTCCCGGAGAAGCACCCGCGCTCGCCCGACCACGACACCGACGCGCGCTTCCTGGTCGACAAGCTGCGCGCAGGCGCCGACTACGCGATCACGCAGATGTTCTTCTACGTGGACGACTGGCTGCGGCTGCGCGACCGCGTGGCCGCGTACGGCTGCGACGTGCCCATCATCCCCGGGATCATGCCGGTGACGAACGTCGGCCAGATCGAGCGCTTCGCGGTGCTGTCGGGCGCAGCCTTCCCGACGGAGCTGGCGGACCGGCTGCACGCGGTCGAGGACGACCCAGCCGCCGTGCGTGCGATCGGCGTGGAGTGGGCGACCGCGATGTGCGACCGGCTGCTGCTCGAAGGCGCGCCGGGGCTGCACTTCATCACCCTCAACCGCTCGACCGCGACCCGCGAGATCTGGTCCAACCTGCAGCTGTCGGCCCTGAACCGGTAGCCCCCGCGCTGCGTCCTACCTCCACCAGTCCCGGACCGGAGGTACGTCATGCGCCGTACTGCTCTGCTCGCCGTCCCGCTCGCCGTCATCGTGTCCGCGGCCGTCACCGTCGGCGCGGTCCACTCACCCGGACCGGCCGTCGCCGACGCCGGGGATCCCGCCGAGCAGGGGGTCGTCGTCGGCGGCCTCGGCAAGGTGAGCGGGACCCCTGACGTGCTGCGGCTCCAGCTGGGCGTCGAGGTACGGCGGGCCGACGTGTCGCAGGCGCTGCGCGACGCGAACGCGGTGCAGGCCCGGGTGCGCAAGGCGGTCCGTGACGCGGGGGTCGCGGACAAGGACGTGCAGACGTCGGAGGTGTCGCTGTACCCGGCGTACGACAGCAAGGGCAAGCCGAACGGCTATGTCGTCTCGGAGTCGATGACGGTGAAGCTGCGCGACCTCGCCCGGGCCGGCAAGACGATCGGCGAGGCCGTGGAGGCCGGCGGCAACGCGGCGCGCGTGCAGGGGGTGTCGTTCGCGCTGGAGGACAACGCCGCGCTGCTGGAGAAGGCACGCGACGCGGCCTACGCGGACGCGCGTCGCAAGGCCGAGCGGTACGCGCAGCTCGCCGGTCGCCCCCTTGGCCAGGTGGAGCTGGTCAGCGAGCAGGTGCCGGAGGGGCCGCAGTCCATGCCGTACGCCGCCCGCCTCGCCTCGGCGCCGGCTGCGGACATGGCGGCGGTGCCGCTGGACGCGGGGCAGTCGCAGGTCAGCGTGTCGGTGACGGTGCGGTGGTCGTTGCGCTGATCGCGGCTCTACCGTGACTGCATGCGCCTGGTGCACCGCGTCCCGACCTCCGCTGCGCCCGCGCAGGTGTGGGAGCTGCTCGGCGATGCGTCGGCCTGGCCGTCGTGGGACCTGGCGCTTCGCGGCGTCCGCGGCAAGGCGGGGCCGGGTGCGCACCTCATGGCGCTGCTGCGCTTCCCGGTGGTGGGCATCCCCGTCGACGTCGTCGTTCTCGAGCCGGAACGGCGCCTGGTGCTGCTGGTCCACCTCGCGCCGGGACTGCGGCAGGAGGTGTCGTACGAGCTGACGCCGTCCGTCAGCGGCGGCACCGACATCACCGTGTCGGTGGTCGTGGACGGCCTGCTTGCGCGTCCGGCGGCGCTGCCGCTGTGGTTCTGGGAGGGCTTCACCGCGCGGGTGCTGGCAGCCCGTACGGAGCGTTTTTCGCGGCGGGTGGCGGCGTGACCGGGTTCCTGCTGCTGGCGCTGTTCGGTGTCGCGCTCGTGGTGCTCGCGCTGGTCACCGCCCGCAAGCCGGGCTTCGAGCCCGCGAACCGGGACGGGTACTTCGACCGGTGGCAGGTGATGCACGGTGGGTACGACCCGCGCACCGGCAGCGCGTGGCTGCGCGGCTGGCTGACGATGGTGCACTTCCTGGCCCGGCCGCTGGCGCGGATCGGCGTGCAGCCTGACGTCGTGACGATCTCGTCGATCTGGCTGGCGGGCCTGGTGATCGTGCTCTCCGACGTCGGCGGCCGCTGGTGGATCGCCGCCGGCTGGACGATGGTCGCGAGCGGCCTGTTCGACACCCTCGACGGCTGCGTCGCGGTGCTGGAGGACCGTACGACGAAGTGGGGCTACGTCCTCGACAGCATGGTCGACCGGATCACCGACTGCATGTTCCTGGTGGCGGTCGTCATCGTCGGCTGCCCGCTGCGGCTCGCGATCGTCCTGGGCGTCGGGTTCTTCCTGATGGAGTACCTGCGGGCCCGGGCCGGCAACGCGGGCGGTGACGAGGTCGGCCGCATCACCATGGCCGAGCGCCCGACGCGGGTGATCCTGCTGTCGCCGTCGATCCACTTCAGCGGGGTCTTCCTCGGGCTGTCTGACGTGCTGCCCGTCATCGGGCCGTCAGTGCTACTTGCGATGACGGCGATCTCGCTGGTGCAGCTGGCGGTGACGGTACGGCGGCAGCTCGTCGCGATGCCGGCGGACGAGCCGGTGGCGGCGCCCGTGGAGCCCTAGCACCGTTGCGCCGCGGTCGTCGTCAGTGACGATGACCGTGCCGCCTACGCCGCTCGGGGTGCAGCGGGGTGCTTGGTTGGCCGACGGTGAGCGGCGACCCCAAGTGGTGTGGGACGCGCGGTGCGAGGCCGCCTCGTTCCGGTGCGCGACCTAGCGACGCAGCCGGGCGGCAGTGAGCGCCAGCGCAAGCGCGGTCGCTGCTGCGGCAAGCGCCGCGAACAGCTCGTCGCCGATGAAGGGAATCAGCACCGTGAGGACGAGCAGCACCCCGAGAACGACGAGGTGCAGACCGATCCGTACGCCTACCCGCCGCGGCCGGAAGCCGCGCGGCGCCTCGTCCGCCCCCAGCCGCGCGTCGATCCGCGTGCGCAGCCGACCGAGCCTCGGCACGAGCAGCAACGCGGCGACCAGTCCGCCCACCGCGCCGACGGCCGTCGAGCCCGCTGCCTGCGTGGCCAATCCCGCGATGATCAGCAAGAAGAAGCCCAGCAGCGCAAGGCGCTCGAGCCGCGTCACGCCGGCCCCACCAGCTCGGCCACGATCTTCGCGGACAGCGTCACGAGGGGCAGTCCACCGCCTGGATGCGAGGACCCCCCCACGAGGAACAGCCCGCGTACGGGCGAGCGGTTGGCCGGCCGTAGGAACGCCGCAGCCGCGCCGTTGCTGGACGTCCCGTAGATCGCCCCGCCGACGGCACCGGTGCGGTCCTCGAGGTCCGCAGGAGTGAGCACGTGCGACCACAGCACCCGTTCGTGCACAGGCAGCCCGCGCTCCGTGAGGCGGTCCAGCAGCAGCTCCGCGTACCGCTGCGCGAGGTCCGGCGCCCGCCAGTCGACCGGCCCCTGCCGCGGTGCGTTCGCGAGCACGAACCACGCCTCGTGCCCATCAGGGCGGACGGGGGGGTCGTCCGGTGCGCTGACGTACAGCGTCGGGTCCGGCACCGGCCGCGCGGGTGAGCCGAAGACCGCGTCGAACTCGTCGTCGTACGCCTTCGGGAACAGCACGTTGTGGTGCGCGAGCCCCTCCGTCCGTCCGCGCACCGCCAGCAGCAGCACGAAGCCGCTCAGCGACGGCGTCGCCCGCGCCAGGCGTGCAGCGGCGCGCGGCGCCGAGACGAGATCCCCGTACACGCTGGCAGCGTCCACGTTGGCGACGACCACGTCCGCCTGCAGCCGGCGCCCGTCGGACAGCTGTACGCCGTCGGCCCGGCCGTTCGCCGTGCTGATCTGCGTGACCCGCGCGCCCAGCAGCACGACCGCACCGCACTCCAGCGCCCGCTCGTGCACGGCGTCGCCGAGCCGGCGCAGGCCGCCCGGCACGTACCAGCCGCCGAACTCCTGCTCCACGTACGGCACGACCGCCAGTGCCGCTGGCGCCCTGCGCGGATCGGAGCCGGTGTACGTCGCGTAGCGGTCGAGGAACATCCGCAGCCGCGGGTCTCGCAGGTGCCTGCGCCCCAGTGCCCGCAGCGTCCGGCCGGGGGCGATCGTGGCGATGTCACGCGGCGACTGCGCGGCGAGGCGCAGCATCGACAGCGGACCGTGCAGCGGCGACTCCAGGAACGGCACGCGCGTCGCCTCCCAGACCTTCCGCGCATGCTCCATGAACCGTCGCCAGTCTTCGCCCGAACCCGAGGACCATGCCTCGAGCCGCCCGCAGAAGTCGTCCAGGTCGCTGGTCGCGTCGAAGCCGGTGCCGTCGGCGAACCGGTACCGCGCGATCGGCTCGAGCGGCGTCAGCTCGAGGCCGTGCGGCCATCCGCCGGTGTCGTCGAACAGCGACCGGAACACCTGCGGCATCGTCACCAGGGACGGCCCCGTGTCGAAGCTGAAGCCGTCCCGCTCGTAGATCCCGAGCTTCCCGCCGACCACCTCCTGCGCCTCGCACACCGTCACGTCGTGGCCGGCGTGCGCGAGCCGCGCGGCTGCGGCAAGACCGCCGACGCCGGCGCCGACGACGACGACGCGGCTCACAGCGACCGCCCCTTCCAGGTCAGCCTGCCGCTCCGCCGCGCGCGGTGCGAGCGCGCCGTCAGCCAGCACAGCAACGACACCGAGACCGGGTGCGCGATCGCGTCGAGAAC
>JBHENF010000060.1:0-16056 GCA_046262175.1 Mycobacteriales bacterium
GCCTCAACAGCCGCCCCCGCAAGACGCTCGGGTTCATGACACCCTCACGCAAGCTCAGCGAGCTGTTGCAGTGACCACCTGAACCCGCCGCCGCTACTTACCAGCCTCGCTCGCGCCTCTTCTGCAGGCTCGGCCGCCGCCCAGCGTCGTGTCCCTAGTGGCCCGGGTGTGCCCAGGCGTCGTCCGACAGCGGCCCGAAGACCTTCCGCTCAAGGTCGTCCATCAGCTGCCCGAACCGGTCCGGGTCCTTGTTCGCGTTGCCAGCACCACGGGGAAGTCCTAGTTGCTGGAGAGGCTCTCCGGACGTGTCCCGTGCCGCTATCGTCGGCTCTGATCGAGACGTAGACGAGGGGGAGCGGTGCAGCCAGCCGGCGGGCTCGTGGTCGACGACCACACCTTCATGCGAGATGCCATGCTCGACTGCCTCACCGAGTTGGGGGTCAGTCCGATCCGGCAGGCCAGCAGCCTGGCCGATGGCCGCCATCTGGTCGCGGAGGGCACCCCTGAGCTGGCTGTGCTGGACCTGCGTCTCGACGACGGCTCGTCGCTTGAGCTTGTGGCCACCCTCAGCGCCGCCGGCTCGCACGTCATGGTGCTCTCCAGCGCGGATGACGGCTACAGCGTGCGCTCGGCCTACGCCGCAGGCGCGCTCGGTTACCTGATGAAGTCCTCGCCTCGGGAAACCGTGATGCACGGGCTGCAGGAGGTGCGCGCCGGCCGGACCTACGCCGACCCCTCCATCGCGATGCTGCTGGTACAGGGTGCCCAGGTTGAGGACGCGGGGGACCCCAGCGCGCTCACCGACCGCGAACTCGAAGTGCTGCGGTTGGTCGCCGATGGGCTAACCAACGTTGAGATCGCTGACCAGCTGCAGATGGCCTCGCTGTCGGTGAAGAGCCACCTAACCCGCATCGGGCGCAAACTGGGAGTGGGCGACCGCACGCAGATGGTCGCCGCGGCGCTGCGGGCCGACCTGCTGCGCTGAGCATCGGCCGGCGGCGGTCAGGCGCTGCGGTGGTCTGCCGGCAAGCGGTCCTCGACCAGCAGCTCCTCCGGCGTCGGCCCGAAACCGGCGATGTCGAACAGCAGAGCCACCGGGATGTGCTCGGCGAGCAGTCGGGCGACGTCCGGGTAGGTGTGCATCTCATCTCCCATGTTGTGCGTTCTTGGGGGGGTTGTCGACCAGCCCACGCGCCGCTATGACGACCGATCGGCGGCCATGCGCCGCGACGCGTGCACCTGGCATCTGCGTGCCGTTCGGCGCACCCGTCATGGGCAATCGGTGGAGTCAGGCGGCCGGTCGCGGGTTTACCCGGCGCCGGGTCCGCCATCCTTCACCGGCAAAGTGAGCGTGACCCGAGTGCCTTGACCGGGTGCGGACTCCACGTTGATGACCCCACCCGCCAGCCGGGCCCGCTCGCGCGCCAGCTTCAGGCCCACGTGACGCCCATCGGCGCTCACCACAGCAGTCGGCACGAAGCCGGGCCCCCGGTCGCTGACCGTAACAATCAGATCCGCTCCGGCGAGCCGAACATCGAGCCGCACGCCGACGCCGTCCGCGTGCACGACAGCGTTGAGCAGCATCTCCTGAACGAATCGGAACATCGTCGTGGCCAGGGGCGTCGACAGTGGCACCGACGCCTCCGGCCACGCGACCTCGACGTCGACGTCGTAGCGGCGCTGCAAGTCGTTGCACAACTCAGCGATGGCGCCAGCCAGATTCCCATCCGCGAGCTCGGGCGGCCTCATCCGGGCCATCACCGCGCGTAGCTGCTCCTCCGCCTCCTGGACGCTGCTGCAGGCCTCCTCCGACCGGCCCGCACGTAGTTCCATGAGGGCCTTGGCCATGGTCTGGGCGACTGCGTCGTGCAGCTCCGCGGCGATCTGTGCGCGGGTTGCCTCCTCGGCGTAGACCAGCTGCGTGAAGAGCGTGAAGGTCCTGCCCCGGTCAGCCGCGACCGGTTCCACACTGACGCCCGCTCGCTCCAGCACGGCTAGTCGGCGCTCGAGGAGCTTGACTCGCCTGGCGTTGCCTGCGACCTCGGCGGACCAGGCCCGCGGCTGGACCCCCTTGCCTCGCACTTGGTCGGCAATCTCGACCGCGAGGGCGACGGTGAGCGCGACGCCGAGCCCGACAAGCAGCAGCGTGTGTCCGTATGCAAAAGCCACAAGCCCGGTGAATGCAGCTGGCAGTGCCAGCAGGACAGCAAGCGGCGTCGCGGCGAGCGCAGCCTCGAGGCGCTGGTTCACTGCTTGACCCCGGCCCACCGTCCTGTGTGCACAGTGTCCGAGTCTGCCTCGCGTTGAGCTGGCGCGGCGATCAGGTCGCTCACGAACGCGGCGATGGCCTCCTCGGCGAGCCGCAGCTCGTCGGTGAGGTAGCTGTCGCGGCGGTCCGCATGGGCGGCTGCCGGGCGCTCGAGCTGCTGACGGACCCGGTCGATGGCGCCGAGGGCGTCGGCGACGTTGACGTAGGCCCCGCCGAGCTCAGCGGCCCGGCGGCGGGTGCTTCTTACGGTGTCTGCATAGTCGGCCTCAACGTCGACGTCGAGCCAGCTCTGGCAGGTGTCTGCGAGTTCCTGGAGCAAGGCGAGGTCGCTGTCGCGGAACGCCTCCTGGTCCGCCGACCGGGTGACCTGGAGCAGCGCGTGCGGGGTGGTGCGGCCGATCACGACGCCGGCCCAGTGGCCGTGGGCACTGGCATGGACGGTCTCGAGCACGCAACCCCGCCAGTCGGTGAGCAGGTCGGTCGCGGCGACGCGCCCCTCCATCAACTCCCGGCCGCGGCCCGAGTCGCGGACGGAGATTGCGCCGGCGTTGCCCAGCAGGACGATCTCACCGATCTGCGCTGACAGCAGCTCGCGGGCGCTGCGGACGACGAGGGCCGCGCTCTCGTGGCTGGACCGGCCGTAGAGCGAGGTGGCCTGGGCAGCCAGCGCACTGGCGACGACGCCACGGGCGCGTCGGCGGTTGGCCTGTTCCTGCGAGTACTGGATCAGCAGCCCGGGGACGACGAACGCCGGCAAGAGCATGACGTCATGCCTCATGGTGTCGGCGGCAATGAGCGCGACCGACGTGACCGCCGCCACGTGCATCAGCCAGGCCGAGCCGGCACCCTGGAAGACGTAACCCTGCGGCTGCCCGGTTGCGACGCGAAGGATGAGTCGTACGGCGCCGTCGTTGATGATGGCGAAGGTCAGGATGCCGAGCACGACCCCGCCCACCCTGGGGAACGCCTGGGCGCAGAGCCCGGCCGCCCCGCTCGCCAGGGCGTACTGAGAGATGTTGAACAGCGCCTTGTACGGCGTCACCCGCCGGACGATCTGCGCGAGAAGCATCCCGGCGGCGACGGCAAGGACGATGTAGCGGCCGGGGGCCATGGCGAGCGCGGTGACGAGCGGGCCCTCGATCAGGGTGAACGTCTGGCGCTGACCGCGACGGGCCACCGTGACGGGCCGCAGCTCGGTGAACGTCACCGCGGCCAGCAGGGCAACTGCGCCGAGCATGTTCCCGGCGTGGGCCTCGAGTCCGAGTGCCGCGGACGCGGCAGCGGCGGCGATGAGCCCGGTGACGGCTGGGACAGCCCCCGGACCGAGGAATCGTCCCAACCGGCGGGTCGCAGTCGTCTGCGGCCCGCCGGTTACCACTGCGAGGACCAGCTCGTGGACGACCAGCTCGTGGACGAGGTCGACGGGTCGTACGCCGGCGCCGAGTCCGAGCCCGCGCCCTCGGCCGACCAGCGCACAACCTTCGAGGGGATTCGGATGAGGCCGGCGCCGTCAGCGGAGCCGCCGAGGTTCTTCGCGACCGTCGCGAAGCTCGCGCGGACGTCATCCGGTGACACCCCGGTCTTGCCGGAAAGGAAAATCGCGACGGCTCCCGACGTGACGGCGGCTGCCTCGCTGGTGCCCGATCCGCGGTACAGGCCGGTGCCGGTTGCGGACTGCGGGTAGGCGGTGGCGACGTAGGAGGACGCTGGCAGGACCGACAGCATGGACACGCCGGGGGCGACGACGTCGGGCCGGTTCATGCCGGCGATGACGCCGCTGCCGCTGAAGTCGGCCACCGAGGCCGTTTGACGGGTGTCCGCGGCCCCCACGGACATGAGCAGCGGGTCGTGACCGGGGTCGCCGAGCTGGTTGGCGGTGTTGCCGGAGGAGACGGCCACCACGATGCCAGCGTTGCGGACCGCCTCCGCGGCGTCGGTCAGCGGGTCACGGGCGTAGCCCCCCTGCGGGCGCGGCGCCGACAGGCTCAGGTTGAGGACGCGGATACCCAGCCCGTCGCGGTTCTTGGCAACCCAGTCGAGCCCGGCAATCACCTTGGACAGCGAGGTGGAGCCGTCGGCAGCGGCGACCTTGACGTCCACCACGCGCGCCGCGGGTGCCACGCCGACCTGCTGGCCGGCGAGGGTCCCGCCCGCTATCAAGTTGGCCATGAAAGTCCCGTGACCGTGACCGTCGCGGGACTTGTTGCCATTCTCACCGCTGGTGTCCGTCCCGCTGACCAGGCGACCGCTCGCGCGGTCCAGAGCCTCGGTGTCGGCGACGCCTGTGTCGAGGACGGCCACCGTCACGCCCCCGCCAGCGCCGACCGAGCCGGCGGGTGCCCCGAGCGCGGCCGGTGCGCTGACCCCCGCGCCGGTGCTCGTGCCATTATCCCCGGACACCGCGATGGTGTAGTCGTGGCGGATGCCGCGGACGCCTGGCACGGCAGCTAGCTGGCGCAGCGAAGCGCCGGGCAGCGTGACCACGACGGCGCCCACGCGGCGATAGTCACCCTGGAGGCGGGTTCCAGCGGGCAGCGAGGCGGCGGTGAAGCCTGGACTCACCGACAGCACGGCGGTCACCCCGGCAGGGCTGACCCCGCTGACGGCAGGGACCGACACGGCTAGCGCGGTGGCCAGCGCGGCGACGGAGCTGACGGCGAGGCTGACGCGAAGGGGCGTGCGAGACATGCGGCGGGTACCTCCAGTGCGGGGTGACGGCAAGAGCCGGCACTAGGAACATCGGCGCGCCTAAACGCGCGCCGACAGGCCCGCCAAGACCTACTTGCAGTCACCCGAATGGGTGAAGACCCGCGCCCGGTTGCTGCCGACACCTTGGAGATGCGCCTGCCCCGGCCGCCCCACCGGTCCGGGCGCGGCGCTCAGCCCCCGGGGGTCGAGGCCGCTCAACGGCAGGCCCTGGGGGCCGCGCCGGCGGCCGGTGAGGGCACATCGGGTCCGGCCGGCTCGTCGCCACAGGCTGGCCCGTCACCGGAGCTGGAAACCCCGGAGTCATTGGCGTTGTTCATCCGCAACAAGGTGACAGCCGACGCGCTCCGCCGGCACCTGGAGGACGATGAGGGCTAACCGCCGCCGGTAGGCCGCGTCGAAACTTCGGGCCTCGTTACGCGCAGGCTCGTGGACGCGTCACGACCCGGACCCTCCACGCAGACACGTCTGGCCGTGCGGGCACGCGCCGCGATCCTCGAAGGAACGTGGCAGCGCATTCACGGCTCCGCGTTCGCTGCGCAGCCAAACGATCAAGACAACACCTCCTGAGAGAGATCAACTCACGAGGTGTTGCACCCACCGCCTGAACCCGCCGCCGCCACCTGCACCAGCGGCGGGCACAGAAACTACGAGTGACCGCACCCTTGTCCTGCATGGTCGCCGTCGTCACAGTGCGGCAACGACCACGCCCGCGGAAGAGGTCACAGTCCGGCTCCGGCCCCTACGGGACAAGGACGGGCCGGCGTACTTCGAGCATCAGCGCGACCCGCAGGCCAACGCCCTAGCCGCGTTCCGTCCCCGTGATCGGGCCGCGTTCGACCAGCAATGGGGGCGACTACGCACAGATCCAGCGGGCACGGCGCGTGCGGCAGAGGTCGACGGTGACTTCGTGGGGATCCTGACCTCCTGGGACGGTGAGACCGGTCGAGAACTCGCATACTGGTTTGGGCGACAGTTCTGGGGCCGGGGCATTGCGACGAAGGCGGTCAAGGCTTTCCTGGAGCTTGAACCGACCCGTCCACTCACTGCTCAGGTCGCGCCGCACAACGTCGGGCTTCCATCAGGTCGGCGTGGCGGCCCTACCGGATGTGACGCTTGATGTCCTACTGCTCAACTGACACCGGATCCCGGCCGCCGCCGACGGCCTACGGCCACGGGTCCCCGCCCTGCGAACCCGCCGCGCCTGCGGGACCGCCACCGTCGTTATGTGGCAGTCAGGACGTCTCAATTCGCCCAGGTGAGCGCCTGAATCCCCGCTCCCCCGCTCGGGCGCGGGTTCTGTGCCCGCTGCGTGCCCGATCCACGGCACGTGTCACCGCGCGATCGGCGTCGGATGCGGCCTCAGCACGCCCGGTCGAGCTGGCAGACGGCACACCCCGTTCCCGAAAAACCAATGTGGGAGTCGAGATCGGGCACGCGGCGGGCACACGAGCACGAAAACGCCACCTGGGACGATGACTCTGCGTCATCGTCCCAGGTCACCACGGGTGGAGCTGAGGGGACTCGAACCCCTGACCCCCACACTGCCAGTGTGGTGCGCTACCAGCTGCGCCACAGCCCCGTCGTTGCCCGGTCACTCTACAGGGACTGCCGGGGCTCCACGTCCGGGCTGGAGCTGGAGCCGCCGACCGGCCGGCTGCCCAGGTCGTGCGCGCCGGTGGCGTCGCCGACGAGCGGGCCGAGGCCGGCGTTGTGCCGCTCCAGCCGCCACCCACGCTGGCCTTCGGCGAGCACGGACCAGCAGGTGTTGCCGAGCGGCGCCAGCAGCCACCAGTCCGCCACGGAGAGCCCGAGCAGGACGCCGAGCGTGCCGCGGGCGGTCCCGCCATGCGTGACCGCGACGAGGGTCTGTCCGGCCGGCACAGCTGTCAGGGACTCGACGACACAGGCGGCCCCGCGCTGCCCCGCCTCCGCGTAGGTCTCACCCCCACCGCGGCGTACGTCCTCGCCGGCGCGCCAGGCTTCGTGCTCGACCGGATAGCTCGCGGACGCCTCGTCCGACGTCATGCCTTCCCACGCACCCAGCGAGATCTCGCGCAGCCGCGGATCCGTGATCAGCTGGACACCCGCGCGCGCTGCCAGCGGCTCGGCCGTCTGCCGCGCGCGCGACAGGTCACTCGAGACCAGCGCGTACGGACGAGCCTCGGCGAGCACCTCCGCGACCGCCGCCGCCTGCGCCAGCCCGACGTCGTCGAGCGGCACGTCGAGCTGGCCCTGGATGCGCCCCTCGTCGTTCCACGCCGTACGGCCGTGCCGCAGCACGACGACGCGCCGGGGCGCGCTCAACGCTCCGCGGCGCGGGCCCGGTCGGCGTCGACGAACGGGATGACCGGGCAGTCCTTCCAGAGGCGCTCGAGCGCGTAGTAGATGCGCTCCTCCTCGTGCTGCACGTGGACGACGATGTCGGCGAAGTCGAGCAGCACCCATCGGCCCTCCTGGGCACCTTCACGCCGTACGGGCTTCGCGCCCAGGTCGCGCAACCGGTCCTCGATCTCGTCGACGACAGCCTTGACCTGGCGGTCGTTCGGCGCCGAAGCGAGCAGGAACACGTCGGTGATGACGAGCTGCTCGCTCACGTCGAGCAGCAGGACGTCCTGGGCGAGCTTGTCGGCAGCCGCCTGCGCGGCGGCCGTGGCCAGCTCGACGGCGCGCTCAGACGCGGGCACGGTCTCTTCTCTCGTCGGTCGGCAGGTGCGACCACAAGGCTACGTGCCGGGCTGAAAGTCGGACCCCACGACGACGACGACGTCCGCGATCGAGCCGAGGTCAGCTGTCTGCACCGCGTCCTCGCTGACGCCGAGGGCCTTCGCCACCTTCACCCCGAGCGCCTGCGCCTCCGGGGTCGCTTCCTTCACCAGCACCCGTGTGTTCGCCACGCCGAACGAGGCGTTGTTGCGCGAGCCGACGAAGACGAACCCGTTCGGCACCAGCCGTGCGCGCACCTTCTCACCGAGGCCGGGTGTGCCGACGCCGTTGAGCACGAGCACCCGGTTGCCGGACTGCCGCGCGCCCGCGGGGACGGACTGCGCGAGCAACCGGTCGACCAGCGCCCGCGTCGAGTCCGGGTCGCTCCGGAACGACGTCACGCCGTCGCCAGGGTCGATCGGGATGACCGGGAGGGTGTCGTACTGGAGCGCGTCGTCGCGGCTGTCGGTCGCGAGCCCGACGAGGAAGGCGGCGAGCTGCGGCGTCGGGATGCTGCTGTCCGAGCGCGGGCCGAGTCCGGAGAGCGCGGACGTGACCTGCGCCGTCGGGCGCGGTAGCGCGCCGAGCAGCCCGTCGAACACCTCCTGCAGCCGGGCGAGCCGCGACTGCTCCTGCTCCCCGGAGGCGAGGTAGCGCAGGAACTGCGTCGCGCGCGCGCCGTCGACGCGCTGCGTTCCGGGGTTCAGCAGGACGGTGCGGCTCACCACCACCGGCACGTCGACGTCGACCGTCACGCCCCCGACCTGGTCGATGAGCGCGGTCAGCGTGGGGATGTTGATGACCCAGCCGGCGTCGACGGTGACGCCCATAAGGTCGGCGAGTGCGGCCCGGGACCGTGCCGGCGGCACGCTGCTCAGGGCCTTGCCGAGCTGCAGCGTCCCCGTGCCCGGGACCGTCACGATGACCTGCGGCGGCACGAGGACGACCGCACCGCTGCGACTGGCCGGGTCGTGCGCGAGCAGCGCGCTCCCGACCGCCGCGCCGTTCTCGCCCTGCACCTGGAACAGCACCGTCGACTGCGTCCGCGTCTGCTTGGCGAGGGTGGCGCGTGGCGTCCGGTCGCTGCGGGTGAGCGAGTACGTGGCGACGGCGAGTGCGACGACCGCGACCGCGAGCACGACGGCCAGGACCTGGCGCTGCCGCTTCCTGCGCTGCCGGCGCAGCTCCGCCCGGCGGCCGCGGGCGCTCATGTCGGTCACGCGTACAGGCCGCGCTTGCTGATGTACTGCACGACGCCGTCCGGGACGAGGTACCAGACCGGCGAACCCGCGGCCACGCGCGCCCGGCAGTCGCTGGAGGAGATCGCCAGCGCCGGGACCTCGAGCAGCGTCACCGAGCCGTCCGGGAAGCCGCTGAGGTCGACGGGCTCGAAGCCCGGCCGGCTCACGCCGATGAAGTGCGCCAAGGCGAACAGCTGCTCGGCGTGCTGCCAGCCGAGGATCTGCGCCAGCGCGTCGGCGCCGGTGATGAAGAACAGCTCGTCACCTTCGTACGTCGTCCGCAGCTCGCGCAGGGTGTCGTACGTGTACGTCGGACCTGGCCGGTCGATGTCGGTCCGGCTGACGGTGAACAGCGGGTTCGACGCCGTCGCGACGACCGTCATCAGGTAGCGGTCCTCGGCCGGGCTGACGTCGCGGGAGCTCTTCTGCCACGGCTGCCCCGTCGGGACGAAGACGACCTCGTCGAGCCGGTGCAGCGCGGCCACCTCGTTGGCAGCCGACAGGTGCCCGTGGTGGACGGGATCGAACGTCCCACCCATCACGCCGATGCGTCTGCCCACGCGTCGGGAGCCTAGTGCGGGCAGGCCTACACGAGCCGCCGCCGCGCCACCTTCCAGCCCAGCCGTCCGACGACGAGGGCGAGCACCAGGAACAGCACCCACACCAGCGCCCGTCCGCTGTGCCGGACCACCGCCTCGATGCCGCTGACGAACCCGTCCTTCGCGTCGTGAAAGGCCTGCGACAGACCGCTGCGCGGCGCCTTCGCGAGCACCCGCACGTCGTCCTTCTCCGTCACGCTCACGGTCAGCGTCGACAGGTCGCTCTGTGACGCGAGCAGCTTCTTCGCGCCCTCCAGCCGGTCGATCTGCCCGGTGACGCCGTCCACCCGCTGCTGCACCGCCAGGATCTCCGAGATGGTCCTCGTCCGGGCGAGGATCTCGAGGAAGCGCTCGCGGGTGGCGCGCAGCGTGCGCAGCTGGGCCTCCTGGTCGGCGAACTGCGCCGTCACGTCCTTGCCGCTGGACGTCGCCGTACGCACCTCCGCCAGCCGGCGCACCTGCCCGACGAGCGCCTCGAAGCGCGCGACGGGGACGCGCACCGTCACGGACCCGCTCGGCGTTGCGCCGTACTCGTCCGTGCTGCTCGAGGCGACGTAGCCGCCCTGCGCCTTGGCCGCGGCCAGCACCGCGTCGAGGACGGAGCTCACCTTCTTGTCCGGCGCCACCAGCTCGATCGCGCCGGTCTTCACCACGCGGCTGTCGCCCTCGTCACCGACGGCGGCGGTCACCGGCTGCTGCGGTACGGCAACCTCGGGCTGCGCCCCTGCCGGTGCCGGCGCAGCCGGGGCGGGAGCCGCCCCAAAGGTTCCTGCGGATCCCGCGGCTGTCCCCGCGGCGGCCTTCATCGGTGTCGTCGCGACGTCACGCCGCGCCAGCTGCTCGGTCACGGCCTGAGGCGCTCCAGCAACAGCGCCGGAGCTGTCGGCCTGCCCGCTGCCCGCGCTGACCTGGGCCGCACCGCCGTCGCCCGAGCGGGCGGTCAGCAGCAGCACCGCGGCCAGCGCCACGCACGCGGCGGCTGACAGCTGCAGCCACCGGCGGCGCACCAGGGGCACGACAGGCGGCGCCTCGGCGAGCACCGCCAGCACCTCGGCCGGCCCGTGCGCGGGCACGGCGTAGTCGTTGCCGGCCTCGGCCAGCAGGGCGGTCAGGGTCTCGTCCGTCAGGGTGCTCATCGGCTGACCTCCAGCACGTCGTCATCGGTACGGACCCAGCCGCCGAGGCGCGGGTCCCGGGCGAGCTGTTGGCGCGCCTCGTGCAGCCGGGACTTCACAGTGCCCGGCCGGCGGTCGATCGCGGTGGCGATCTCCTTCTCCGACAGGCCGGCGTAGAACCGGAGCACGACCGGTACGCGCAGGTGCTCCGGCAGGTCCGCAAGCGCGGCAGCGACGGTGCCGGCGAGCTGCGTCCGCTCAGCCAGGACGGCCGGCTCCGGCGAGCGGTCCGGCAGGGTCGTCAGCGCGTCGGCGCCGTCATCGCGGCCGGTGCGCGCGCTCTCGCTCCGGATCCGCGAGATGCACGCGTTCACGACGACGCGGTACAGCCAGGCCGTACGACCCGCACCGTCAGGGATCGCGTCCCGGAAGCGCCACACGCGCAGGAACGCCTCCTGCACCGCGTCCTCGGCGTCATCAGGGTTGCGCAGCACCAGGCATGCCGTGCGGTACGCCGTGGCGTAGTCGCGGGCCAGCCACTCCTCGAGGTCGTCCACACCGTTAGGACGCAGCTCAGCAGCGATCGGTTCGCGTCACGCCCCCGCGGCTTCGGCTGCGCACGCGATCCCGACCCGCTCGAAGCCCAGCCCGCCGTAGATGCGGGCCACGTCGTCGCTGTCGGCCATGAGCCAGAGCAGTCGGGCTCCTCGCCGCGCGGCCTCTTGCGCGAGCACGTACGTGACGGCGGCGCCGAGGCCGCGGCGGCGGAAGCCGGGCAGCGTGGCGACACCCGCGATCTCGCAGACGTCCCCCACGACCGCGATGCCCCCGCGCGCGACCGGCTGGCCGTCGAGGAAGGCGGCGGCGACGGCCCGCGTTCCCTCCGCCACGTGCCGTATCAGGTCCGGAACCTCCTTGCGCGCCAGGGCTTCCACGCCCTGCTCCCCCACGGCGGTGCCGGCAGCGCCGAACCCGATGTCGGCCACCGCGGCAGCCCCCGCGAGGTCGTCGTCCGGTCCGAGCAGCCGCACGTCCGCATTGACGGACGCGGGCTCGGCCACCCGCTCCGCCGCCATCAGCGGGTACCGGTGCACGTGCAGCCCCGCCTCCGCAGCCAGCTGTTCGAGCCCCTCCGGCCGGCCCTGCAGCCACTCGACCGCGACCGGCAGGCCCAGCGCGCACTGCCGCGCCAGCACCCGCTGCACGTCGTCAGCGGTCACCTGCACATCGGCCGCAACCGGCCGGGCGTACCAGGGATGACCTGACCCGTTCGGGACGAACAGCCGGAGCGGGCCGAACTCCTCGACCAGCGCAGCCGACCGCGGAACCGCGTCGCAGTACGCGTCGATGCGGTCCAGCAGGCTCACGCCGGCAGGAGCCGTTGGACGAAGTCCTCGAGCTGCACGGCGTTGCGTACCTCGACCATCTCGATGACGTCCGCGTACTGCGACGTCGCACTGTCCCCGCTACCCCAGTACGCCGACGGCTCCGGGTTGAGCCAGTAGGCGTGCCGGGACTTCTGCACCAGTCCGCGCAGGGTCGGCAGCGCGGTTGCCCGGTAGTTGTTGCGCGCGTCGCCGAGGATCAGCAGCGACGTCCGCGGTCCGACGGCGTCCGGGTAGTTCTCCGCGAACGTCTCGATGGAGTGCCCGTAGTCGCTGTGCCCGTCGAACCAGACCAGCTGCGCCTCCGACGACATGCGTGCGAGGGCATCCGCGACATCGCCGCCCGCGGTGAAGAAGCGGGTCACCTCGTCACACGTGTCGATGAACGCGAACGCGCGCACCTTCGTGAACTGCTCGCGCAGCGCGTACGCCAGCATCAGGGTGAAGTGCGCGAACCCCGCGACCGAGCCGCTGACGTCGCACAGCACGACGAGTTCCGGCTTGTGCGGCTTGTGCGGCCGGTGGTGCGTGACGATCGGGACGCCGCCGGTGCCGAGCGAGGCGCGAACCGTACGGCGGAAGTCGAGCCGCCCGCTGCGACCGAGCCGACGGCGCGCGGTCAGCCGCGTGGCAAGCCGGCGCGCCAGCGGGAAGACCTGCCGGCGCAGCTCGGCCATGTCGTCGCGGCTGGCCCGCAGGAAGTCGACCTGCTCGGCCAGTGGCTGCACGGCGTTCTTGCTGACCTGCTCGACGCCGCGGTCCTCGGCCAGCCGCCGCCGTACCTCCGACTCGACCATCTCCTGGAACTGCCGGATCCGCTCGTTGATGGTCTGCCGCGCGACCCGCTCCGCCAGGCCGCCTTTCTCCTGTCCGGCAAGCAGGTTCTCGAGCAGCGACGCCATGAGCGTCTCCGGCGAGAGCGAGCGCAGCACCTTGTACGAGAACCACGACTGCCGGCCCGGCGCGCTGTCGGACCGCCCGAGGTCGCTGACCACCTGCCGCGCGAACTTCCGCAGGGCCTCCTCGTCACCGTTCAGCAACAGCTGCTTGAGCAGCTCGCGCAGCACCGAAGGGTCGGCCGGCATCGGGTCGCCGTCCTCGTCCAGCTGAGGCTCGGCGGCGAACTCGGCCGCGACGCTGTCGCCCAGCGCCGGCGGGAACCACAGGTCGAACAGCGTGTTGAACGTCGTCCGGTGCGCCGGCCGCTTGAGCACGCAGGCCGCGAAGGCCTGTCGCAGCTGCTCGCGCTCCATCAGGTCGATCGCCCCGAGTGCCCGCGTCGCGTCGAGGACCTCGGCGAGCGACACGCTGATCCCCGCCGCGCGCAGCGCATCCAGGAAGGCGATCTCGCGCTCGAGCAGCCCGGTGCTCATGTCAGTTCAGCTTGAGCTGCGTCGCGGCCCGCTCGTGGTCGCTCGCGTGCTTGAGCACGACGCCGAGCGTGTCCTTCACGGCCTGCTCGTCGAGGGTGTCCAGCCCCAGCGCCACCAGCGTGCGCGCCCAGTCGATGCTCTCCGAGATCGACGGCGACTTCTTCAGCTCCAGGGACCGCAGGGCTCGCACCGTCCGGACGAGCTGCTCGGCCAGCTGCTCCGCCACCTCCGGTACGCGGGACAGCACGATCGCCTTCTCGCGCTCCGCGTCCGGGTAGTCCAGGTGCAGGTAGAGGCAGCGCCGCTTGAGCGCCTCGGACAGCTCGCGCGTGGCGTTGGACGTCAGGAACACCAGCGGCCGGCGCGCGGCCTTGATGGTGCCGAGCTCGGGGATCGTGATCTGGAAGTCGCTGAGCACCTCGAGCAGCAGCCCCTCGACCTCGACGTCGGCCTTGTCGGTCTCGTCGATGAGCAGCACCGTCGGCTCCGTGCGGCGGATCGCGGTCAGCAGCGGGCGCGAGAGCAGGAACTCCTCCGCGAACACGTCGTCGTGGATCTCGTCCCAGCTGTCGTCGTCCTTGCTCGCCTGGATGCGCAGCAGCTGCTTCTTGTAGTTCCACTCGTACAACGCGCGCGCCTCGTCGAGACCCTCGTAGCACTGCAGGCGGATGAGCTCTGCATCCGTCGCAGCGGCGACCGACTTCGCCAGCTCGGTCTTGCCGACACCCGCAGGGCCCTCGATGAGCAGCGGCTTGCCGAGCCGGTCGGCGAGGAAGACGGTGGTGGCGATCGCATCGTCGGTGAGGTAGCCGGCGTTGTGCAGGCGCTCCTTCACGTCGGCGACAGAGGCGAACTGGGGCTGCAGCACGAGCGCTCCTGACAACGGGGACAGAACGCCATTCTGTCGTACGGACAGCAGGCTCCGTACGGTGACGTCGTGCCGACGCCTCCGCCGCTGCAGCTCGTGCGGCTGCCGCACGACGAGGAGCCGCCGCAGCGCGCGGTGCTGCGGCGGTTCGTGCTGGCCAGCGCCGTCCTGGCGGCAACGGTGCTGGTCGTCTACCTCGGGCGCGACGGGTACCGCGACACGGTCGACGACCGGCTGTCGTTCCTGGACGCCGTCTACTACGCGACGGTCAGCCTCTCGACGACCGGGTACGGCGACGTCACGCCCGCCACGGACACGGCGCGCCTGCTCAACGTCCTGCTCGTGACGCCGCTGCGGATCGTCTTCCTCATCATCCTCGTCGGCACGACGCTCGAGGTGCTCACCGAGCGCACCCGCGAGCAGTGGCGGCTTCGCCAGTGGAGGCGCAAGGTGCGAGCACACACGGTCGTCGTCGGGTACGGCACGAAGGGTCGCAGCGCGGTACGGGCGCTCGTCGCCGACGGGCACGATCCCGCCCAGATCGTGGTGGTCGACCCAGACGCCGCGCGGGTGGCCGAGGCGAACGCGGACGGGCTCGCGGCGATCGGCGGTGACGCGACGCGCTACGACGTCCTGGTGGCCGCCCAGGTCGTCGAGGCCGCGCGGGTCGTGGTGGCGACGCAGCGGGACGACACCGCTGTCCTCGTGACGCTGACGGTCCGCCAGCTGAACGCGACTGCGCCGGTGGTGGTCGCGGTACGAGAGGCGGAGAACGCGCCGCTGCTCACCCAGAGCGGAGCGACGAGCGTCGTCGTGTCGTCGGAGACGGCGGGGCGCCTGCTGGGGCTCGCGGTGGCGAGTCCCGCGACGGGGGAGCTGTTCGAGGACCTGCTGGTGCCGAACCAGGACCTCGAGCTCGTGGAGCGCGACCTGCTCCCGGGCGAGGCAGGCGCCCCGGCGCGGAGCAGCGCTGACCTCGTCGTGGCCGTCCTGCGCGGGGGCGCGCTGCACAAGTTCGGGACACCTGCCGCCGAGCAGCTGCAGCCTGGCGACCGGGTCGTGGTCATACGGCACACGAGCGGCCGTAGCGGCTGACCTACTGTCGCGGCCATGAGAGTCGCCTTCCTCGGCCTGGGACGCATGGGCGTCGCGATGTCCCGCCACGTGCTCACCGCCGGCCACGAGCTGGTCGTCTGGAACCGCACGCCAGGGAAGGCGGGGGACCTCGTGGAGGCCGGCGCCACGGAGGCGAAGACGCCCGCCGAGGCCGCTCAGGACGCCGACGCCGTGGTGCTCATGCTGTTCGGGCCGGACAGCGTCCGGGAGGTGCTGACGCAGGTCGTCCGCAAGGGGCTGCTCGTCATCGACAGCACGACCATCGGACCGGACGCGGCGCGCGAGTTCGGTCGGCTCTGCAGTGACGCCGGAGCCCGGTACGTCGACGCGCCGGTCGCCGGCTCCGTCGGCCCGGCTACCGACGGCACCCTCGGCGTCCTCGCGGGCGCCCATGAGGACGACTGGCCGGCCGCGGAGCCGCTGCTTCAGCTGTGGGCCGACCCGGCGCGCGTCCGGCGCGTCGGTGCCGTCGGGGCCGGAAGCGCACTGAAGCTGGTCGTCAACCAGGGCATCGGCGTACTGGCGGCGGGGCTCGGCGAGGCGCTGCGCCTCGGCACGGAGCTCGGGCTCGACCGGACGTTGGTCCTCGACGTGCTGAGCCAGGGCGCGTACGGCTGGACCCTGAACCAAAAGCGCTCCATGTTCGACGCCAGCGACTACAGCGGAACGCAGTTCTCC
>JBHENF010000061.1:0-6899 GCA_046262175.1 Mycobacteriales bacterium
TACCGCAATCCGTGCCCGGCGGCTACCCGAGCAGCGCGCGGCATTCAGGCGAGCAGGGCCCGCAGCTCCTCGCACAGGTCCGCGGCTGCGGCGGCGCTTGCGGGGGACCACGCGCCCATGCCGAAGAAGCCGTGGATCAGCCCGTCGTACCGGCGCTGCACGACCTTCACGCCGGCCTGCTCGAGCGCCTTCGCGTAGGCCTCGCCCTCGTCGCGCAGCGGGTCGTACTCGCCGGTGCCGACGACCGCCGGAGGCAGCCCGGTGAGGTCCGGCGCCACCAGCACCGACGCGCGCGGGTCCTGCCGGTGCGCGGGGTCGGACAGGTAGTGGTTGCCGAACCAGCGCATGTCCTCGGCCGTCAGGAACAGGCCCTCGCCGTTCTCGATGCGCGACGGGTGCAGGTCCTCGTCACGGAAGTCCACCCCCGGGTAGATGAGCAGCTGCGCGGCGAGCGGCGGGCCGTCCGCCTTGCAGGCGAGGGCGACGGCGGCCGCCAGGTTGCCGCCCGCGCTGTCGCCGGCCACCGCGATGCGGTCGGCGTCGCCGCCGAGCTGCGCGATGTTGTCGGCGACCCAGCGGGTCGCCGCGAGGCAGTCCTCGAAGCCGGCCGGGAACGGGTGCTCCGGCGCCAGCCGGTAGTCGACGCTGACTACGACGGCCTCTACCTGCTTGCAGATCAACCGCGTGTGGTCGTCGTGCGTCTCGATGTCCCCGATGACGAAGCCGCCGCCGTGGAAGAACACGACGGTGGGCACCGGCCCGTCCGCCTCCGGCCGGTAGATGCGGATGGGGATGCCGCCGTCGGTGGTGCTGTCCTCGATCGACCGGACCTGCGGCAGCGCCGCAGCGTCACGCGCGCCGACCGTCATCGTGCGAAAGCCCTCCCGCGCCTGCTCAGGGGTGCCGTCGATCATCGACATCGGCGAACCGCTGTCGGCGAGCATCTGCAGGACGGCGGCGATCGGCGGGTCGAGCGGCACGGGGTCTCCTCGGGTCGGGAGCTCCCAGTGTCTCAGCGAGCCGCTGTTACCACCCGTACGGGTGACCCTCGGCAGATCCCCCACCCAGATCCTGGTCCCGGTCGGGCGTACGGCCGTAGGCTCGGGAAGATCGCCGGAGGGGGCGGCATGGCAGCGGAGGCACGCGCGCGGGTTGTCGCGCCGCTGCATGCCCTCGCCCTGCCGGAGCGGGTGCTGCTGGACGTCCTGCAGGCACTCGCCGGCGCAGCTGGCGCGCTGGACGTGGTCGACGCCGTCTGCCCGCTGCTGGCCGCGTTGCCGGGAGTGCGCGGGGTGGCGCTGCTGCAGCGCGCCGGGCGCGAGGCCGTGGTGGTGGGCTCGACCGGGTACGACTGCGACACCATGGCGCCCGGCGCCCGGCTGCCGCTCGACAGCGGCCTGCCCGCGACGGAGGCGATCCGCACCGGCCGCGCGGTCGTTCGCGGGCCGGGTCCCGGCTGGTGTGCGGTGCCGTGGGGGAAGGCGGGCGCGCTGCTGCTGTCCTGCGACAGCGCGCCGCCGGAGGACGTGTCCCGGCTGGAGCGGGTGGCCGCGGCCGCCGGAGCGGCGCTGACGCGGGTCGCCGGTGCGGCCGCGGTCGAGCAGCGCCTGGCGAGCCTCGTCACCGGCCTGGTGCGGCCGGCCGTGCCCGGCGTCCGACAGGTGCCGCTGCGCGACGCCGTCGGCGGGGACGTGGTGCTGGACGAGCTCGTCGGCGGCACCCGGTGGCT
Organism: Mycobacteriales bacterium; assembly: GCA_046262175.1. Lineage (GTDB taxonomy): Bacteria > Actinomycetota > Actinomycetes > Mycobacteriales > SCTD01 > RYN-124. Next base: position 1,730 of record JBHENF010000061.1, read on the forward strand.
GGTGGTCGCGGACGTGTGCGGCAACGGGCTGGACGCCGCCGCGACTGCGCTGGCGGTACGGGCGGCGACGCGGGCCCTGCTGCCGCATGCTGCCGGGCCTGCCGCGCTGCTCGCGGCGCTTGACGGGGTGCTGCGGCCGGAGGTGGCGCCGGACGCGTTCGTCACGGCGGTCGCCGTGTGTGTGGACGGCACCTCGGTACGGGTGGCCACCGCGGGACATCCGAACCCGCTGGTGCTGACGGATGCGGTCGTCGAGCTGCCGGTGGTCCCCGGTCCACCGCTCGCGCTCGCAGCCCTGGACGCGCTGCCGCCGCTGGCGGAGCACCGGGCGCTGTTGCCGCTCGGCGCGCTGCTGGTGCTCTACACGGACGGGTTGACGGACGACCGCGGCTCGGTCGAGCTGGACGCTCGTGAGCTCGGCCGAGCGGCGATCGGCGCCCTCCCCGACCAGGCTGCGAGCTTGCTGCTGGCCGCGGCCGACGCAGCCGGACCCGCCGTGGACGACGTCTCGGTGCTGGTGGCTCGGCTGAGCTAGCTGCCGGTTTCCCGCTCGGCCCGCACCTCACCGGCCGCGAGCAGGTCGACGCAGCTGCTGCACAGGTGGACGTCGCGGCGTACGAAGAACTCCGCCTCGCCGGTGCAGAGCGCGCAGTCCGGCCGCAGCCGCACCGGCGGCCCGAATGGGACGCGCGTGCGGCTGCCCTTCAGGCTGCCGCGGATCGCCGCGATCCACCGGGAGCGCTCGTCCGGCGCGGCCGGCGCGGGCGCGTCGCGCGCGGCGTCCTCCCGCTCCCGCGCACGGCGGGCCAGCTCGGCGTCGTACTGCTCCTGCGGCGACGACTCCTCGAGCAGCCGGCGCAGCTCTGCCGTGATGACGGCGGCATCCTGCGCGCTGGTGGGCTGCACCGGGAGCACGCCCACCCGCTCGCGCAGCTGGCGCGGTCGCCAGCCGCGGGTGACGAGCTCGTCCAGCAGGTCGCGGACAGCCGGTGAGTCCAGCTCGCGGATGACCGCGACACGCAGCGCGCCGAACACCTCGGGAGCGGCAACCTGAGCGGCGGACGGGAGCACCATGTAGGCATGGCATCACGCGGCACCGACAGTTGCGGCGTACGACACACATCAGTGGATGTTGAGCGCTCAACATCTCCGGTAGGCTGACCCCATGACCAGGTGGCTGACCGCGGACGAGCAGCAGGTCTGGCGCGCGTTCCTCGGCGCGAACAAGCTCGTCTTCGAGCAGCTGGACCGAGAGCTGCAGCGGGACGCGAAGATCCCGCACGCGTACTACGAGATTCTCGTCCGGCTGTCCGAGGCGCCGGACCGGGCCCTGCGGATGAGCGCGCTCGCGGACCGGTCGCAGTCCTCGCGCAGCCGGCTCTCGCACGCCGTGGCACGGCTCGAGGACTCCGGCTGGGTGAAGCGGGAGAGCTGCGCTGACGACAAGCGCGGCCAGATCGCCCGGCTGACGGACGACGGGTTCGCTGCCCTTGCAGCCGCGGCGCCGCTGCACGTCGAGAGCGTCCGCAAGCACGTGTTCGACCCGCTGACGGCGCAGCAGCAGCAGCAGCTGAAGGCGATCAGCACCGCGCTGCTGGAGGCTCTGCAGGGCGACCCCGACGGTCCCGTCTGCAGCTGACGGCGCGGTCAGGCGGCGAGGGGCAGCCGCACCCGGAACGTCGCCCCCGCGCCGACCGCCGTGTCGAGCTCCACGGTGCCGCCGTGCGCCTCGACCAGCGCCGCCACGATGGACAGCCCGAGCCCGCTGCCGCCCTGCGCCCGGGTACGGGAGGCATCCGCGCGGTAGAACCGCTCGAACGCACGCGCCGCAGCGTCGGGCGGCAGCCCCGGCCCCTCGTCCTGCACCTCCACGACCGCGGACCGGTCCGCGGTCGACACCCGCACCGTCACCGGCGTCCCGTCCGGCGTGTGCGTCAGCGCGTTGCCCAGCAGGTTCCCGAACACCTGGCGCAGCCGAGCGTCGTCGCCGATCACCACCGGCGCGTCGTACGCCGACACCTCCAGGGTGATCGTCCGGTCGGGGGCCACCGCCTGCGCGTCGTGCACCGCGTCCGTCGCCAGCACCAGCAGGTCGACCGGCTCCTGCTGCAGCGGCCGCTGCTGGTCGAGCCGGGCGAGCAGCAGCAGGTCCTCGACGAGCAGGCCCATCCTGGCCGCCTCGCCCTCGACGCGCCCCATCACCCGGTCGAGGTCGGCGCCGACGGGCACCGCCCCCTGCCGGTACAGCTCCGCGAACCCGCGTATCGACGTCAGCGGCGTGCGCAGCTCGTGCGAGGCGTCGGCGACGAAGCGGCGCATCCGCTCCTCGGACGTCCGGGCCGCGGTCTCGGACGCCTGCTGCGAGCGGAAGGCGTGCTCGATCTGGCCGAGCATCGCGTTCAGGGCGCGCGCCAGCCGGCCCACCTCCGTGCGGGGATCGTCCTCCGGCACGCGCCGGGTCAGGTCCCCGGCCGCGATGGCCTCGGCCGTCTCCTCCACCTCGACCAGCGGCCGCAGGCTGGTGCGCACCACGCCGTACCCGATCCCCGCGAACAGCAGCAGCACGACGGCACCGATGCCGAGCTCGAGCAGAGCGAGCCGGTGCAGGGTCCTGCTCACCTCGCTCAGGTCCGCGGCCACCGCGACGACACCGGCCCCCAGCGGCACCACGACGACGCGCCACTGCCGGCCGGCCCCTCCGGCCGTGAACGGCCGCCCTGTCCGAGCGGCCACCTGCCCAGGCGGCACCACCGGGGCGGCAGCGGCGAACGCCCGGGCCACCGTCCCGTCCGGCGCGTAGAGCTGCACCGCGTACTCGTCCGGTCGCCGCAGCCGTGGCCGGTCGTCGCGGGCCGGGCCGCGGCGGTCCGCGAGCTGCACCGTCCGCACGAGGTTCTCGTCGACGCGGTCCATCAGGTAGCCGCGCAGTGCCGCCGACGCCGCGAAGCCGGAGACCAGCAGCGCCAGCGCCACGAGCACGGTCAGCGCGGCGACCAGCTTGATCCGGAGCGGCACCGACCTCATGTCGCGGGGCGGCGCAGCACGTACCCCACCCCCCGCAGCGTCTGCAGCAGCCGCGGCTCGCTCGTGTCGACCTTGCGGCGCAGGTAGGACACGTACGACTCCACGACGTTGGCGTCGCCACCGAAGTCGTAGTTCCAGACGTGGTCCAGGATCTGCGCCTTCGACAGGACCCGGCCCGGGTTGGCCAGGAAGTAGCGCAGCAGCTTGAACTCCGTCGGCGACAGCGACACCGGCTGCCCCGCCTTCCAGACCTCGTGCGTCTCGTCGTCGAGCTCGATGTCGGCGAACGCCAGCCGCGTCGCGACCCGCGCCTCCTTCTCCGACGTGCGCCGCAGGACCGCGCGGATCCGGGCCACGACCTCCTCGAGGCTGAACGGCTTCGTGACGTAGTCGTCGCCGCCGAGCGTCAGCCCGGTCACCTTGTCCTCGGTTGCGTCGCGCGCGGTGAGGAACAGGACCGGCGTCCTCGTCCCGTCGCCGCGCAGCCGGCGGACGAGCTCGAAGCCGTCCATCTCCGGCATCATCACGTCGAGCACGAGCAGGTCCGGCCGGAAGGTGCGCGCCACCTGCAGCGCGGAGGTCCCGTTCGTGGCGGTCTCGACCTCGAAGCCGGCGTACCGGAGGGACGCCGACAGCAGCTCGACGATGTTCGGCTCGTCGTCCACGACGAGCAGGCGCGCTTCGCAGGTCACCCGGCCGAGTCTGCCGCCGGAGCCTGTGCGTTCCCTGTGAGGCGGCTGGATCAGACCTGCGAGCAGGAGTCCTGCTCTCGACGGCGAACTCCCCGGTCATGCGCCGTACGCCGCTCGTCGTCCTGGCTCTGTCCGCCCTCGCCGTCGGCACCGCCGTCGCCGGCCCCGGCGTTCCGTCGGAGCCCGCCACCGCGAAGCCCTACCCGTCCGTCCCGCACGCCGCGACGTACAAGACGTTCGACGCCGCCGGCCGCGCCACGGGCACCGCGAAGTGGCACTGGACGTCCACCGGCGGCAACTGCTGCGAAACCTACGTGTCCAACGCCGGCAGCCGGATCCTCGAGTACGGCGGCTCGCTGCCGTACTACAGCGACGACGCCGGCAAGACCTGGTCGCAGGTCGACTTCCTGACCCCGCTCTACAACGGCGAGGGCGCTCTCGTCGGCGGCCCCGGCGGCGACGTCTTCGGCATCGGCTGGGACCCGTACACCGGCGACCACCTGCAGGGCGTGAAGTACACCGCGAAGACCAAGACGTGGGAGGTCGCGGAGGCGCCCATCAAGACGCCGTTCTTCGACCGCGAGTGGATCACGTACGCCAAGGGCCCGTTCGTGCTCGACGGCGTGAAGGTGCCGTACGTGACGATCGTGCGGGGCGGCACGGTGACTAAGCAGGTCGAGCTGATCAGCGGCGACGGCCTGTCGTACACCACCGTCAGCACGCCGAACTCCGAGGCGACCGGTGAGCCGGTGCGCATCACCATCCCGGTCGTGAAGAACGCGGACGCCGACAACTGGCAGCCGAACCCCGGCACCTACACCGTCCCGCTGAACGCAGGCGGCGTGCTGCTGCTGAACAACTCCAGCGACGACCTGCCCTGCCCGGCCGCGCGGCTGAACGCCACGACCACCACCTGGGAGTGCGTCCAGCTGCCGTGGGTGCCGAAGGGCGTCGTCCGGCAGGACTCGCGCGGCTGGCTGACGCAGGTGCAGCAGGTCGGCAACCACGAGCTCGAGCTCGGCACGTCCTCCGACGGCGGGCGCACCTGGCACACCACGGTGCTGACGACGCCGGAGGAGAAGCCGTTCGCCGACACCGACTTCTACGACGTGAAGGTCAACGGCAAGCTCGGCCAGGCCGTCGTCGCGACGCGCGTCAACGACAAGAGGACCAAGAAGGGGCAGGACCTCGTCTGGCGCGTCGACGTGAGCAAGGCGCAGCCGCGGCTGCTCAAGACGTACGCCGTTGGTCTGGGTGACCTCGCCACCGGTATCGGCGTCGTGTCGGCCCTGTCGGACCGCTTCGACTTCCCGAGTGTGACGCTGCTGCCGAGCGGGCGGATCGTCGCGTCCTTCGACGACAGCACCACACCGAAGGCGCTGGTCCGCGACACCGTGCCGTCCACGAACCCGAGCGGGCACAGCCCGGCCATCGCGATCCTCGACTAGCGCCTA
>JBHENF010000062.1:0-10458 GCA_046262175.1 Mycobacteriales bacterium
GAGGTGCCGGTGACGGTCCTCGAGGCGAGCGACACGGTCGGCGGGATCAGCCAGACCGTCGAGCGCAACGGGTGGCTGTTCGACATCGGCGGGCATCGCTTCTTCACCAAGGTGCCGGAGGTCGAGGCGCTGTGGCACGAGATCCTCCCCGACGAGGAGTTCCTCATGCGTCCGCGCATGAGCCGCATCTACTACGGCGGCAAGCTGTTCGACTACCCGCTCAAGGCGGCGAACGCGCTCAAGGGCCTCGGCCTGCTCGAGGCGATCCGCTGCGTGCTGTCCTACCTGTGGGTGAAGGTCTCGCCGCCGAAGGACCAGACGACGTTCGAGGGCTGGGTCGCGGCTCGGTTCGGCTGGCGGCTGTACCGGATCTTCTTCAAGACCTACACCGAGAAGGTGTGGGGGATGCCGGCGACCGAGCTGCAGGCCGACTGGGCCGCGCAGCGGATCAAGAACCTGTCGCTCGGCACGGCCGTGGTGCGCGCGATCTTCCCTTCGCTGAACAAGGGCGCCGACGTCACCAGCCTGATCGAGGAGTTCCAGTACCCGAAGTTCGGTCCGGGCCTGATGTGGCAGCGGTGCCGCGACCACGTCGAGGCCATGGGCGGCAAGGTGCTCATGCAGACGGCGGCGACGACCGTCCACCACCGCGACGGTCGCGCGTACGCCGTCACCGCGACGAGCGAGGGCGGCACCACCACGTACGACTGCACCTCGGTGGTCTCGACGATGCCGATGAGTGCGCTGCTGCGCGCGATGGACCCGCCGGTGCCGGCCCGCGTCCGCGCCGCCGCCGACGGCCTGCGCTACCGCGACTTCGTCACGGTGGCTCTGGTCGTGCCCGAGAGCGCCGGATTCCCCGACAACTGGATCTACATCCACTCGCCCGACGCCCGGGTCGGGCGGGTGCAGAACTTCGGCTCGTGGTCGCCGTACATGGTCAAGGACGGCCGCACCTGCCTGGGGCTGGAGTACTTCGTCAACGAGGGCGACGAGCTGTGGACGTCGACGGACGCGGAGCTGGTGCAGCTGGCCAAGCGCGAGCTGGACATCCTCGGCCTGGTCGACGAGGACGCGGTCGAGGAGGGGTACGTCGTGCGGATGCCGAAGGCGTACCCGGTCTATGACGCCGACTACGCCCGGCACGTCCAGACGATGCGCGACTGGCTGAGCGAGAACGCCCCGAACGTGCACCCGGTCGGGCGCAACGGCATGCACAAGTACAACAACCAGGACCACAGCATGCTGACCGCGCTGATCGCGTCGCAGGAGATCCGCGGCGAGACGCCGGACGTGGGCGTGTGGGACGTCAACGTGGAGGACGACTACCACGAGGAGCAGACCGGCAAGCAGCCCGGAGCGGCGTCCTCCGGTACCGGCCGCGAGGCCCCGTTCCACCCGCTGCCGGCGCGTCCGATGACCGAGCGCGAGGACATCCCCGCCTGAGGCGTGAGCCACAAGTAGCCGGGTAACTCCATAGCGTGACCACCCGGCGCCGACCCCCGTATGACCCGTGCCCGCACTGCGCTACGGACCTGGGCGGCAAGCACGCGACCACGCGACGGCGACCCGTGTTCAGCGCGCAGCCGGGGACGTTCCGGTGGCGCTGCCCGGACTGCGCGGGCGAGTGGGAGGACGCGCCCTCCCCGCGTTCCCGTGTGGGGTCCGCCGCGGGTTGATCCGATCGGCTGCGGAAACGGCCGCGGCATAGCACGGTCGGGACATGCCGACGGACCCGCGCGCCGAGCTCCGCGCGCTGGCGCTGTGGCACACGCGGCGACGGATGGTCGACGAGCTGCTGCTGCCGCTCCTGGAGTACGGCCCCGTCGCCGTCGATCGCGTCGCTGAGCGGTTGCGCGAGGTGCGCGAGCTGGTGGCGGCCGAGCAGCGCTCGTTCGAGGCGTTCGCGACGCTGGTGCAGGGGCGGCCGGAGCGGGACGCCGTGGTCGTCGACCTGTTTACGCGCAGCCGATCAGAGGCGGACTGACGAGTTCGCCCACCTCAAGCGGTGCTCCCACCTACGTTTCCGGGGTGAAGCCGCTGCTCGTGCTGACCCTGCTGCTCGCGCTGCTCGGCGTGCCCGCCGCTGCGTCCGCCGACGCGCCTCTGCCGAGGGCGGCCGACGCGTCACAGCTCAGCGTGCTGGGCGACGGCGCCGCCTGGTGCTGGTTCTCCGACCCGCGCTCGGTCTACCTGCGCAGCCCGCGGCCGCACACGCTGACGGCGTGGATCGACAGCACCGGCCGGATCGTCGTCAGCTCGTTCGACCACGGCACCAGGCAGGCGGCCTGGGTCACCCTCAGGACCTTGTTCGCGGTCGACGACCACAACAACCCGTCACTGCTCGTCCACCCGGACGGCCGCGTGTCGGTGTTCTGGTCGGGCCACAACGAGGGTGCGATCTGGATCCGGACCATGACGCGCCCCGGCGACATCGCGTCGTTCGGGCCGTCCCGTGCGATCACGGCGTTCGCCCCGGGCGACCGCGTCGTCACGTACACGAACCCCATCCTGCTGCCCGGCGAGAGCGGCCGCATCTACCTGTTCTTCCGCTCCGGGTACCTGCACCAGGCGTTCATCACGTCCGACGACGACGGCCTCACCTGGAGCCCGGCGGTGGTGGCGGTGGAGGAGCCGAACCAGTGGCCGTACGTGAAGTACGACAGCGACGGCGCCAGCACGATCGCGATGGCCTTCACGGACGGGCACCCCGATGAGCGGAAGTCCTCGGTCTTCTACAGCGCGATCCGGGCCGGCCAGTACCTGCACGCGAACGGCTCGGTCATCAAGCAGGTCGTGGACGGGCCGCTTACGCCGGCGCAGGGGGACCTGCTGTGGAGCGCGGCCGACTCCGGTGTCAGCGGTTGGGTGCACGACGTGGCGCTCGACGCCGCGGGGCACCCGGTCGTCGTGTTCGCGACCATCCCCTCGCCGACCGACCACCGCTACCACTACGCCCGCTACGACGGCACGGCGTGGAAGGTGCAGCAGCTGGCGACCGCGGGCGGCGCGATAGCCACGAACGGCCGCGAGCCCTCCTACAGCGGCGGCATCACGCTCGACCACGCGAACCCGTCGATCGTGTACCTGTCGAGACCGGCGGCCGACCCGGCGGTCAACGAGATCGAGCGGTGGCGCACGCCCGATGCCGGCGCGTCCTGGGTGGCGGAGGCCATCACGAGCGCAAGCACCGAGACGAACGTCCGCCCGGTGCGGCCCCGCGGGCTGCCGTCCGACGCCCAGATGCAGGCCATCTGGATGAGCGGGCCGTACCCGTACTTCACCAGCTTCCGGACCTCGCTGTTCGGGAGCGCGGCCATCGACCGCGGCACCGCGGCACCCACGCTGATGCGCGTCAGCGCCAGCTCGCTCGCGGTCGTGCCCGGTTCGCCGGTGTCGCTGCGTGCGCGTCTGCTCGACGCCGGCGGGTCCGTCCTGCCGGCTGCCGAGGTCACGCTGGTTCAGCGGCCGGCGGGTGCCACCGTGTGGCGGCGCGTCGCGGAGGACCGGACGGACCAGGACGGGATGGTGCGCTTCGACGTCTGGCCGCTTGCGGGCACGGAATACCAGGTGCTCTGGCCGGGCGACGACCTGCTGGCGCCGTCGTCGTCGCCGGCAGTGCAGGTGCAGGTGGTGCGGCCGACCGCCGTGCGCACGTCGGTGCCGGCCGCGCCCATTCCCGTCGGCGGCGTGCTCGCGCTGTCGGCGCGGCTCGTCAGCGTCGCCGGCGGCGTCGGCGGCCGTACGGTCACGCTGGTCGGTCGCCGGCCCGGTGCGCTCGGCTGGACGACGCTCATGACGGCCCGCACAGGCCCGGACGGGCTGGTCGTGTTCCGACGTCTGCTGATGCAGCCGACGGTGTACGCGGTGCGCTTCGCCGGCGACGGGCTGAACCTGCCGAGCACCAGCGCGAACGTGGTCCTGACGCCGGTACGCGGCTCCTAGACCGCCGCGCTTGCCACTGTTGTGTCACCCCTGCGCCACAACCGAGAGCGGCCGGGTTCTCTCGGAGGTCGAGGGGCAGCAGTGCGCAACCACAACCTCGACCCGAAGGCGCGTCCATGACCCCGTTCCGCCGCCCTGCCGTCCGTCTGATGCTCGCCGCCGCAGCGGCGGGCCTGCTGGTGCCCGCCGTGCCGGCTCTGGCCGGTGGTGCGCCGCCTGCGACCGTCGCGCACAGCCCGGCGAGCGCCCCTGCCGCCGGGTTCATCCCCTGTAACACCGGCACCTGTGAAGGCACCGAGGGCAACGACACCATCGTGGCCGGCAACAGCGCCAACAACGTCATCGGAAAGGGCGGCGACGACGACATCGAGCTCGACGCCGTCTTCGCGAGCGGCAGCAACGACATCGGTGTCGGCGGGGCCGGCCGCGACTGCATCGACGGCGGTGGAGGCAACGACCTGATGCTCGGTGGACCGGGCGATGACAACCGGACGTGCGAGTTCGCCGCGTTCGTGGACCCGAAGGCTGCCCTGACCGGCGGTCCCGGCAACGACACCATCGACGGCGGCCCGGGCAACGACTCCATGAACGGGATCGCCGACGACGACACGCTCATCGGCGGCACCGGCAACGACCTGCTCGACGACCCGTCCCCTGCCGACAAGGACCGCCTCTTCGGTGGCTGGGGCAACGACAGCCTCGACGCGCGGGACGGTGACGGCAACGACCTCATCAACGGCGGCCCCGGGCGTGACAGCTGCACCGGCGACGCCACCGACACGTTCGTGAACTGCGAGCGCATCCAACACATGTGAGGTCCGCTCGCCGGTGCGCGACGCTCCCACTCGGGGGCGCCGCGCCGCACGACCCGTTCCACCACCCGACCCGTCGCTCACCGGCGAGCTGCCGCCGCTGCCGCCGGGTACGAGGACCTGCCGCTCATGGAGGACGCCTGGCTGTTCGCGCGCATGAGCGCGGCGGGCAGCCGGACGAGCAACTGCCCTGACGTGTTCGTCAGCCCCGAGTGAGCCGCTCGAGAACTGCTGCCGTGACGACGCCGTACGCCACGTGCGGCACGATGTCGGCCAACCACGACGACACCGGCCATGTCCGCGGGTCGGTCACGCCGAGCACGGTCATAGGCCCGTTCGTGCCCAGCAGGGCACCGACCGTGGCGGCTGTGCTGGCTGCGGCCAGCCGTGGTCGCCACCCCGCTGCCCGGCTGAGCCCGAGCGCGCTGCCGATGCCAACGCCCGCGGCCAGGCCGGTGATGGGCCCCAGCCCGGCGATGCGGTTCTGCCTCGCCTCGCCTTGGCCTGGTACGGGCAGGTGCAGGAGCTCGGACAAAGCCTCGACCGTCTGCTCGGGGGTGTTGCTGGAAGGTCGCCCGCGCAGGGCCATGTCGAGGTAGGTGACGGCGTTGAGAGCTGTCGTGCCTGCTGCGCCGGCAGCGGCGCCGAGGAGGGCGAGCTTCCAGGTCGTCATGGCCATGCGTTCTCCCGTACGTCTACGACCGGCGGCGGGCGGAAGCCGCGCCGCCGTCCTGAGCCGGCGGATCCGGTGCGTGGCTTCTGCCTGCCCCGTTGTCGGCCCCGCACGCGCGCGCCGCGCGTTGCGTCGTGCACGGGCGACGGCAGCACCGACGTTCGCGTCGCTGTCTGTCGGGGAGCGACTGGAGGTGCAGACGTCGCTCGCGGACGCAGCTCAGCGTGCGAGACGGATGTCGACCTCGTGTTCCACGTAGTCCCACTCCGGCGTCGCGCGAAGCCGGGATACCAGCTCCTCGAACGCGCCCGCGTCGTGCGGCATGTACTCGAACCAGGTGAGGAAGTCGAAGGCTTCGCCGAGGTCTCGGCCGTGGTGGAGCCGACGGGCCACCGCGGGCAGGTACTGCAACCCGATGGCGATGTGGTGGGAGGTCTCCTCCAGCAGCTCCCGCCGTTCGTCCTGGGCGAGAGCCCACCACGCTGGCGACTTGGTGATCGGGATGAGCGCGGCGCGGGTGGCGTCGGGACGACCGAGCGCGGGCTGTCGAGCCGAGAGCGTCAGCTGCTCGTCCCGGCGGGTGTACCGGCTGTTACTGGTCCGCCCCCGCAGCCTCCACGCGGTGGGCAGGGCCGCCGCGTCCGCCGCGTCCTCGAACACCTCGAGCCGGGGCACCATCGGCAGAGTGGGGCCCTTCACCGGGGCAATGCTCAGGACGTTCCACGGTCCGGCCTCGCCGCCGGCGAAGACGGTCGGCGGCATGCGCACACGCTAGACCTGACCCCGCGTGCCGCGCCCTGCCCGAGGCAGAGACGCCTCGGCGCGGACGAGGACCCGCATCGCGGTGAGGCAGAACGTCCGTCCTAGCGTGCAACCCGCGCCGTGACTCGTCATCTTGCGCCATCGCGTCCGTACCGAGAACCCCTCTTCGAGAAGGACATGCCGTGCACGTGCTTCGCACTCCCGACAGCCGGTTCACGACTCTGCCGGACTTCCCGTACGCGCCGCAGTACGTCGACATCCCGGGTGGCGGGCACTTCCTGCGGGAGGACGTCGGCGTGCAGCGCGCGCAGGTGCTCAGCGGCTTCATGCGCGCCACGCCGCGGTGGTGACGACGCAGCCTGGGCTTCCGCCGCGGATCGCGAGCGTGCTCGACATCGCGCTGCACCGGTTCCTCGGTGTGACCTTGCTGGACGAGACCGATCCTCGGGCCGGCATCACGTTCAACGTCGGCCAGGCGGCGTTGAACAACGGTGGCGTCCTGCACGGCGGGATCGTCACCGCGATGGTGGATGTCGCCTGCTACCTCGCGATCCTGCCGGACCTCGCCGACAACGAGAACGTCGTGACGCACGACCTGACCGTCTCGCTGATGCGGCCGGTGCCCGCCGGCAGTGATGTGCACGTCCGCGGCACCGTCCTGCGCCGAGGGCGCGCCGTCGTGTTCCTCCGCGCCGAGGCCATGGTCGGCGACGTGGTCGTAGCAGCCGGGCAGGTGACGAAGACCGTCGTGACGCTCCGTTCCTGACCTGAGTGCACCTGACCGTCGTTGGCGATGCGGTCGGACGCCGGAGGCATGACAGCCCAGGACGAGGGCATGGCGATCCCGCCGCCAGAGGAGTCTTCGTGCCGCGAGTTGAGAACGGCCAGTCGTTCCCCGCCCTGCAGGTGCCGCGCGTCGGCGGCGGCACGCTGACGCTGCCCGACGAGCTCGCGGGCAGCTTCGGCGTGGTGCTGATCTACCGCGGATCCTGTGTCCGTACTGCAACGCCCAGCTCGCCGCCTTCTCCCGCGCCAAGGCCGCGCTCGACGAGGCCGGCATAGGCGTTGTCGCGCTCTCCGTCGACGACGAGGCGACCTCCGCGGCGCTCGCGGACAAGCTCCGGCTCGGCTTCCCGTTGGGGCACAGCGCCGACGCACGCGAAATCGCGGCGACGCTCGGCGCATATGTCAACGACGATCCCCGTTATGTGCAGTCAACGGGGTTCGTCCTCGCCCCCGACGGCAGCGTCGTCACTGCCGTCTACTCCTCGGGCGCCATCGGCCGTCTTCTGGCCGACGACGTGGTCGGGCTGGTCCGCTACATGAAGCAGCAGCAGCCCTGATCGCCCCCACTCGTCGAAAGGTCTCGCCGTGGACCTGCACAACCGCTCGATCCTGCTCACAGGCGCCGGCAGCGGCATCGGTCGCAGCCTCGCGCTCCAGCTCGCGTCGTCCGCGGCTCGACTCACGCTGGTGGGGCGGCGGTCGGAGCCGCTCGAGGAGGTGGCCGGGCTGGTTCGGGACGCGGGCGCGCAGGCGCACGTCGTCCCCGCCGACCTGACGGAGGCGGGCGCTGCCGCTGCTGTTGTCGCCGCGGCTCTCGGCGCGTTCGGCGGCATCGACGTGCTGGTCAACAACGCCGGCAACGTACGAGCCGGCCGACTCGACGCCGTTGAGGAGTCGGAGGTGCTCGCGCAGATCGCCCTGAACCTGACAGCGCCGATCCTGCTGACGCGCGCGGCACTGCCCGCGCTGAAGGCCTCCGGTGACGGACTGGTCGTCAACCTCTCCTCTGGCATCGCCCTGATCGGCATGCCGTTCTACACGACCTATGCGGCGACCAAGGCAGGCATTGCACACTTCGGCGAGGCGCTGCGGCGTGAGCTGTACGGCGAGGGCGTGCACGTCCTGAACGTGTTCCCGGGCGCCACCAGCACCCCGATGATGAGCAGCTCACAGGCCACCGCGGAGCACGGCTTCGAGTACGAGAGCCCCGACGACGTCGCGGCAGCAACCGTCTCGGGAATGGCCGACGGCAGCCTGATGGTTGTGCGCGGCGGGGAGTCGCGCGCTGCGATGATTGCCCTCAACCGCGACAACCCGCTCGCGGTCGACCAGGCACTTGCGGCACGCAAGCCGGCGCTCGAGCAGGCCGTCGCCAGCCACTCCAGCCTCTGAGCGGCGTTCTCGCGCCGCGAGTCGCCACAACGGTGAGCCACGCAGCCACGTCGGCTGGGCATCGACGGGCACGGTCGGTGGCGCCGCGCTTCCGTCTGGTGAACCTGGTGGCACCGACGTCAGGAAAGGGTGATCAACCCGGTTGAGTCATCACCTCTCGGGCATGCGCCGACCGGATCGGTTCCACCGGCGGCTACCTGCAGAGGCGATCGCCTAGCAGGTCCTCGCCGGACAGCCCGGCTTCGCCAAGAAGCTCATGGAGTCGGTCCAGGGACCTCTGACTGCCACCGAGGCCACGAACGAGATCACGCGAACCGTCAAGACCGCGTCCGCCCAAGGACCGACCAGCAGTGTCACCCGACAACATCGGGAGTACGGCCATGACGCCCCACAAGTCACCGCCCGCCAGCCTCCGCATCGGCCTTGCTGTCGTGGCCTGCGGCCTCGCGCTCGGCACTGCCTCAGCACTGGCCGTCGCGAACGCCCTGTACGACATGGTCCGCTGAGCGGAGCAAGGCCGACCGTGGCCGCCCTGGCTCACGTCTTACGCGACGCTCCTACGCGTTGCAGCGGCTGACGGAGAGGCTGCGTCACGGCGCGACTGCGACGGCGGTGACGCCGCGCAGGGTGGGGACGAACAGCGGTTTGCCGCTGGCGGCCGGCGTGGCGAACCGGCTGGCGTCGCCGACCTGCAGCAGCGCGCGCTGCCGGCCACCGGCGCGGTGGGAAGACAAACGCCCCCATCGCGCTTCATCCCTACACCTGTCCCGCCGATGACGAGACGGACGCGCCGACTCCGGGAGCCCGCCCTGCTTCGCACCACGCTGCACCGCCTGCTCATGATCCCGGCTGTCGGCCTCCTCGTGCTCACCGGCCTGTCGACGCCTGCACAGGCCTACCCGGGGGCTCCGTGGTTCCAGCCCAGCAAGCCGTACAGCGAGAACTTCCCTGACCCGGACGTCCTGCACGTGGGGACCGACTACTACGCCTACGGGACGTCGACCGGCGGGGCATACCTGCCCGTGATGCGCTCGACCGACCTCACCACCTGGATCGCCCGGCCGGCGTACGACCCGGGCCCACCGCTCAACAGCGACCCGTACTTCAACGACGCGCTGCCCTACCCGGCATCGTGGGGGGTTGACGTCAACACCGGCACCCGCATGACCAAGCAGGTGTGGGCCCCGGGCGTGGAGCACTTCGGCAGCACCTACGTCGCGTTCTACTCGATCCGTACGCGGATCAGCCCGCCGCGCTACTGCATCTCCTACGCCACGGCGTCCTCGCCGCAGGGCCCCTTCACCGACCGCACCGCCGGGCCGCTGGTGTGCGACGACGACCCTGCCGGCTCGATCGACCCCGCGCCGTTCGTCGACCCGGCTACGGGGACGGCGTATCTGATCTGGAAGTCCGAGGGCGTCGTCGGCAGCGCGCCCACGAAGATCTGGGGTCGCCAGCTGACCACCACCGGGACGGCCTTCGAGCCGGGCAGCACCGCGCATGAGCTGCTGCGCACCAGCCAGACGTGGGAGGGCAACGTCATCGAGAACCCCTCGATGATCCGCCAGAACGGGCAGCTGTACCTGTTCTACTCCGGCAACGAGTTCGCCTCCGCCGACTACGCGACCGGCTACGCCACCTGCACCAGCGCTCTCGGCCCGTGCACGAAGGCGCGGTCCGGGCCGCTGCTGGCCAGCACGTCGGACCGCCTCGGCCCCGGCGGCGCCAGCGCCTTCCTGGACAACGCGGGCGGGCTGCGGCTGGCCTACCACTGGTGGAACGCCCCGTACACGAGCTATCCGGCCTACCCGGAGTGCCAGCAGAACGGAACCTGCACGACGCAGGGCCAGCGTCGGATGTCCGTCGTCGAGCTCAGCGGCAGCGGGACCGGCCTGCAGGTCGGCGCCGCCACGTCGCCGTCGCCGTCGCCGTCGCCGAGTCCGAACGCGCAGAGCACCAGCTGCGTCGACCGGACGCTGACGGTGCGCGTGAACACGCCCGTCATCAACGCCACGGGCCTTGCGTCCGTGACGGTCAGCGGAGCAGCCCCGGGTCAGGCGGTCGTCCTGCAGGGCTACAGCCAGAACC
>JBHENF010000063.1:0-3468 GCA_046262175.1 Mycobacteriales bacterium
GTGCCGTGGCCTGCGTGCCAGTCGAGGATGACGAGAGCGGCGTCGTCGGCGAGGACGCCGCCGCTCGCGGCGAGCACCAGGTCGGCGAGCGCGCGGGTCGCCTCCCGCGGGTGGAGGTCCCGTGTCCGGCTGATGTGCGCCTCCAGGTCCACGCTGGCCGCGGCTCGCTCCAGCATCCCGTCCGTGACGACGACGACCCGGTCGCCCGCCGTCAGCGGCACGGTGGTGCTCCGGTACTCCGTGCCGGCGAAGAGGCCCAGCGGGAGGTCGGCCGGCAGGTCGAGCAGCGT
Organism: Mycobacteriales bacterium; assembly: GCA_046262175.1. Lineage (GTDB taxonomy): Bacteria > Actinomycetota > Actinomycetes > Mycobacteriales > SCTD01 > RYN-124. The sequence continues at coordinate 291 of JBHENF010000063.1, forward strand.
CACGTGGCCGTCGCGGGCCAGGTACGGGGCGGTGTGCCCGGCGTTGACGACCTCGAGCCCGCCGGTCCGGAGGTCGAGCCGGCCCAGGAGCGCGGTCGCGAACCGTTCCCCGTCAGGCCCGCTGCCGTTCGCGAGCAGGGCCTCGTTCGTCGCCGCTGCCTGCTCGAGGAGGGTCGCGCCGTACCGGCGGGTGTTGCGCAGGCTCCCGACGCAGAGCGTGGCGGTGAGGGCGCTGTCGACGCCGTGGCCGACGGCGTCGGTCACGGATAGGTGCAGCACGTCGCGCCCGAGCGTGTAGTCGAACGTGTCCCCGCCGATCGTCTCCGCGGGCTCGAGCCACGCGGCGAAGGTGAACGACCCGGCCTCGCAGGTGTACGCGGACGGCAGGAGCCGGCGCTGGATCTCGGCGGAGAGGCTGAACGGGGTGCTGCGCTGCCCCCACTCGAACAGGTCGGTGTGGCGCCTGCTCGCGATGACGACGTACCCGAGCAGGTGCGCCGTCCGCCGCACCTCGCCGACGACCGCCTGTGACGGCTCCTCCGGCAGGTCGAGCTCGAGCAGCCCGATCGCCTCGCCCCGCTCGGTGATCGGCGCGAGCAGCGTCCAGAGCGAACCGCGCACCGGCGGCAGGACCTGGACCTCCTGCGTCATGAGCGCCTCCTCCGCCGGCCCGCCGTCGAACGGCAGCACCGTCGCTCGTTCCTCGTCGTCGCCCCGCACGCCGTCGCCGGGAGCGGCGCCCGTGACGACGTGGGTCAGCCGGACGAGCGCGCGCCCGGACAGGTCCGCGATGAGGAAGGACACCGACGTCGCGCCGAGCGCCAACCCGAGCTCGCGGGTGACGGACTCGACCGCCTCGACGGGGCTCGCGTCCTCGGCTGCGTCGAGCAGCCGCCGGATCGACTGCTCGCGCCCCGCCTGATGCTCCATGACGCGAGGCTATGGCCCGAGCATCGACTACGACCCCCAGCCCCCGTTCCAAGCGCGAGGCCCCGCCACCGCCCCGGCGGAGGCCGTAGGTCTGGTTCGCGAACTGGCTAGCCGCCAGGCGAACAACGACGACAACTAAGTGCCTACCTGTTGACTCCGCTGCAGCTCGGAGTCTGGCCAAGGCTTCGAATCAGGTGGTCGGCGAGTCGCTCTCTAAGTGCCTGCCCGTGATGTCGCGTGGCTCTCTAACGGGGTGCGTCCTCGCCGACCGCCGTCCCGGCGGGTCGTGGTTCAAGAGGGGTCTGCTTCGCTCGAGGTAGGACTGCCCGGCCTCGCCATCCCGATTAGATGACGGAGGCGGCAGTGGCAGCAGTTGTGATCGGCGTCGACCCGGCGAAGCGCTCGCATGCGATGGCCTTTCTGGACGAACGTGAGCAGCAGCTCGCGGCGTTGCAGGTCCTCAACGACAGCGCCGGCTACCGCGACATGCTGCGGCTGGCGAAGCGATGGTCGCAGCGCACTTGGGCAGTCGAGGGCGCGGGCGGCGTCGGGGTGCAGCTCGCGCAGCGCCTGGTCGAGGACGGCGAGACCGTCATCGACGTCCCGCCGAAGCTGTCCACCCGCGCTCGGATCTTCGACGTCGGCCACGGCCGCAAGAACGATTCGACCGACGCCCGGACCGTTGCTGTCGTCGCGCTGCGGACCAGGAACCTGCGCCAGGTCGTGGTCGACGACGAGAGGGTCGCGATCCGGCTGCTCAGCGAGCGCCGCAGCGACCTGGTGCAGTCCCGCACCGCGACGGTGAACCACCTGCACCAGCTGCTGATGGAGCTCATTCCTGCTGGTGCACAGCAGAAACTCACCGCCGCGAAGGCGAAGACACTGCTCGCGAAAGTCCGGCCGCGCGACGTCGCCGGCCGCACCCGCCGCCAGCTCGCCGCCGACCTGATCGACGACATCGTCGGGCTGGACCGCAAGCTCAAAGACCTCGACAAGCGGCTCGCCGCGGCCGTCGAGGCGACCGGCACCACCGTCACCGACATCAAGGGCGTCGGCATCGCGACAGCCGCGATGATCCTCGGCGAGGTAGGTGACGTCCGGCGCTTCCCGAGCCGTCACCACTTCGCGACCCACACCGGCACGGCACCGCGCGACGTGTCGTCCGGCGGCGTCGACAAGCACCGGCTGTCGCGGGCTCGGAACCGCAAGCTCAACCACGCCCTGCACATCGTGGCGCTGTCCAACAAGCGCTACGACGAATGCGGCGCCGCCTACTTCGTCAAAAAGCTCGCCGCCGGCAAAGGCAACAAGGGCGCGCTGCGCTGCCTCAAGCGCAGGCTCTCCGACGCCGTCTTCCGCCAGCTCGTCGCCGACTAGCAACGACGTGAGGCGGCGGGCCCGGAAGGACACTCGGGGGCGGCTACAAAGTCCAGCGCGGCTGACAGATCCCCGTTCATCAGCACTTCGGACAAGTCACTAACCGGACCCGCCGGCCCGGACGCTACGCCCGCAGAACCCGCCCTGTCAGCAGCCAGTTGACACAGAGGGAAGCCGTTACCGCGGTCAGCTCGCCGGGTGCTCACGTCGTGTCAGCAAGTCCAGCACGACCAGGCGCGCCCGTCGTCGGCAGCGCAGCGCAGGCGCCATTCAGACGCGCCTGAAGCCTCACCGGTCAAAAGGACCGGTGAGGGCCATCAGACCGCAATCGGCCACGCTGTGGGCACAGTCATCCGACGATGTAGCAACGAAGCGCAAGTGCCGTGCCACTTCCGTGCCACTCCTGGCTGTCATGTGGCAGCCTCAGATGAACCGGCCAAGATCATCATGAGCGTGCAGCGCACGAGACGTGCCTCGAAAATACCGGCGGACACGGCATCCAGGCACCTTCAAAACCGGTGAGGGCGAGCATCTCGTCCTGGCGGGTTCGATTCCCGTCCGCCTCCGCCATGTGCTCTGAGCTGCGAAAACAGGTTGGGAACTTCTGCAATGACGCGGTCCCGCTCATGGCGGTCCTCGATCACGTGCCCGTCTCGTTCCCTACGCGAACGATCGCTCCCGCGTCATCGCCCGCGAGGAGCTCGGTCAGCCGCGCGGCGCTGTCCTTGCCGCCGCTCGGCGGCAGCTGGCACCGGAGTGCTGCCGCTGACGGGACGGGACGTGACGAGCGCGTCGCAAGATTTCGGCCAGCGTCGCCCGGCGAACGTAGGCAGGATCCACCTCTTCACCCTGCGGCGACGGCTGTTCAGGG
>JBHENF010000064.1:0-9580 GCA_046262175.1 Mycobacteriales bacterium
GAGGGCGCGGGCCGGGACGAGGACGCGCTCGCTTACCTGCGCGGCGCCGACGAGTTCCGCAACCTGCTGCTCGTCGAGCAGCCCAACGGCGATTTCGCGCACACGGTCGTGCGGCAGTTCCTGTTCGACGCCTGGACCTGCGAGCTCTGGAAGGGGCTGGCGTCCTCCACCGACGAGATCCTCGCCGGTATCGCGGGCAAGGCGGCGAAGGAGGCGGCGTACCACGTACGGCACTCCTCCGGCTGGGTCGTCCGCCTCGGCGACGGCACCGAGGAGTCGCACCGCCGGATGGTGGCTGCGCTCGAGGACCTCTGGCCGTACGCGGGGGAGGCGTTCCTCGACGACGAGGTGGACGTGGCCGCGGCGGAGTCGGGGCTCGCGCCGCTGCCGTCCTCGCTCGAGAAGCCCTGGCGCGCAAGGGTTGCGTACGTCCTCGAGGAGGCGACGCTGCCCGTGCCGCCGGACCCGTGGTGGCAGCGCGGCGGCCGGCAGGGGCGGCACACCGAGCACCTGTCCTACCTGCTCTCCGAGATGCAGGTGGTCCACCGCGCCCACCCAGGCGCGCAGTGGTGACGGTCGAGCTGGCCTGGGAGCTGCTCGCGCAGGTGCCGGACCCGGAGCTGCCGACGGTGTCGGTGGTCGACCTCGGCATAGCCCGCTCCGTGGAGGTGGCGGAGGACGCGGTCGTCGTGACCATCACCCCGACCTACAGCGGCTGCCCCGCGATGCGCGAGATCGAGCACGACGTACGGGAGAAGCTGGCGACGCGGTTCGCGGACGTCGAGGTGCGGACCGTGCTGTCGCCGGCGTGGACGACCGACTGGATCACCTCTGCCGGCCGGCAGAAGCTGGCCGGCTCGGGCATCGCGCCGCCAGGGGTCAGGATGCTGCCGCTGCTCCTCGAGGGAAGGCCCGAGCGGTGTCCGCACTGCGGCTCGACGGCGACCGAGGAGCTGGCCGGCTTCGGGTCGACCGCCTGCAAGGCGCTCTGGCGCTGCACGTCCTGCCGCGAGCCGTTCGACTACGTCAAGGCGCACTGATGTTCACGCCGATGCGCGTCGCCGACGTGCGACGCGAGACCGACGAGTGCGTGTCGATCGCCCTCGAGCCGCCGACCGGGTTCACCTACGTGCCAGGGCAGTACCTGACGTTCCGCACGAACCTCGACGGGGCGGAGGTGCGCCGCTCGTACTCCATCTGCAGCGCGCCCGGCGACCCGGAGCTGCGCGTCGCGGTGAAGCAGGTCCCGGGTGGTGCCTTCTCCTCGTACATCGCCAGCGCCGTTCATCCCGGCGACGTGCTCGAGGTCTACGGCCCTGAGGGTCGCTTCACCCCGTTGCCGGACCCGAAACCGCACCGGCACGTCGTCGGCTTCGCCGCTGGCAGTGGGATCACCCCGGTCCTCGGCATCGTCCGGCACGTCCTCGCGACGGAGCCGACCGCCCGCGTCACGGTCGTCTACGGCAACCGCTCCGTGGCGTCCGTGGTCTTCCGCGAGCAGCTGGCCGGGCTCAAGGACAGCTACCTCGACCGGCTGCGCGTCGTGCACGTCCTTTCCCGCGAGGGGACCGACATCCCCTTGCACAGCGGGCGGATCGACGCGCCGAAGGTGCGCCAGCTGCTCGCCACCGTGCTGGACGCGGCTGATGTGGACGAGGTCTTCATCTGCGGTCCCCAGGAGATGAGCGTGACCGTCCGGGGCGCGCTGCTGGAGGCGGGGATCGACGCGCACCGCGTGCACGTCGAGCTGTTCGGGACCGTGACGGCGCCGCCGCCCCCGCCGCCGGACCCGACCGCGGGAGCGGTGCGCGCGAAGGTGGTCCTGCACGGCCGTACGAGCGAGGTCGAGGTCGCGCCGGGGGAGACCGTGCTCGACGCCGGCCGCCGGGCCGGGCTGGAGTTGCCCTGGTCCTGCGCCGCCGGCGTCTGCGCGACCTGCCGGGCCAAGGTCGTCGGTCCGGTGGACATGGCCGTCAACCACTCCCTCGAGCCGTGGGAGGTCGACGCCGGCTACCGCCTCACCTGTCAGAGCAGGGCGCGCGCCGACGACCTGGTCGTCGACTACGACGCTTGATGGACGCGCTCCTGATCGCGCTCCCCGGGTAGCCTGCGACCATGACCGCCCCGTTCGGCCGCGTGCTCACCGCGATGGTCACGCCGTTCGCCGCGAACGGCTCGCTCGACGTCGAGCGCGCGGGGGAGCTGGCCCAGCGGCTGGTCGACCTGGGCAACGACGGCCTCGTCGTGTCCGGGACCACCGGCGAGTCGCCGACCACGACGGACGCCGAGAAGGACGCGCTGCTGCGGGCGGTCGTGGAGGCCGTCGGCGACCGGGCACACGTGGTCGCCGGCGTCGGCACGTACGACACGGCGCACACGGTCGCCGCCGCCCGCGCAGCCGAGAGAGCTGGCGCCGCAGGGGTTCTCGTCGTCACGCCGTACTACAACAAGCCGCCGCAGGCCGGGCTGCTCGCCCACTTCACGACCGTCGCCGACAGCACGGGGCTGCCCCTGATGCTGTACGACATCCCCGGCCGCACCGGCACGCCGATCGAGCACGACACGCTCCTCCGGCTCGCCGAGCACCCCCGGATCGTCGCCAACAAGGACGCCAAGGCCGACGTGTTCGCGGCCCAGCGGGTCATCGCACAGACCGACCTGGCCTACTACTCCGGCGACGACGCGCTCAACCTGCCGCTGCTCGCCTGCGGTGCCGTCGGGGTCGTCAGTGTCACCGGGCACCTCATCGCGGACCGCCACGCCGCGGTCGCGGACGCTGTCGAGGCCGGCGACCTGGTAAAGGCGCGGGAGATCAACGACAGCACGCTGCCGGTCACGGTGGGAATCATGACCCGTACGCAGGGCGCGATCATGGTCAAGGCGGCGCTGTCTCTGCTCGGCTTCTCCGTCGGCAGTGTCCGCCTGCCATTGGTGGAGGCGACGCCGGAGCAGCTCGAGGTGCTGCGTACCGACCTCGCTGCGGGCGGCGTCCTGTGAGCCACCCGCACCCGAGCCTCAGCGCCCCGCCGCCGCTGCCCGACGGCGGCCTGCGCGTCGTCGCGCTCGGCGGGCTGGCGGAGATCGGTCGCAACATGACCGTCTTCGAGTACGCCGGGCGGCTGCTGATCGTCGACTGCGGCGTGCTCTTCCCGGAGCAGGAGCAGCCCGGGATCGACCTGATCCTGCCGGACTTCTCGTACATCCGGGACCGGCTCGACGACGTCGAGGCCATCGTCCTGACGCACGGGCACGAGGACCACCTCGGCGCCGTTCCGTACCTGCTGCGCGAGCGGCGCGACATCCCCATCGTCGGCAGCCGGTTCACCCTTGCGCTGCTCGAGGCGAAGCTGCGCGAGCACCGGATCAGCCCCGTCACGACCGAGGTGCGCGAGGAGCAGACGGTCCAGCTCGGGCCGTTCGGCTGCGAGTTCTTCGCCGTCAACCACTCCATCCCGGACGCACTGGCGGTCGCGATCCGCACCGGCGCGGGCGTGGTCCTGCACACCGGCGACTTCAAGATGGACCAGCTGCCGCTCGACGGCCGGCTGACCGACCTCGGCGGCTTCTCCCGTCTGGGCCGCGACGGGATCGACCTGCTGCTGAGCGACTCGACCAACGCCGAGGTTCCCGGCTTCGTCACGTCTGAGCGCGAGATCGGCCCGGTGCTGTCCGAGGTCATGCGTACGGCGACCCGGCGGGTCATCGTTGCCTGCTTCGCCTCGCACGTGCATCGCGTCCAACAGGTGCTCGACGCCGCCGCCGAGCACGGCCGGCACGTCGCGTTCGTAGGCCGATCGATGGTCCGCAACATGGGGGTTGCGTCCGATCTCGGCATCCTCCGGATCCCGCCGGGTCTGATCGTCGACATGAAGGACGTCGAGCAGCTGCCCGAGAACCGCGTCGTGCTCGTGTCGACCGGCTCGCAGGGCGAGCCGCTGTCGGCGCTGTCCCGGATGGCCAACCGCTCGCACCACCAGATCCGGATCGAGGCCGAGGACACCGTCGTGCTCGCCTCCTCGCTGATCCCCGGCAACGAGAACGCCGTCTACCGCGTCATCAACGGGCTGTCCCGGTGGGGGGCCCGCGTGGTGCACAAGGGCGTCGCGAAGGTGCACGTCTCCGGCCACGCCCCGGCCGGGGAACTGCTCTACCTGCTCAACGCGACGAAGCCGTCCAACCTGATGCCGGTCCACGGCGAGTGGCGGCACCTGCGCGCGCACGCCGAGCTCGGCCGGGTCTCCGGCGTGCCGGCGGAGCGGATCGTGCTGGCCGAGGACGGCGTGGTCGTCGACCTCGTGGACGGCAAGGCGTCGATCGTCGGGGCCGTGCCGTGCGGGTACGTGTACGTGGACGGCGCGGAGATCGGCGACGTCGGCGAGTCGACGCTGAAGGATCGACGCATCCTCGGCGACGAGGGGTTCATCAGCGTCACGGTCGCCGTCGACAGCGTGACCGGCAAGATCGCCGGCGGTCCGCAGATCGCCGCGCGGGGCTTCACCGACGACCCGGCCGCGTTCGATGCGGCGCTGGTGCTCATCGAGGCTGAGCTCGACAAGGCGGCGTCCGAAGGTGTGGCCGACATGCACCAGCTCGCGCAGGGCGTGCGGCGCGTGCTCGGCAAGTGGGTGAGCGACACGTACCGCCGCCGCCCGATGATCATCCCGGTCGTCGTCGAGGTCTGAGTCCGCGGCGCCGGTCCGCCCCGTGCCGCGCCGGTTCGCCGCGTCCTGTGCCGTCCTGCGCCGTCACACGCCGCCGGCAGGTCTTGATCGACGCGCAGTTTTCGGCTCTGGTGCGTGTGCAGGAGCCGCGAACTGCGCGTGGATCACCAGGTGAGCGGCTTACGGCGGGAGGAACCACGACGCGAATAGCCAGCACCGACAAGCGCTGAGCGATCATGGCGAGGCGTCGCTGCCGGGACGACCCGGTGGTCAGTGGCCACTCGTGCCCGCGTGTCGCGGCTGTGGCGGGTGTGACCGGTGGTAGATCGCCGGTACGGTCCGAACCATGGCCAGCACTGCGCCGCCGCGCGCCCGCAAGAGCGCTCCGAACGCCCGTAGGAGCGCGCCGAAGAAGGCGCCCGCGCGCAAGCCGGCTGCCCGCAAGGCACCGGCCCGCAAGCCGGCGGCCAGGGCGCCGAGGCGCGGCCCCGGTCCGGTCGGCACCGTCCTGCACGCGCTCGGCGCGCTGCTCCGCGGCCTGTGGACCGGGTTGGCGCACGCCGTCGGCCGACTCACCCGCGCCACCACCGGCGGCGCGAAGGACCTCGACCCGGCGCACCGCCGCGACGGCCTCGGGTTGCTGCTGCTTGCGACCGCGCTCGTCGCCGCGGGCGGCGCCTGGTGGCACGCCGGCAGCGCAGGGAACGCGGTGGCCGGGCTGCTCGAGGGCCTGGCGGGTAAGGGCGCGCTGCTGCTGCCGTTCGTCCTGGCGCTCGGCGGGATCAAGGTGCTGCGCCACCCGGACAGCCCCGGCGGTCGCGGTCGGCTCGTCATCGGCTGGGCGGCGCTGAGCCTCGGCGCGCTCGGCGTGCTGCACGTGGCGAAAGGCCGCCCCGACGACCGGCACGACGCCGGCGGCGTACTGGGCTTCCTGCTCGGCGACCCCCTCGCGAGCGCGATCACCCCGTGGCTCGCCGTACCCGTCCTGCTCCTGCTCGCCGCCTTCGGCGTCCTCGTCGTGACCGCCACGCCCGTCCACCAGGTGCCGCAGCGGCTGAAGCACCTGCGCGACAGGCTCCTCCTCCGCAAGCCGGCGCCCGAGCCGGAGGTGCCGGAGCCCCTCGAGCCGCTCAACCGGACCCGTCCGCGCCGCCGCCAGGCGATCGCCCTGCAGGACGACCCGCCGGACCTCGATCCCGTCGTCCAGGAACCGCCGGCGCCGCCGCAGCACACGCCCGCGCCCAAGAAGGCCGAGCAGCTGGTCCTCAAGGGCGACTACGCCCTGCCGCCGGCGGAGCTGCTCGCCACGGGCACCCCGCCGAAGTCCCGCAGTGCCGCCAACGACGAGATCATCCGGGCGCTGACGCAGGTCCTCGACGACTTCCAGGTCGACGCGCAGGTCACCGGCTTCAGCCGCGGCCCGACGGTCACCCGGTACGAGATCGAGCTGGGCCCGGCCGTGAAGGTCGAGCGCATCAAGACGCTCGCGCGCAACATCGCGTACGCCGTGAAGAGCCCGGACGTACGCATCATCGACGTGATCCCCGGCAAGTCCGCGATCGGCATCGAGATCCCGAACACGGACCGCGAGAACGTCAGTGTCGGTGACGTCCTGCGCAGCAGCGTCGCGGTGAACGACCACCACCCGATGCTCGTCGCGCTCGGCAAGGACATCGAAGGCGGCTTCGTCTGCGCCAACATCGCGAAGACGCCGCACATCCTCATCGCGGGCGCGACCGGCGCCGGCAAGTCGACCTGCATCAACACCCTGCTCGTCAGCATCCTGACGCGCGCGACGCCGGACGAGGTACGCCTCATTCTGGTCGACCCGAAGCGCGTCGAACTGACGGCGTTCGAGGGTGTGCCGCACCTCATCACGCCGATCATCACGAACCCGAAGAAGGCGGCCGAGGCGCTGCAGTGGGTCGTCCGCGAGATGGACATGCGCTACGACGACCTCGCCGCCAGCGGCTTCCGGCACGTTGACGACTTCAACAAGGCCGTCCGCAACGGCCAGCTCAAGGCCCCGGAGAACAGCGAGCGCGTCTACACGCCGTACCCGTACCTCATGGTCATCATCGACGAGCTCGCCGACCTCATGATGGTCGCGCCGCGCGACGTCGAGGACGCGATCGTCCGCATCACGCAGCTCGCCCGCGCCGCCGGCATCCACCTCGTGCTGGCGACCCAGCGGCCGAGCGTCGATGTCGTGACGGGCCTGATCAAGGCCAACGTGCCGAGCCGGCTGGCGTTCGCGACGAGCAGCGGTACGGACAGCAAGGTCATCCTCGACCAGCCGGGTGCGGAGAAGCTCATCGGCAAGGGCGACTCGCTGTTCCTGCCGATGGGCGCGAGCAAGCCGATGCGCATCCAGGGCGCGCTCGTCACCGACGCCGAGGTGGCGGCGGTCGTGGCGCACTGCAAGGGGCAGCGGCAGCCGGCCTTTCGCGAGGACATCCAGGCACCCGTGGCCCAGGAGCGGCAGGTCGACGAGGAGATCGGCGACGACCTCGACCTGCTCTGCCAGGCGGTGGAGCTAGTGGTGAGCACCCAGTTCGGCAGTACGAGCATGCTGCAGCGCAAGCTGCGGGTCGGCTTCGCCAAGGCCGGCCGGCTCATGGACCTGATGGAGAGCCGCGGCATCGTGGGCCCGTCCGAGGGCTCGAAGGCGCGTGACGTGCTGATCCGGCCGGAGGAGATCGAGTCGGTGCTCGTCACCCTCCGCGGGTGATCCGGCTCTCCTGGGACGACCCGCCGCTCGACCAGTTGCACGAGCTCGTCGCCGCGGTCGCCGCGACAGGGGGCGCGGTCGGCTGGCTGACCGTCCCGCTGCGCCGTGACGTGGACGGCTGGTACGCGACCCTCGAGCGCTTCCTCGGCGCGTACGACGGCGACCGACTGGTCGGCTGCGGGTCGTGGGCGCGCCAGACGTACAGCGTCCTGGTGCACAACGCCGAGATCCGCAAGGTGATGACCCATCCCGAGGCGCGCGGCCGCGGGGTGGCCCGGCAGGTGACCTCCGCGCTGATCGACGACGCGCGGGCGCAGGGGGTCGAGGTGCTCACCCTGGACTGCCGCGGCAACAACCACGGCGCGCTGCGGATGTACGACGACCTCGGCTTCGTGGTGACCGGCCGGCGCCCCGACTTCATCGCGGTCGGGGACGAGCGCTTCGACCAGGTACTGCTCCATCTGGACCTGCGCGAAGGGCCGTCCGGGCTCGTCCGGCACGGCAGTCGGCGCGAGGGTCCCGGCGTGACCTGATCGACGCTTGCGCCGCGGCGGACGAGGCTGGACCGTAGGCGCGGCCCCGTACAGTCGTGGGCGTTCTGCACGGATTTGCGAGGGGGTGCGCGTGACCGAGAACGGCAGCCTCGGCGCGGCTCTGCGCGCCGCCCGCGAGAACGCCGGGCTCACCGTCGAGGACGTCAGCGCCCGCACCCGCATCCGCGGGACGGTGGTCCGCGACCTGGAGGCGGACCGGTTCGCCTCCAGCGGCGGCGTGGTCTACGCGCGCGGCCATGTGAAGAGCATCTGCGGCGTCATCGGCGCGTGCCCGGGCCCCTTCCTGGACCTGTTCCCGACGCAGCTGGGGGAGGAGCCGCAGCTCGCCCCGGCGCCCGAGCCCCGGCGCGCGCCGAGCGAGCCGCTGCACGTCCCAGTCTCGGAGCGGCCGGAACGCCGCGGCCCCAACTGGTCGGTTGCCGGCGCCGGAGCGCTGGCCGTGCTGGTGGCGCTGTTCGTCATCGGTCAGGTCAGCCAGCCCGATCGGCCCGCCGCCGACACCGCCGATACGGCCGCGGTCACGAGCAGCGCGCCCAGCCCGGTGGCCAAGCCCACGCCGCGCAAGGACCGCGCCGTCAGCCGGCCGCTGCCGACGGGCGCGGAGCTGCGGCTGCGGCTGGTCGGCGGCGCGTCGTGGGTCAGCGTCCGCAACCCGAGCCGGACGCTGTTCGAAGGCATCCTGGCGGCCGGGACGGTTCGCGACTTCCGGGACGGTGCGCAGCTCCGGCTGATCGTCGGTAATGCAGGCGCGGTCAACCTGGTCTGCGGCGGCAAGGACCTCGGTGCGGCCGGCGGCCCGGGCAGGGTCAAGCGGTTCACCTGCAACGCGAGCGGCATCGTCTCCGGCTGACGCCCGCTCCGTAGACTCAGGCGGTGACCCCCCGCCGCAGCGTCTCGATCGTGACGCTGGGCTGCGCGCGCAACGAGGTCGACTCCGAGGAGCTCGCCGGCCGTCTCGACGCCGCCGGCTGGGAGCTGGTCGAGGGCGAGACGGCCGACGTCACCATCGTCAACACCTGCGGCTTCGTCGAGTCGGCGAAGAAGGACTCGATCGACACCCTGCTGGCGGCGAGCGACACCGGGACGAAGGTCGTGGCCGTGGGCTGCCTCGCCGAGCGGTACGGCAAGGAGCTCGCGTCCCAGCTGCCCGAGGCCGACGCGGTGCTCGGCTTCGACTCGTACGAAGACCTCTCGACGCACCTGCAGTCGGTCCTCGACGGCGTGCCGGTGCAGAGCCACACACCGGGCGACCGGCGCACGCTGCTCCCGATCAGCCCGGTGGCGCGGCAGAAGCCCGGCGCGATCGATGTCGGCATCCCCGGCCACGCCGGCGGTCCGCAGGTGGTCCGCCGTCGGCTCGACGACAGCCCGGTGGCGCCGCTGAAGCTCGCCTCCGGCTGCGACCGCCGGTGCGCGTTCTGCGCGATCCCGTCCTTCCGCGGCGCGTTCGTCAGCCGGCGGCCGAGCGACGTGCTCGCCGAGGCCCGCTGGCTCGCCGACAGCGGCGTGCGGGAGCTGGTGCTGGTGAGCGAGAACTCCACGTCGTACGGCAAGGACCTCGGTGACCTCAAGCTGCTCGAGACGCTGCTGCCCGAGCTCGCCACGATCGCCCCACGGGTGCGGCTGTCCTACCT
>JBHENF010000065.1:0-6148 GCA_046262175.1 Mycobacteriales bacterium
GCATGTACCCGCCGAAGAAGGCGAGGTCCTCACCGGTGTAGTTGCGCTGCGGGTCGATGTGGTTGAACTCCTTCGCGGAGTCCAGGAAGGTCAGCGTGCCGCCCTTCTGGCCACCGCTGGCGTTGTCACCTTCTCCTGTGCCGGTGCTCCCGCCGGACGACCCGCCGCAGGCAGCGGCCGCCAAGGCCACGCCCGTCACGAGGACGACCGAACGAAGACCGATGTTGGCCTTGCCCATGTAACTCCTTCAGGTCTGGCCCGGGGTCTTGTCCCCGGACCGCCGGCGCCGCCCCGACGTGCAGGCGGCGCTTCCCCCGGCGTGCGCCGGGGAAGTCGTGGTGTGCCGACTACGAGCGGCCGGCCCTCGGGTCGAGGGCGTCCCGCAGCGCGTCGCCGAACAGGTTGAAGCTGAGGACCAGCACGAACAGCGCCGTGCCGGGGATGAACAGGTAGGTCGGAACCACCGCGAAGTAGCGGACCGACTCCGCGAGCATGGCGCCGAACGAGGCGGTCGGCGGCAGCAGCCCGACGCCGAGGAAGGACAGCGCGGCCTCGGCGGCGATGTAGGCCGGCAGCGCGAGGGTGATGTAGACCAGGATCGGCGCCCACAGGTTGGGCAGGATCTCGCGGAAGAGGATCCGCGGCGTGCCGGCGCCCATGGAGACGGCCGACTCGACGAACTCGCGCTCGCGCAGGCTGAGCACCTGGCCGCGCACGATACGGGCGAGGAACGGCCAGCCGAACAGGCTCAGCACGAGCACGATGAACGTGACGCGAGCCGTGTTGTCACCGAGGCCGAAGCTCTCCAGGCGCTGCACGAGCGGGCCGGACATGGCCAGCAGGATCAGCAGGGCGGGGAAGGCGAGGATCAGGTCCATCAGGCGGCCGAGGATCGCGTCGAGCGCGCCCTTGGAGTAGCCGGCGACGATGCCGACGGTCACGCCGAGGACCAGCGTCACGATCGTCGCGGCGGCCGCGACGAGCAGGCTGACGCGCGCTCCGTACAGCAGGCGGGCGAACAGGTCCCGCCCGGTGAGCGGCTCCACGCCGAGGATGTGGTTGCGGCTGATGCCGCCGAACTTGCCCACCGGGAGGCCGCCGGCATCGCTGATGACGTTCTTCGCCTGGTCGAACGTGTACGGGTCGGTGCCGAACAGCTTGGTGATCAGCGGCGCGAAGATGGCGACGACGATGGCGCCGACCACCAGGAACAGGCTGAGCATCGCGACCTTGTCGCGCCGCAGGCGCCCCCAGGCGATCTGGCTCAGCGAGCGACCGGCGATCTCCGTGGCCTCGGCGGTGGGCGCAGGCGCACCGGCAGGGTCGAGGACGTGGTCGGACGTCAGCGTCATCCAGCCTCCTTCAGATCAGCTCGCGTTCGCGGCGGACCGTGCAGCAGCCACGCGGTGTCGGACCCGGGGTGCCGGAGCCGGTGCGCAGGGCCGGAGCCGACCGTAGAGGATGCGGGGGCCCGCGCGCACCACAGGATGGTCACGTTGCGCAATCGTGACCCCTCCGATACCGGTGCGAACGGGGGAGGAGTCGTCGCCGAGGGGCTGGTCAGGCTACGGGTCCGTAGGTTACGGTGGCGTAGGCAGTTGGGCCGCAGGACCTCGCTTGGAGACCCCATGACACCTCCCCCCTCGACCGGCGTGCTCGATGCGCCGGTGACGACGATCGACTACGACGCCGACGACTCGCGGCCGCTGCAGCAGATCCCGACAACGGAGTTCAAGGCGCGCTGGGAGCAGTTCGCGCTCGCCGTGTTCATCCTCGTACCGCTGCTGGCGGTGGCGTCGGCCGGCTTCGTCGTGTGGGGGCACGGCCTGTCGGTGACCGACGTGGTGCTGTCCACGGTCTTCTACGCCGTCACGCTGCACGGGATCACCGTCGGGTTCCACCGCTACTTCACGCACGGCTCGTTCAAGGCTCACCGGTGGCTGCGGATCGCGTTGGCCGTAGCCGGCAGCATGGCGATCGAGGGACCCGTGACCCGGTGGGTCGCCGACCACCGCCGGCACCACGCGTTCAGCGACGCCGAGGGCGACCCGCACTCCCCGTGGCGCTACGGCAACGACTTCCGCTCGCTGTGCAAGGGGCTCTACCACGCGCACGTCGGCTGGCTGTTCGACGTGGAGCAGACCGACCAGAAGCGCTTCGTCCCCGACCTGCTCGCGGACAAGGACGTGGCGCGGGTCGCGAAGCTGTTCCCGCTGTTCGTCACGATCTCGCTGCTGCTGCCGGCGGTGCTCGGCGGGCTCATCAGCTCGTCCTGGACCGGCGCGCTCACGGCGTTCTTCTGGGCGTCGGTGATCCGCATCGGCGTCCTGCACCACATCACCTGGTCGATCAACTCCATCTGCCACACCTGGGGCAGCCGGCCGTTCAAGACGCGCGACCGTGCGGTCAACGTCTGGTGGCTGGCCGCGATCTCGGGCGGCGAGAGCTGGCACAACCTGCACCACGCCGACCCCACCTGCGCGCGGCACGGCGTCGACAAGGGCCAGATCGACTCCAGTGCCCGCGTCATCGCGCTGTTCGAGCGCCTCGGCTGGGCGTCCGACGTCCGTTGGCCGAAGAAGGCGCGTCTCGACGCGCGCCGTTCGTCCTGAGGCGCGGCCTGAGCAGCACACTGAGCGAGTGACCGACGAGGACGTACGGCGGGCGCCGCGCGTCCGCATGACCGGCAAGGAGCGGCGCGAGCAGCTGCTCGACGTCGGGCGGGCGCTGTTCGCCGAGCGCGGCTACGACGGCACGTCCGTCGAGGAGGTCGCGTCCCGCGCCGGGGTGAGCAAGCCTGTCGTGTACGAGCACTTCGGCGGCAAGGAGGGGCTGTACGCGGTGGTCGTCGACCGCGAGGTCCAGCGGCTGCTCGACACGTTCACCGGCGCACTCACCGGCGACAAGCCGAAGCTGCTGCTCGAGCAGGCGACGCTGGCGCTGCTCACGTACATCGAAGACGACTCGAACGGCTTCCGGATCCTCGTGCGCGAGTCGCCCGTCGGGCTCGAGCGCAGCGGCGGCTTCGCCACGATCATCAGCGACATCGCGAGCCAGGTGGAGCACATCCTGGCTCTGCAGTTCAAGGCGCGCGGCTTCGAGACGAAGCTGGCCGGGCTGTACTCGCAGGCGCTCGTCGGCATGGTCGCCCTCACCGGTCAGTGGTGGCTCGACAACCGCAAGCCCAAGCGGGACGAGGTCGCGGCGCACCTGGTCAATCTCGCGTGGAACGGCCTGTCGCAGCTCGAGCAGAAGCCCCGGCTGTCCAAGCGGGACTGAGCGGGGTACTGCCGCCGCATGCCCGTCATCATCGGCACCTCCGGCTGGCAGTACGCCCACTGGAAGCGCGTCTTCTACCCGAAGGCGGTTCCGCAGCGGGTGTGGCTCGAGCACCACTCCGCGCTGTTCCAGACCGTCGAGGTCAACAACGCCTTCTACCGGCTGCCGGAGCGCCGGGTCTTCGAGCAGTGGGCGCTGCGCACACCGGCCGACTACGTCATCACCGTGAAGGCCTCCCGCTACCTCACGCACATGAAGCGGCTGATCGAGCCGCAGGAGCCGGTGCAGCGGCTGATGGAGCGGGTCGCGGGCGTCGGCAGCAAGCTCGGCGCGGTCCTGGTCCAGCTGCCCCCGACGCTGAAGGCGGAGCCGGGCCGGCTGGACGAGACCCTCGAGCACTTCCCGAAGGGAACCCGCGTCGCCGTGGAGCCGCGGCACGAGTCGTGGTGGAACGCGGACGTCGAGGCGGTCCTGCGCGACCGCGGCGCGGCGCTGGTCTGGGCGGACCGATGGTCCCGGCCGATCGCGCCGCTGTGGCGCACGACGGGCTGGGGCTACCTGCGGCTGCACATGGGCGGCGGCGAGCCCAGCATCTGGCCGTACGAGGAGAGCGTCCTGCGCGAGTGGGTGGACCGGATCTGCGACACGTACAGCGACGGCGAGGACGTCTACGTCTACACGAACAACGACCCTGAGGCGGCGGCACTGCGGGACGCCGTGACGCTCGGGCGGCTGCTGCGCGAACGCGGGCGCACGGTCAGCCGGCTGCCGTCGATGGAGCAGGTGACGCTCGAGCCGTACGAGGTCTGGACCGGCTAGTAGTCGGACAGCTCCAGCCACTGGTCCTCGAGCTCGGCCTTGCGCGCCTCGACCTCGCGCAGCCGGGTGTCGAGAACGGTCACCGCGTCGTAGTCGTGCGCGCTCTCGGCGATCTGCGCCAGGAGCTGCGCGTGCTCCTTGTCGAGCCGCGCGATCTCCCGCTCGACCCGCTGGAGCTCCTTCTTCGCCAGCCGCGTGTCGCCGCCGCCCTTGCTCTTGGGCGCGGCTGGGGCGGCCTTGACCCGCTTGGCGAGGTACTCCTCGACGCCGCCGGGCAGGGCCGCCACCGTTCCGTCGCCCATGAGAGACGCGGTCGTCGTCGTCACGCGCTCCAGGAAGTACCGGTCGTGGCTGACGACGATCAGCGTCCCCGGCCAGCCGTCGAGCAGGTCCTCGAGGGCGTTGAGCGTGTCGATGTCGAGGTCGTTCGTCGGCTCGTCGAGCAGGATCACGTTGGGCTCGCCCATGAGCAGACGCAGGATCTGCAGCCGCCGCCGCTCCCCGCCGGACAGGTCGCCGACGCGGGTCCACTGCGCGTTGCCGGTGAAGCCGAACCGGTCCGCCAGCGACGAGGCGCCGATCGTCTTGCCGCCACCGAGGTCGACCACCTTGGCCACCTGCTCGACGGCCTCGAGGACGCGCAGCGTCGGGTCGAGCTCGGCGACCTCCTGGGAGAGGTACGCCGGCTTCACCGTCTGACCGACGACGACGCGTCCGCTGTCCGGCTCCTGCTGGGACACGAGCAGCCGCAGCATCGTCGACTTGCCGGCGCCGTTGACGCCCACGACGCCCACGCGGTCGCCGGGGCCGATGTTCCAGTCGACGCCGTCGAGCAGCACCTTCTTGCCGAAGGCGAGGGAGACGCCGTGCAGCTCGTACACCGTCTTGCCGAGCCGGGCGGCCGAGAACCGCTGCAGGGCGATGTCGTCGCGGGCCGGCGGCTCGTCGGCGATCAGCGCGTTGGCCGCGTCGATCCGGAACTGCGGCTTGCTGGTCCGGGCGGGCGGCCCGCGGCGCAGCCAGGCGAGCTCCTTCTTCACGAGCTGCAGGCGCTTCTGCTCCGCCGTCGAGGCCATGCGATCGCGCTCCGCGCGGGCGAGCACGTAGGCGGAGTAGCCGCCCTCGTACGCGTCGACGACTCCGTCGTGCACCTCCCAGGTCAGGTTGTTGACCTCGTCGAGGAACCACCGGTCGTGGGTGACGACCAGGTGCGCCTGGCTACTGGTGCGCTGCTTGAGGTGCGCGGCGAGCCATGCGACGCCCTCGACGTCGAGGTGGTTGGTCGGCTCGTCCAGGACCAGCAGGTCCCACTCCTGGATGAGCAGGCTGGCCAGCGCGACCCGTCGCCGCTCGCCGCCGGACAGCGTCTCGATCACGCTGTCGAGGCCGATGCCGTGCAGCCCGAGGCCGTCGAGCACCTCGCGTACGCGCGCGTCGCCGGCCCACGTGTGCTCGGCCGTCTCGCCGAGGATCGCCTGGTGCGCGGTCAGCCGTACGTCGACCCGCACGTCCTGCGTCAGCACGCCGACGCGCAGCCCGCCGGTGTGGGTGACCCGGCCCGAGTGCGGCTCCTCCGCCTTCACCAGCGTCTTGAGCAGCGTCGTCTTGCCGCCGCCGTTGCGCCCGACGATGCCGATGCGGTCGCCCTCGGAGACGCCGAGCGAGACGCCGTCCATGAGCAGCCGGGTGCCGTGGGCGACGGTGACGTTCTCGAGGTTGACCAGGTTGACGGCCACTACGCGACCTCGACCACGCGCGCACCGGGCACCGGGCCGTCCGCGCGGCGGACGGAGCGGCACGCGCCCTGTCCCTGCAGGGCGGTGGACAGCGCGACCGCGTGCTCGTCGTTGCGGGCGAGGAAGGCGACGGTCGGACCCGACCCGGACACGAGGCCGCCCAGGGCGCCCACCTCGCGGCCGGCCTCCAGCAGGGCGGCGAGCTGTGGGCGCAGCGAGACGGCCGCGGGCTGCAGGTCGTTGCTGAGGGCATGCCCGAGGGCGACGGCGTCGCCGGTGCGCAGCGCCTGCAGGACGCCGGCCGCGTCCGTGAC
>JBHENF010000066.1:0-6268 GCA_046262175.1 Mycobacteriales bacterium
GCCCCCGGCCGCTCCTGGCCGGGGGCGTCGTGCGTGCGCGAGCGCCGACGCCCCCGGTTGCTCCTGACCGAGGGCGTCGGCGCGTTCGACATCCGATCGGATATCATCTGCCGCATGGACGCGGCCACCCTCCTGCACCGCAGCCGTACCCAAGCCGGCCTCACCCAGCGTGCCCTCGCCACTGCCGCCGGCACGTCGCAAGCCGCGGTGGCCGCCATCGAGTCGGGGCGCAAGCAGCCGACGGTTGCGACGCTGGAGCGCCTGCTGCACGCCGCCGGTACCGAGCTGGTCGCAGCCGGACCGGACGAGGCCGCGCTGCTGCGCCGCGCACGGCGGCTCGAGGACGTGCTCGCCCTGGCGGAGGCCCTGCCCTTCCGGCGCCTCGGCGGCCTCCGGTTCCCGCGGATCCCGGCATGACCAGCCTCGTAGACAAGGTGCTGGCGGTAGCGCAGTCGCTGGACGCGGCCGCCATCCCGTACGCCTTCGGCGGTGCCCTCGCCCTCGCGTACTGCACCGAGGATCCCCGCGGTACCCGCGACATCGACGTGAACGCGTTCGTCCCCGCCGACCAGGCGGCGCCGGTGCTCGCCGGGCTGCCGGCCGGCGTGCGCATCCCGGCTCGCACGGCAGAACGGATCGCCACCGACGGCCAGGTGCGCCTGTGGTGGGACGACACCCCGGTGGACCTGTTCCTCGACTACGCCCCGCTGCACCGCCAGGCCGCGCGGCACGTCCGCGCAGTGCCGTTCGCGGGTACCACGATCCGCATCCTGGGCCCGGTCGAGCTGGTGCTGTTCAAGGCACTGTTCGACCGGCCGAAGGACTGGGTCGACATCGCGGCGGTGGTCGATGCTGACGCCGTTGATCGCCGCGCCGTACGCCGCGGCCTGCTCGCGCTCGTCGGCGCCGAGGACCCGCGGCTGGCGAGGTGGGAAGCACTCGGAGCCTGAGCGCTACGTCAGCTGGTCCCGCAGGACGAACTTCTGGATCTTGCCGCTCGGCGTCAGCGGGAACGCCTCCACGACCTCCCACCGGACCGGTGTCTTGTACGGCGCGAGCCGGTCGCGGCACCAGGTCCGCAGCTCGTCCTCGGTCACCGCAGCGCCCGGCGCGCAGCGCACGAAGGCGGCCACGACCTCACCCCAAGCCTCGTCCGGGACGCCGACCACCGCGACCTCAGCGACCGCCGGGTGGTCGAACAGCGCGTCCTCGATCTCTTTCGGGTAGATGTTCTCGCCACCGCGAATGATCATGTCCTTGAGGCGGCCCTCGATCCGCAGGTAGCCGCTCTCGTCCATCGAGGCGAGGTCGCCGGTGTGGTACCAGCCGTCCGCGTCGATCGCGGCCGCGGTTGCTGCGTCGTCCCGGTGGTAGCCACGCATCACCAGGTACCCCCGCGCGCACAGCTCTCCGAGCTGTCCCGGCGGCACCGGCTCGCCGATCGTCGGATCGGCGACCTTCACCTCCGTCTGCGGCAGCGGCCGGCCGAGGGTCTCGGCCCGTACGTCCGGCGGGTCGTCCAGCCGCGTCTGGCTGACCAGCGGTGAGCACTCCGTCGTACCGAAGACGATGGTGAACGTGACGTCGAGCTCCTGCTCGACGCGGCGGACGAGCTGCGCCGGCACGGGTGAGCCGCCGGAGACGATCACCTGCAACGACGACAGGTCGCGGTTCGCGCGGTCGGGATGGTCCAGCATCGCGATCAGCATCGTCGGGACGGCGCCGAGGAAGCCGGCCCGTTCGGACTCGAGAAGCTCCAGCACCAGCGCGGGGTCGAACGCGACAACCGGCACATGCGTCGCGAGGTGCTGCACCGCGCCGAGCACGCCCATGCCGCAGCCGGCCGTGTGGAACAGCGGCATCGGGTTGACCAGCACGGCGCCCTGCTGCAGCCCGATGAGCCCGCCGTAGAACCGCGCGTTGTTCGTCAGCCCGCGGTGGTGCAGCTCGGCGCCCTTGGGGAAGCCGGTGGTGCCGGACGTGTACTGGATCTGCGCCAGGTCGTCCGGCAGGACCTCCGGGAGCGTGGCCTGGTGCGGCGCGGTCGCGAGGAACTGCTCCCACTCGGGGAACAGGACCACGTCGCGCAGCCCCGGCAGGTCACCCCGTACCTCGTCGAGGTAGCTCGCCATCGGGCTGCGGAACGCCGGCACCAGGAAGATGCCGGCGGCGCCGGACTGCTCGAGCACGTAGCGCAGCTCCGCGGGCCGGTACGCCGGGTTGACCGTCACCAGCGTCAGCCCCGCCATCGCGAGCCCGAACTCGAGGACGACCCACTCCGGCAGGTTCGGCGCCCACACGGCGACCCGCTCCCCCGGCGCGAACCGCGTCGTCAGCGCGGCAGCCGCGCGCTCCGCGTCGCGCAGCAGCTCGGCGTACGTCCAGCGCCGGCGCGTGCTCGGATCGGCCGACCCCTCGACCAGCGCGAGTGCGTCGGGTGCGGCCGCCGCCGCTTCGCGCAGCACGTCACCGACCGTCGTCTCCCGGACCGGCTCGGACGTCTCCTTTGGGCAGTACGACGATGTCAGCATGACCACGTACACGACTCTGACCTACGACGTCCGCGACGCCAAGGCGTACGTGACCCTGAACCGGCCGGAGCGGCTCAACGCGATCGACGACGTCATGCCCGGCGAGCTCCGGGCCGCGGTCGAGCAGGCGAACGCGGACGACGACGTACGGGTGATCGTCCTCGCCGGCGCGGGGCGGGCCTTCTGCGCCGGGTACGACCTGAAGGAGTTCGCGGAGGGCGACGTGGGCGATCGCTGGCGGCAGGGTCCGGTGTGGGATCCGGTGCGCGACTACCGCGAGATGCGCCGCAACACCGACGACTTCTTCACGCTGTGGCGGTCGCTGAAGCCGACGATCGCCAAGGTGCACGGGCACGCCGTTGCGGGTGGGAGCGACATCGCGCTGTCGTGCGACCTGCTGGTGATCGCGGACGACGCGCGGATCGGATACCCGCCCGCGCGGGTGTGGGGCTGCCCCACGATGGCGATGTGGGTGTACCGGCTCGGGGCGGAGCGGGCGAAGCGGATGCTGCTGACCGGCGACACGATCGACGGGGCGACGGCCGCCTCGTGGGGGCTCGGCGAGGCGGTTGCTCCTGGCGAGCTCAACGCCGCCGTCGAGCGGCTTGCGGACCGGGTTGCCGGTGTGCCGATCAACCAGCTCGTCATGCAGAAGCTGATGATCAATCAGGCGTACGACAACATGGGGCTGCAGGGCACGCAGCTGCTCGCGACGCTGTTCGACGGCATCACGCGGCACAGTCCGGAGGGGCAATGGTTCAAGGACCTGGCGGAGCGGGAGGGGTTCCACGCCGCGGTGCAGTGGCGCGACTCCGGCCGCCGCATCCCCGACGGCGGCTGATCCCCCGCCCTCCGGCTCGAGCGTTGTTCTTCAGCCACCGCTCTCGACCCGAGACGGGAGTCCTCGCCCCGCGCGACGGCTTGCGGCGACACTGAACGACGTGAACAGTCTGCCGCTGGTCGACGTCTCGCCGCTGCTCCACCCGGACGCCGACGCCGCGACCTGTGCCGACGTCGGCCAGGCGATCGACGCCGCATGCCGCGACACCGGTTTCCTGCTCGTCACGGGTCATGGCATCGACCCGCGACTGCGCGACGAGCTCGAACGGCTGTCGCGAGAGTTCTTCGCGTTACCCGAGCAGGTGAAGGCGCAGATCGCGATGATCCGCGGCGGGCTCGCCTGGCGCGGCTGGTTCCCGGTCGGTGCGGAGCTGACGTCCGGGCAGCCGGACCGCAAGGAGGGCCTGTACTTCGGGACCGAGCTGCCTGCCGACGATGCGCGCGTCGTGGCCGGGACGCCGCTGCACGGCCCGAACCTGTTCCCGGCCGAACCCGCCGCGCTGCGTCCCGTCGTGTTGCAGTGGATCGAGCAGGTGACCGCCGTCGGTCAGGCCGTGCTGCGCGGCGTCGGGCTCGGCCTCGGTCTCGGGCCGGACTGGTTTGCGCAGCACCTGACCGCCGACCCCACCGTGCTGTTCCGGGTCTTCCACTACCCGCCGGGCGACAGCCAGTCGTGGGGCGTCGGCGAGCACACCGACTACGGGCTCATCACCGTGCTCGCGCAGGATTCCCACGGCGGGCTGCAGGTGCGCAGCGGCGGCCACTGGATCGACGTGCCGGCAGACCCGTACGTCTTCGTCGTGAACATCGGCGACATGCTCGAGCGGATGACCAGCGGCGGCTACCGGTCCAACCCGCACCGGGTCCGCAACCTGAGCGACGCCGATCGGCTGTCTTTCCCGCTGTTCGTCGATCCGTCGTGGGACGCCACCGTCACGCCCCTGCCCGAGGCGGCGCTCGCCGGCGTCCGCGGCGACGCCGCGGAGCGCTGGGACGGACAGAGCGTGCATGCGTGGGACGGTGTGTACGGCGACTACCTCACCGCCAAGGTGGCGAAGGTGTTCCCGGAGCTGGCCGCAGCGCTGAGGTGAGTCTGCAGGCAGGGTGACCCGTCCTCGCTTCGCCGCGCCTGTAGCGACTGGCCGCAGGGACGGCGCTGCTCAACCCGCCAGGCGAATGTCGGACACCCAGCCGGTAGGCCCGAGCAGTCGGCCGTCCTTCAACCGCAGCGTCTTCCCGCCCACGTGGAGGTCGTCGTGCGACCGATCGCACAGCATGACCGCGTTGTAGAAGCTCGTCGTACGGCTGCGCGCGAACGCGTCGGGATGGTGTGGCACGAGTGGCGTCCCGGGTGGCGGATGGCAGCCGGCCGCTTGACAGACTTCTCCTGTCTCCATGAGCTTCGCTCTTCGTTCGTGCGGCTTCAGCGTCCTCGCGGTGTGGCTCATCTCGATCACCCGGCCGCCGATCCCCATCACGAAGCGGGTCACCGCGCTGTCGCAGAGCCACTGCTTTACCAGCGACATCGGCAGCGCGCGTCCGGAGCCGCCCACCGCTGGCATCGCACCGGGTCGGCCAGCCAGCGCGTCTGCGCCCACCCGCACCAGCACGTGCGGCACGACCTTGCCGCGGCTGCCGGCGATCCCGCTGCCGAGCCAGTCCCGCAGCACCACAACGAAGGCGTCGTGGCGGCGCTCCCACAGCCGGCGCGGGCCGCCCTCCGGCGTCCGTACAAAGGGTTCGCGCCCCTGCTCGCGCGCCTCCGCCCGCAGTGCGGTGTCCGCGACGTTGTCCGGATCGGTCGCCATCGCCGCAGCCAGCGCGGTGTGCAGCAGCTCGCCGGCCTCGACGTCCAAGTCGCCCTCGATCCGCCAGCCGGAGCCGTCGTCCTTGCGCGCGAGGGCGAGCCCGCGCCGGGCATGCGCTTCCTCGGCGAGCTTGTCCAGCCGCTGCGGCAACAGCGCGTCGACCAACTGCTCCAGCGCGGACGGCAGGAAGCTCGACTCGATCCGGGTGGCCAGCGCCACGAACGCCTCTTCGACGCGCGCGACCTGCGACATCCGCGACGACTGGATCGCCACGAGGTCCCGCTGCAGCGCTCGCACCCGCAGGTCGTCGTCGGCCAGCCCGCCGTGCGCCTCGCCGAACAGCTGCGGCACGCCGCGCAGGATGACGCCGTCCAGCACGTCCTCGGCCGGCAGCCCGTCGATGCGGCCGTCCTTCGCGTCGAGGAAGCCGCGCACCTTGTCGATCGCGACGCCGATCCGCTGTGCGCCCAGCATCGACAGCCGTCCCGACTCCAGCTCCCGTCGCACGGCAGGAAGCCGGTCCAGCCGGCGCGCCAACGACACGTCTCGACGGCTCACACTGGTGGCCTGCGTCTCGACCCAGCTGCCGACCGACGGCAGCGCGTCGTACTCATGCAGCTGTCGCACCTCGACGTCACGCACGCGGGACAGCAGGTGCGCGTCGAGCTGCTCCTTCGCCCGCAGCAGCGCACCGTCTCCTCCAGCGCAACCGGCCCGGGCACCTCGGAAGGCGTCGCCGCGCACACGACGTCGAGCGCCGCGACGAGCGCAGCCACGTCAGGAGAGAGCATCGCTGCGCTGATGCCCACCGTCATGCCCACCTCCCGGTTATTCGAACGTACGTTCGATACTATGCGTTGCCTCGCCGATGCGCAACCCTGTGTGCACAAGGGTTTGTGGCACCTGCGGGCCGTCCACAAGGGGCTCCCGTCCCGCGGAGTAGGACGGGCGCGACACGCGACGTTGCGGTCAGTCGCGAGGATGCACCTGCTCGTACGCCCGCACGACCTCCGCGCGCACCCGCCCCCGGTCGGACACCGCCAGTCCTTGCCCGGCCGCCCAGGCCCGCACCTCTGCGGGCGTGGCGGG
>JBHENF010000067.1:0-5692 GCA_046262175.1 Mycobacteriales bacterium
GGCCAGGACAAGATCATCAGCGACAAGCGCGGGCTCGAGGCGCAGGTCCGCGACCTGCGCAACGAGGTGGGCCGGCGCGACCAGTTCAGCGCCGCGGTGGCGCAGCGCGTCGTGGGCGGCCGGCTGGCCGACGAGCGCGTGCTGTTCGTCGCGGCGCCGGACGCGTCCTCCGACACGATCCGTCAGCTCGAGCAGGCAGTGGTGCTGGCCGGCGGCACCCCCACCGGCGTCCTGCGGCTGCGCGAGGACCTGCTCGACCCGGGCAAGACCGCCGTGGTGGACGACCTGGTCGCACAGGTGGCGCCGGCCGGGCTCCAGCTGCCGGACGGTACGGCGACGGACCGGGCCGCGGTCGAGCTGGCGGCGGCACTCGTCGCCAAGACGCCGGCGACGGCGCTGTCGGAGGAGGCGGCCGCCAAGATCCTGGGCGGCTTCACCGGGGCTGACCTGGTGCAGGTGCAGGCACCGGCCGGCGGCGGCAAGGCGGCCGGCACCGCGCCGGCGACGATGGCGGTCGTGGTCACTGGCGGGACGAACGGCAAGGACCTCGACGACGTGGCGAAGGCGCGGCAGCGAGCGGTGCTGACGCTGTCGCGCGCGATGGACGACCGCTCGAAGGGCGTGGTCATGGGCGGCCCGCGCAGCTCGGCCGAGCCGGGCGGGCTCGTGCAGGCGCTGCGCGACGAGGGCGATCTGCTCGAGCGCGTCTCCTCCGTCGACGTGGCGGACACCGACTACGGCCGCGTCGTCGTCGTGCTCGCCCTGAACGAGCAGAAGTCCGGCGGCTCCGGCAGCTACGGCGAAGGCCCCGGGTCGGAGTCCGCCGCGCCCCCGCCGGGGCAGTGAGGGCGCGGGCCGGGGCGGCCGTGGCGCTCGCCGCGGAGCAGGCGCTGGTACGCCGCCCGCCCGGCGGCGCCGAGCGCTGGACGCGGACCAACCACCGCGGCGCGTCCGTCACGCTGCTGTCGGGCCCGGCGCTGGCGGTCGCCGCGGGCGCGACCGCGCGCTCGCCCGGCTCGTTCGTGGCCGCCCTCGGCGCCGGGGCGGTCGGCGCGTACGACGATCTCGTCGGCGGTGCGGGAGCGAAGGGGTTCCGCGGGCACCTGACGTCGCTCGCCCGCGGCGAGCTGACCACCGGAGCCGTCAAGATCGGCGGCCTCGCCGCGGTCGGCGCGGTCGCCGCGCTCCGGCACCGACCGGACGTCCTGCTCGGCGGCGCGGTTGTCGCCGGCAGCGCCAACGTCCTGAACCTGCTCGACCTCCGGCCCGGCCGGGCGCTGAAGACGGGCACGGTCCTCGCCCTGGCGCTCGGTGAGCCGGGCGTGGCCGGAGCGTGCGCCGCGCTGCTGTCGGGCGACCTCGGCGAGCGGACGATGCTGGGCGACACGGGGGCCAACGCGCTCGGCGCCGTCCTCGGAGTCGCCCTGCTGCGCCGGCTGCCCGGCCGCCGCAGCAAGCTCGGCGCGCTGGGGGTCCTCGCGGGGCTGACGGCGGCCAGCGAGGTCGTCTCGTACAGCGCCGTCATCGACCGCACCCCGTGGCTGCGCCGGCTGGACCAGCTCGGGCGCCGGCCGTGAGACGCCTCGCTGTCGGCGCCGCCGCGGGCATCGCCGGCGTCACCATCGCCTCGCGCGTCGTCGGCTTCGGCCGTACCGGCGTCCTGGCGCGCACCCTCGGCACGTCCTGCGTGGGCGACACGTACTCCGCCGCCAACGCCATCCCGAACGTCGTCTTCGAGGTCGTGGCGGGCGGCGCTCTCGCCGGGCTGGTCGTGCCGGTGCTCGCCGGCGCCGTCGCGGCCGGGGACCGCGAGACCGCAGGGCGGACCACCTCCGCGCTGCTGACCTGGACGGTCCTCGTCCTCACGCCGGTCGCGCTGCTGGGCCTCGTGCTCGCGCCGTACCTGCTGCGCGCGGTCGTCGGCACGTCCCCTTCCTGCGGGCGGCCGATGCTGGACGTCGGCGGCCGGATGCTGCTGGTCTTCCTGCCGCAGGTGGTGCTGTACGGGATCGGCATCGTGCTGGCCGGCGTGCTGCAGGCGCACCGCCGCTTCCTCGGACCGGCCGTCGCGCCGCTGCTGTCCAGCTTCGTCGTGATCACCGCCTATCTGCTGTATGCCGCTCAGGGGCGCACGCCACTGGCCGACCTCAGCCGGGCGCAGGAGCTGACCCTGTCGGCCGGGACGACCCTCGGCGTTGCTGTCCTGTCGCTGGGCCTGCTCGTGCCGCTGCGCCGCTGCGACCTGCCGCTGCGGCCCACCCTCGCGTTCCCGGAGGGCGTCGCCGCGAAGGTGCGGCGGCTCGCGGTCGCCGGCGTCGCGGGGCTCGCCGCCCAGCAGCTGGCGCTGGTCGTCGCGCTCCGGCTGGCCGCTCATGGCGCGGAGGGGTCGATCGTGGTGTTCCAGGTCGCGACCGCGCTGTTCCTGCTGCCGTGGGCCGTGCTGGCCGTACCCATCGCGACGAGCGCCTTCCCCGACCTCGCGGCGAGCGACGGGGACGCGTTCGCGGACCGCGCCGCACGCGCCCTCGTCGCCGTCCTGGTCTCCACGCTCGGCGGAGCCGTCGTGCTCGCGTCGCTCGCGCACCCGGCGGCGCGGGTCCTCGTCGACGAGGGCAGCGGTCGGCTGGCCCGCGCGGTGATCGCCTTCGCGCCGGGGCTGGTCGGGTACGGGTTGCTCGCTCTGGTCTCGCGGACGCTCTACGCGCGCGGCGACGGCCGTACGGCCGGCGTCGCGACCGTCGCCGGCTGGGTCGCCGTCGCCGTCGTCGACGTGGTGCTGGTCGCGACCACGGACCTGGACCGCGTGGTCGCGCTCGGGATCGGCAACACGGCCGGGATGACGCTGGCTGCCGCCCTGCTGCTCGCCGGCCTGCACCGGGTCGCTCCGAGGGCACTGCGGGGAAGCGGCCGCACCACGGTGGCCGGGTTGGCGGGCTGCCTGGCTGCGGGCGTGGTCGCGCTGCTGGTCCCGTCGTTCGGGCGCGGCGTCCTGCCCAGCCTGCTGGCCTGCGCCGTCG
Source organism: Mycobacteriales bacterium (assembly GCA_046262175.1). Classification (GTDB taxonomy): domain Bacteria; phylum Actinomycetota; class Actinomycetes; order Mycobacteriales; family SCTD01; genus RYN-124. The sequence goes on from JBHENF010000067.1 coordinate 3,018, forward strand.
TCGGCGTGCTCACGACGGCGGTGTACGCCGTGGTCGTCCGGCTGGTGCAGCCGAGCGCGCTGCGGGAGCTGGTCCGTGCCTGAGCGGGTGCTCATGGTGCTCGGCACCAGCACCGGCGGGGTCGGGCGGCACGTCCGCTCCCTCGTCGACCGCCTGCCCTACGACGTGGTGGTGGCGGGCCCCGCGTCCACGATCCGAGTCTTCGGCTTTCCCGCTTACTCCGCCGTCGAGATCGGCTCGTCTCCGCACCCGGTCCGCGACGCGCGTGCCCTCGTGGAGCTGCGGCGGCTCGCCGCGCGGGTCGACCTCGTGCACGCGCACGGGCTGCGCGCGGGGGCGCTGGCGCCGGCCGCACCGCCGCTGGTGGTCAGCTGGCACAACGCGCAGCTCGCCGGCTCACGGATCGGCGCGCTGCTCGAACGGCACGTGGCCCGCCGCGCGACCGTGACGCTCGGCGCCTCGCAGGACCTCGTCGACCGGGCCCGCGCCTGCGGTGCTCCGGACGCGCGGCTCGTGCCGGTTGCCGCGCCGGCACTGCTACCCACCGGACGCGACCCCGGGCTCGGGCACCCGCTGGTGCTGGCGGTCGGGAGGCTGCACCCGCAGAAGGGGTACGACGTGCTGCTCGCCGCGCTGCCGTTGCTGCCCGACTGCACCGTCGCGGTCGCCGGCGACGGGCCGCTCGAGGCGTCGCTGCGGGCGCAGGCGCCGGAGGTGCAGTGGCTCGGCCGGCGCGACGACGTCGCCGACCTGTACGCGGCCGCGGACGTCGTCGTGCTGCCGTCCGCGTGGGAGGCCCGTTCCCTGACGGCTCAGGAAGCCCTCCGCGCCGGCCGGCCGCTCGTCGCCACCGACGTGGGCGGCATCCGGGAGCTGGTCGGCGACGGCGCCGTCCTCGTACCGCCCGACGAACCGCCGGCCCTCGCCGAGGCGGTCCGCGAGCTGCTCGACGACCCGGCCTACGCGGCCGCGGTGGCCGAACGCGGCCGCGCGGTCGCGGCGACGTGGCCGGACGAGCAGGGCAGTGCCGACCAGGTGGCGGCCGTGTACCGGGAGCTGCTCGGATGAGACGCCTGCTGCTCCTCGTCCTGCTCCTGGTCGCGCTGCCGACGCCGGCGTACGCCGAGACCGCGCCGCGGGTCGTTGTCATCGGGGTGCCGGGGCTGCGCTGGTCCGACGTCGACGCGGCCCGGACGCCGACGCTGGCGCGGCTGCAGCGCGAGGGCGCCTCCGGCGTGCTCAGCGTCAAGACGGCGGCGCGGCAGGACTGTCCGGTCGACGCCTGGCTGACGCTCGGGGCGGGCAACCGGGTCGTCGCGACGCCGCCGCGCTGTACGGGCGACCTGCCCCTGCCGGCCTCGCTGCCCGCTCAGGGCGCGCTGAACGAGGACCGCCGCGAGGGCGCGGAGCCGGGCCTGCTCGGCCGGCTCGTACGCACCTCCGGCGGGTGCGTCGACGGCGCCGGTGCAGGCGGCGAGCTGGCTGCCGCCGATCCGGCCGGCAGCGTCGGCGGCAGCAGCTGCGCGGTTCGGATCGTCGCGAGCACCCTGCCGACCGCCGACGGCGCTGTCGCGGACGCCGTCGCCACCGGTGCGACCGTCCTCGTGGTGGGCCTGCCGGCCGGCGGCAGCCCGCACCTGCACGTCGTCCTCGCGTACGGCCCCGGCTTCCGGCCCGGCGCGCTGACCTCCGCCAGCACCCGCCGGGAGCCGTACGTCCAGCTGGTCGACGTGGCGCCCACGGTGCTGTCCCGCCTCGGCATCGCCACCCCCGACGCGATGATCGGCGAGCCGATGCGGGCCGTCGGGCAGGTGCCGGCGCCGGCCGAGCTGCGGGACGAGGCGGTGAAGGCCGACGCGCAGCGGTCGGCGACGGTTCCGTTCTTCGTGCTGCTGGTCGGCCTGCAGGTGCTGCTGCTCGGGCTCGCCCTGTGGCGCCGCTGGGAGCGGACGGCCGAGGTCGTCGCACTCGCGGGCACGTGCGCGGTCGGGGCGTCGTACCTCGCCAACGTCGTCCCGTGGTGGCGGAGCGGCACGCCGGCGCTGCTCGGCGCGGCTGCGGTCGCGACGACCGGGATGACGCTGATCTGCCTGCTGGGCAAGGGCTTGCTCGCTCGCGCGGGTCTGGCGACCGGCCTCGTGGCGCTCGTCCTCGTCGGCGACCTGTTGACCGGGGCGCACCTGCAGATGTCCAGCGTCGCCGGCTACAGCCCGCTCGTTGCCGGCCGGTTCGCCGGGATCGGCAACGTCGCGTTCGGCGTGCTCGCGGCCGCGGTCCTGCTGGCGGCCGCGAGCACCCGGAGCGCGACGGTCGCGGCGCTCACGGCGCTGGTGGTGATCGTCGACGGCGCCCCGCAGTGGGGGAGCGATGTCGGCGGGGTGCTCGCGCTGGTGCCCGCGTACGCCGTCCTCGTCCTGCTGCTCGCCGGCCGGACCGCCAGCCTCGGCCGAGTCGCCGTCGCTGCGCTCGTCGGCGCGCTGGTCGTGACGGCGTTCGGCATCGCCGACCACGCGCGACCGGAGGACCAGCAGACGCACCTGGGCCGATTCGTCGGCCAGGTGATGGACGGCAGCGCAGGGGGCGTGCTGCGGCGCAAGGCCGAAGCCAACCTGGGGCTGCTGTTCCACTCGCCCGTCACCGCGGCGCTGCCGCTCCTGGTGATCGCGCTGCTGGCG
>JBHENF010000068.1:0-9648 GCA_046262175.1 Mycobacteriales bacterium
CGGCAGCAACGCGCACCACGGTTCGGGCGACCTGTTCATCGTCGAGGCGGACGAGAGCGATGGCTCGTTCCTCGCCTACCACCCGCACGCCGCGGTCGTGACCAACGTGGAGGCCGACCACCTCGACCACTACGGCGACGCCGCCGCGGTCGACCGGGCTTTCGAGGAGTTCGTCGCAACCGTCAGCGGCTTCGTCGTGATCTGCCAGGACGACCCCGGCGCGCGCCGGCTGGCCGAGCACGCCCGCAGCCGTGGCACCGAGGTCCGCACGTACGGCGAGGCCGACGACGCGGACCTGCGTCTGGACGGGCTGACCACTGCCGGCTCGACGAGCCGCTACGAGCCTGTCCTGCGCGGTCGCCGCCTGCCGGTCGTCGAGCTCGCCGTCCCCGGCCGGCACATCGCGCGCAACAGCGCCGCTGCCCTACTGACCGGCATCAGTCTCGGGCTGCCGGAGCAGGCGCTCGTCGAGGGGCTTGGCGGCTACACCGGAGTGCGCCGGCGGATGGAGCTCAAGGGCACGGTCGGCGGAGTACGGGTCTACGACGACTACGCGCACCACCCGACTGAGGTCGCTGCGCAGCTGACGGCGGCGCGCGACGTCGTCGGCAGCGGCCGGCTCGTCGTGGCCTTCCAGCCGCACATGTACAGCCGCACCGCCGCGTTCGCGGAGGGCTTCGGGCGGGCGCTCGGCCTCGCCGACGACGTGATCGTCATGGACGTCTACGGGGCCCGCGAGGACCCTGTGCCCGGCGTGACCGGCGCGCTGGTCGCCGCCGCCGTACCGCTCGCCGCGGAGCACGTCGTGTTCGAGCCGTCCTGGTCGGCCGCGCCGCGCCTGCTCGCCGACCGCGCGCAGCCCGGTGACCTCGTGCTGACGCTCGGCGCGGGCGACGTCACCCAGGTCGGTCCCGAGGTGCTGCTTCTTCTGGCGGAGCGGTGACGCGCGTCGTACCGGCCGCGCCGCGGCTGAGCGCGAAGGCGGAGCTCGCGAAGGCCGCGCGGCGCAGGCGGATCGCGATGCGCGTCGGCATCGGTATGGCCGCGCTGGTACCCGTCGCGCTGCTCGGCTGGCTGCTGCTGTCCTCCCCGCTGCTCGCGGTCCGGAAGGTGTCGGTGACGGGCACGACGGTGCTGACGCCGACGCAGGTGCGCGCCGCCGCGGACGTCTCGACGGGCACGCCGCTGGCGCGCGTCGACAACGACGCGGTGGTCCGGCGGGTACGCGCGCTGCGCCCGGTCGCGCAGGTGCGGGTGCGCCGCGGCTGGCCGGGGACGCTGCGGGTGCAGGTCCGCGAGCGCACGCCGGTGGCGGGGCTGATCGACAAGACGGGCGTCACCCTCGTGGACGGGTCCGGGGTCCCGTACGCGCCGGCCAACGCCCTGCCCCCGGGCACCGTGCGCCTGCAGGTCCCCACCCCCGGCGCGACCGATCCGACCACGCGCGCGGCGCTGCGGGTGCTCGCGGACCTGCCGCCGAACCTGCGCACGCCGCTGCGGATCGTCCGCGCCGCCTCGCCGTCGAGCGTCACCCTTGTGCTGCGCGACGGCCGGCAGGTGCTCTGGGGCGGCGTCGGCGACACCACGGCGAAGGCCCAGGCCGCGACTGCGCTGCTGCGCATGCCCGGCCGGATCTTCGACGTCAGCCGGCCGGCAGTCGTCACCCGGCGCTGAAGGCGTCCGCAACCGCCTGAACGGGCAGGAACCCCCTGTGAGCAGTCCCGACCCGTACCCGCGAGAGGCGGATGTGCCGAGCCCGCTGCGGGCCAGCGCGGCGCGGGCCACGATGACGGCGCTGGCCGCCTCGCCGGACGTCTTCGAGACCTTCTTCGAGCAGGCGCGCATCGGGCTCGCGCTGGCCGACCTGTCCACGCGGTTCGTCCGGGTCAACGCCACCTACGCCGAGCTGGTGGGCAGCGCGCCGGAGGACCTGGTCGGCGTGGCCTTCCAGACCCAGCTGCACCCCGACGACCGCCCCGGCTCGGACGAACGCGCCCGGCTGCTGCTGACCGGGCGGGAGCAGGCACTGCAGTCCGAGCAGCGCTACGTGACACCCGACGGCCGCGTGACGTGGGTCCTGCACGGCGTGACGGTCGTACCGGACCGCACCGGCGCACCCGCCTGGTTCGCCGTCAGCGCGCAGGACATCACCGAGCGCCGGCGGGCCGAGCAGGACCTGCGCGACCTGACCGCGGTGCTCAGTGAGCGTGCCGTCCGCGACCCCCTCACCGGGCTGGCGAACCGGAGCCTGCTCGAGGAGCGGCTGCGCGCCGTCCTCGCCCGCGACGCCCGCACCGGCACCGCGACGGCGCTGCTGTTCCTGGACCTGGACGAGTTCAAGGCGATCAACGACGAGCACGGGCACGCGGTGGGAGACAGCGTGCTGCGGCACGTGGCCGGCCGGCTGAAGGCCGGCGTGCGGCCGTCCGACACGGTGGCCCGGCTCGGCGGCGACGAGTTCGTCGTGCTCGTCGAGGGCGCGGGGGAGGAGGGCGTCCGCGCCCTCGTCGAGCGCCTGCAGGTCGCGCTGAGAGCGCCGATGCCGTGTGGGGACCTCGACCTCGAGGTGGGGGTGAGCATCGGCACGGCGTTCTCGGTGGCGGGTGCCGAGGACCCCGGGGCCCTGCTCGCCCGGGCCGATCGGCGGATGTACGACGCGAAGCGGGCTCGCCGCACCAGCTCCTGACGCGACACGCCGCGGCGCTGGTTGACCCTGTCGACGCGCCGCCCGTACCTTGCCGACCACGTCCCAGGTTGACATAACGCTAACCGTCTACGTGAGGATGAGGGTCTTCCGGCCCGCCGTCCCGGTGCTTCCCCAGCGCCTTTCCCCGCGCCGCCCCCGAACCGTCCGAGAGGTCTTCTCACCCGTGGCAGCTCCGCAGAACTACCTGGCCGTGATCAAGGTGGTCGGCATCGGCGGCGGTGGCGTCAACGCCGTCAACCGGATGATCGAGGTGGGCCTCAAGGGGGTCGAGTTCATCGCGATCAACACCGATGCGCAGGCGCTGCTCATGAGCGACGCCGACGTCAAGCTCGACATCGGCCGCGAGCTCACCAGGGGCCTCGGCGCCGGTGCGGCTCCAGCCGTGGGCCGGCAGGCCGCGGAGGACCACCGGGACGAGATCGAGGAGGTGCTCAAGGGCGCCGACATGGTCTTCGTGACCGCGGGCGAGGGTGGTGGCACCGGCACCGGTGGAGCTCCCGTCGTGGCCCAGGTCGCCCGGTCGCTCGGCGCGCTCACCATCGGCGTCGTCACGCGGCCCTTCTCCTTCGAGGGCAAGCGCCGCGCCGGGCAGGCCGAAGAGGGCATCGACGTGCTGCGTGCGGAGGTTGACACCCTCATCGTCATCCCCAACGACCGGCTGCTCGCGCTCTCGGACCGGCAGGTCAGCGTCATGGACGCGTTCAAGAGCGCCGACCACGTGCTGCTGTCCGGCGTCTCGGGGATCACCGACCTGATCACGACGCCGGGCCTGATCAACCTCGACTTCGCCGACGTCAAGTCGGTCATGAACGAGGCGGGCAGCGCGCTCATGGGCATCGGCTCGGCCCGCGGCGAGGACCGCGCCGTGGTCGCGGCGGAGATGGCGATCTCGAGCCCCCTGCTCGAGGCGAGCATGGACGGCGCCCGCGGCGTGCTGCTGTCGATCTCCGGTGGTTCGGACCTCGGGCTGTTCGAGATCAACGAGGCCGCCCAGCTGGTGGCCGACGCGGCCCACCCCGAGGCCAACATCATCTTCGGGGCGGTCATCGACGACGCCCTCGGTGACGAGGTACGGGTGACCGTGATCGCCGCCGGCTTCGACGCGGGCGTGCCGTCGCCCGTACGCCGGGTCGAGACGCGCCGGCCCGCTCCCGAGCAGGTCCCGGCCGCGGCGCAGACGCCGACCTCGACGCCTCAGTTTACGCCGAGCGCGCCCGCGGCCGAGCGCCCGCAGTTCCGCCCGGCGCCTGCCGCTCCGGTCGCGCCGCGCCGCACGGTGGTCTTCGAGGACGACCTGGACGTGCCGGACTTCATGAAGTAGCCCGGCCCCCGGCTCTGATCCGCCGGTTGCCGCCTACCACGCGGTGATCATCGCCGATCCGACGACCGTGGGCGTAGCGCCGGGCACGGTTGTTCCTACGGCGTTGATCTACGGCGTCGTGCCGCCTTGCTGTGCCGGCACGGTTGCCTTGCTGTGCCGGCGGCGCGCGATCAGCGTGGGCTGTCCGCCCACGGCCGTACGGCCTCGGCCAGCCCGACCTGATCCACGAGGCGAGGGGCCTCAGCCGGCGAGCAGGCTCGGCGGCTGCTCGAGCAGCAGCGCGTCGACCGCCAGCTGCGAGCGCACCTCACCGGGCGCGTCCCAGCCGTGCGCCACGAGGTGCTCGTACAGGCAGACCCGCGCCGTCAGCACGGCCTCGGCGGTCGCGAGGCTGCGACCGCTGTTCGACGGTCTGTTCGCGGCTAGCGCCTCCCGGTAGCGCGCGAACAGCTTCGAGAGCACGAGGTCCGGGTCCGGCATGCCGTAGGGATCGGTCCGGCGGGGGCAGGTCTTGAGGGGTGATTCGTCCGAAATGACCGAAGGCCGCCCCGCGGGTAGCGGGACGGCCTCCGGGCCTGATCGGTCGTGCGTACGGCTCAGACGCGACGGGCTCCGGCGAACGTCAGCAGCGCACCAGCGCCGATGACGAGGCCGGCGACGAGCAGCAGCAGACCCACCGGAGCACCTGTGAACGGGAGCGCCGTCGGGGCCACCGACGCAGCAGCGACGACCGCACCGGACGTCACGCGGCGAGGCGTGACGGTCGGTCCGATGAACGCGGGCGACACCGAAGCGGCCTGCGCGACACCCTGGAGCGGGGTGACCGTGCCGTTCGCGACCACCGCGGGAGCGGTGACCGGAGCGGCGTCGGGCGCCTTTGCCGGGGCGGTTACCACGGTCTGCGTCACGACCGGGGCGACCGGGGTGACGCGGGCCGGGGCGGCCGGGGTCGTGCTCTTCTTCGGAGCCTCGGTGCGGTTCACGACCTTGACCGGAGCGGTGTGCTCCGGCTTGGGCTTGTTGCCGCACCAGCCGTTGTTGTCGTCGTCCGTCAGGTGGCCGTCAACGCGGGGCTCGTTGCCGCACCCGTTGTTGCCGTCCGTGTCCTGTCCGGTCTTGTCGTTGTTGGTCGCGCCCCTGTCCATGCCCTTGCCGTCCTGGTCCGGCGTGGAGCTGCCCTTGCCCTGGAACGTGCCGTCCGGGTTCGCGCTCGAGCCGGACTTGTCCGTCTCGCTGCTCGTGCCGTGCTCGGCCGGCGCGGACGTGGTCGTCGGAGCGACCTCGTCGTTGCCCTTGCCCTTGCCGTGCTCGGACGCCGAAGCGGTCGCCGCAGCGGCCGTCTCCGTGCCCTTGCCGTGCGTGTTGTTGCTGTCCGCGTACGCGGTACCGGCGCTCAGCACCGGGACGGTGAGAGCGACGGCAGCAACAACGAGTGCCTTCTGAATGGAGTTGCTGAACATGTCGTGCTCCCGTCCGAAGTCGAAGCGGGTGCGGTTCTCGCACCCGGGTCAGCTCGGACGAGCCGGTCTCGCCACTACCTCCCCGCGCGGTCTAGGCGACCGAGTCTCTCCGTGCGCCCGATACGGCTGGGCGACGGCGAACGACCACGCGGATCGACGGCTCCCGTCCGGGTGTGCCGGGATAGGCCCGGTGCACCCTGGCGGGTCGGTCTCGCCACTCACTCCCCGCGCGGTCTAGGCGACCGAGTCTCTCCGTGCGCCCCTGGAGAGGGCGTCGGTGTGGACCACGCGGATCAACGCTTCCCTTACGACGCCCTCCTGCCCGTTTGCCGAATGCGACAAACACGCAGAGTGACGACATCTTTACAACGTGCGACCACGCCGGGGATACGGGGTGCGGCGTCCGTTTTCCGGACGCGTGCGGCAGGCTGACGGGATGCTGCTGTACGAGGAGTCGCTGCCGGGCGTCCGGTTCGCCGCCAGCAGCCGGTCCGGGGGCGTGTCGACCGCGCCGTACGACAGCCTCGATCTCGCCACGCACGTCGGCGACCTGCCGGCGGCGGTCGCCGAGAACCGATCCCGGCTCGCGCAGGTCCTCGCCGTGCCGCGGATCGCGTGGATGGAGCAGGTGCACGGCCGCGAGGTGGCGCAGGTCGGGCCGAACGACGCCGTCCCCGTCGCCGACGCGCTGGTGAGCACCGAGCGCGGTGTCGCCCTGGCCGTTCTGGTCGCCGACTGCACGCCGGTGCTCGCCGCGGACCCGGAGGCAGGGGTCGTCGGGGTGGCGCACGCCGGGCGCAAGGGGCTGGCGCTCGACGTCGTGGGCGCACTGCTGGACGCGATGCGCGACCTCGGCGCGCGGCGGGTGGTCGCGCGGGTCGGCCCGTCGATCTGCCCCCGCTGCTACCCCGTGCCGCTGGCGCTGCGCGAGGAGGTCGCGGCCGCGGTACCCGAGGCGCGCAGCGTCGCGCGGGACGGGTCGCCGGCGCTGGACATCGCCGCCGGGGTCGTCGCGCAGCTCGCGCAGCGGGAGGTGGCGGTGCGCTGGCTGCCCGGCTGCTCCGCCGAGGACCCGCAGCTGTTCTCGTACCGGCGCGACGGCGGAACCACGGGCCGGTACGCCGGGCTCGCCTGGCTGCCATGACGCGCGCGGAGGAGCTGGCGACCAACCTCGCCGGCGTGGAGCAGCGGATCACCGCCGCCTGCGCGGCCGTCGGCCGCGAGCGCGCCGACGTGCTGCTCGTCGCCGTCAGCAAGACCTGGCCGGCGTCCGACGTCGCCCTGCTGCGCGACCTCGGCGTCACCGACTTCGGCGAGAACCGGGACGGCGAGGCGGCCGAGAAGGCCGCCCAGGTCAACGACGTCCGCTGGCACTTCGTCGGCGCGGTGCAGACGAACAAGGCGCGCAGCGTCGCGTCGTACGCGGACGTCGTGCACTCGGTGGACCGGCCCGGGCTGGTCGACGCGCTGGCGCAGGGCGCGGTACGGGCCGAGCGCGTCGTCGACGTCCTCGTCCAGGTCAGCCTCGACGGTGACCCCGAGCGCGGCGGCGCGGCGCCGGACGAGGTGCCGGGGCTGGCCGACGCCGCAGCCGCGGCAGACGGGCTGCGGCTCGCCGGGCTGATGGCGGTGGCGCCGCTCGGTGCCGACCCGGCGGCGGCGTTCGGCCGTCTGGGGGAGGTGGCCGCCGCGCTCCGTGAGGTCCACCCGTACGCCACGACTGTGAGCGCGGGGATGAGCGGCGACCTCGAGGCGGCCGTCGCCGCCGGCGCAAATGCCCTGCGTGTCGGGACGGCGTTGTTCGGTCATCGACCCCCTCCCTCCCGCTAGTCTCCGGACTCGTTCAGCCCCCGCTCGTCGTCTCTGGAGGAGCCCTCATGCCCGGCGCCATGCGCAAGTTGGGCCTCTACCTGGGTCTGGTCGAGGACGACGAGGACATCCGCTCCGGCGGCTACGCGGACGACGACCACTACGGGTACGAGGAGGAGCCGGCGCCCACCCGCGCGTACCGCCCGGAGCCCGCCCCGCGCCGCCCGCTGGCCACCGCGGGCGCTCCGATGACGCGCGGCTCGATGGCGCTCGACACGTCGCTGTCACCCACTCAGCGCGCGTTCCCGGCGCCGGTGCACGAGGACAGCTACCGCATCACGACGCTGACACCGCGTACGTACAACGAGGCGCGCACCATCGGTGAGCACTTCCGCGAGGGCACGCCCGTCATCATCAACCTCACCGAGATGGACGACGCCGACGCCAAGCGGCTCGTCGACTTCGCGGCCGGCCTCATCTTCGGCCTGCGCGGCAGCATCGAGCGGGTGACGACGAAGGTCTTCCTGCTGTCCCCGGAGCACGTCGAGGTGACCGCCGACGACAAGGCGCGCATCGTCGAGGGCGGGTTCTTCAACCAGTCCTGATCCGTCGGCCGATTAGGGTTCCGGACGTCCCCCATCCAGGAGAATCCCGCACCCCGTGGCCGCTGTCGCGAACGTCCTGCACTTCGTGCTGCTCGTCTTCCTGATCCTGCTGATCTTCCGGCTGGTGATGGAGTACGTGTTCATGCTCGCGCGCTCGTACCGGCCGGCCGGCGTCGTCGCGATCGCGCTCGAGCTCTGCTACACCGTCACCGACCCCCCGCTCAAGGCGCTCCGGCGCGTGATCCCGCCGCTGCGTGTCGGGCGCGTTTCGCTGGACCTGTCGTTCATCGTGCTGTTCATCGCCGTGCAGATCCTTCTGGGCGTCCTGTCCGGGATCCGCTGATGTTCCTCTCCGAAGTGGATGTGCTCCCGTGCCGCTGACCCCCGCTGACGTCGCGAACAAGCAGTTCAAGATCGCGTTCCGCGGCTACTCCCTGGACGAGGTCGACAGCTTCCTCGACGAGGTCGAGGGCGAGCTCGGTCGCCTGCTCCGCGAGAACAACGAGCTGCGTACGAGCTCGCCGGCCGCTGCTGCTCCTGTGTACGCCGCGCCGCCCCCTCCGATCGCCGCCCCGCCGGCGCCGGGGGAGGGGCAGGAGGCGGCGCTGCGGACGCTGCTGCTCGCTCAGCGCACGGCGGACGAGGCGATTCGCGAGGCGCAGGCGGAGGCGGACCAGATCCTGTCCGACGCCCGGGCCCGCGCGGCTGGCGTCGACAACGAGATCGCCATGCGCATCAGCGCCGCCATGGGCGGGGTCGACCAGCGCAAGCGCGAGCTCGAGAAGCAGATCGAGGACCTGCGGGCGTTCGAGCGCGAGTACCGGACGCGGCTCAAGGCGTACCTGGAGGGGCAGCTGCAGGAGCTCGGCAGCCGCGGCGCGCCCGAGGACGGCGGCGCCGGTGTGCCCGCCGCAGCCCGCACTGCCGCAATCACGGGCGCGCCCGCTCCCGCGGCGCCGGCGCCGCCGGCGGCCACGCCCGTGCCGCCGGCCCCGGCGAGCTACGCGCCGGTCCCGCCGTCGCCGACTCCTGCGACGCCGGCGGCACCGGCGCCCTCCGCGCCTGCTCCGGCGTCCGCGCCCCCGGCCGCGGCTCCCGTCGCGCCGCCGTCCGCGGCTCCCGTCGCGCCGCCGGTCGCGGCTCCGCAGCCGCCGGCGACTCCCCCGCCCGCACCGGCCGCGCCGCCGAGCGGTCCGCCGCGGGGTACCGCGCCCGCGGAGGGCAGCCCCACGCTGTCTCCGCCGCCCGTGCCGCCGGTGGCCGCTCCGCCGCTGCGCGCGGTCCCGCCGCTGCAGACGTCCACCGGGCCGGAGCCGATCGGCCCGTTCACGATCGTTCCACCGTCGGTGTTCAGCGAGCAGCTCGATGAAGGGCCCGAGCCGCCGGCAGAGCGGTGATCCCGCCGCCGCACCCCGCCGCTACGATTCCCCGGCTCGTACCGACAGAAGGATCTCCTACGTGATCGTCATCAGCGGGGCACTCGTCCTCGTCGCGCTCGTCCTGCTCATCATCGGCCTCGTCTCGACCTCGCTGCCGTTCGTCTACGCGTCGATCGCCGTCAGCGTCGTGTCGTTCGTGTTCCTGCTGATCGGCATCCTGCAGCGCCGCAACGAGAAGCTCCCCGAGGACGCCGTTGCCGAGCCGGCCATGCCGGCTCGGTCGGCGGACGTCGAGGGCGTCACCGCGATCATCCCCGCCGGCAGCAGCCGGGCGGCGTCAGCGGTCGAGCCGGCCGCCGCGGAGGAG
>JBHENF010000069.1:0-5324 GCA_046262175.1 Mycobacteriales bacterium
ACCCGCAGCAACAGCTGGCCCTGCGTGATCCGGAACGGCAGGACCCTGCTGCTGGGGTACTCCTCCGGCGGCCCGCAGAACGGCGCCGCGTAGACCTGCGCGGAGCCGGGGGCCGCGTTCTCCGGCACCGTCAGGCGCACGAGGTACGGGTACTTGTCGCGGCTGTAGTCGTAGGTCTGCGTGGTGCTGCGGCCGACGACCTCCGCCGCCGCGCCGTCGTAGGTCCGGAACATCAGGTGGCCGTCGACGACGGCGCAGTCGCTGAACCCGCGCAGCACGAGCGTCGCGCGGTCCGGTGCAGCCGGCGGCGAAACGGTGATCGACGTGGTGCGGTCCTCGGGCGCAGGGCTGGGCGACTCGGCGCCGAACGCGGGGGCGGCCGTAACGACGAGCAGCAGCGCGCAGGTGGCCCAGGCGCCGGCCCGCCTCACCTCAGCAGGCGACCGTGCGGGCGTGCGGGAGCCCGAACCCGGGACGGTCCAGGTGCAGGTCGATCCGGTTGTCCATGCGCAGCAGCGGCAGGTGCTTGACCACGACGCAGGTGCCCTTGTCGAAGTCGGTGAGGCGCATCTTGTAGTTGCCGGCGTACAGCGTGCCAAGGCTGTAGAAGGCACCGGTGCTGGTGAAGACCGAGAACGCCTGCAGCGGCTGGCCGGTGCTGGTATGGCCCTTCGCATCGGTCTCGAACACCGAGAAACGGACCCGACCCGGGGCTGCTCTCGTGCTGCCGCTCGCGTAGATCAGGCCCTGCAGCCGGGCCGTGCCCTTGTCGTACGCCCTCAGTGGGGTGATCACTCCGAAGTCCGCCGACTCCAGGCCGTTCCCGGCCCGCGCCGTGAAGGCCGTCGCGGAGAAGCGCGGCCGTACGTACTCGAAGTCGGTCGACAGCGCGCCCGTCTTCGGGTCGCGCTTCTTCAGGTAGATCTCGACGTCGAGCCGACTGAGCTTGTTCGCCCACTGGTGGTTGCACAACGGGGTGCACCCGGCGGTGCTGTCGGTGTTGGTCATGACGATGCCGCCGGCGAACTCCGCCGCCTGCTTCTGCAGCCCCGCGCTGAACCCGCCACTGCGGTAGTAGCTCGGGTTGACCGGGTCGGCGCACGCCGGCTTGTACGGCTCGCCGCCGTTGACCGGGTCGTCCACGGCGGTCACCACCGTCGGCCGTCCCTTGCACGGCGCGTACGTGAGGTTGCCGTTGAGGCCCTGGCCGTACAGGCCGGGCTCCATCGCGATGACGCCGCCCTGCGGGCTGCTCACGCCACCGAACCGGATCCGGACGAACTCGGTGCTGCGCACCGAGGGGTAGTCGTTGGTGTTGTCGCCGACGCCGCCGACCTCAGGTCCGCCGGCGCTGAGGCACACCTTCACCGGCGCGTCGACGCAGGCCGGCACGGCGACGGCGGGCGCGGCTCCCAGCGACGCCGCCGCGAAGCCTGCAGCGAGCAGCACCGCGAGTGCCCTCGCAGCGCGAGGACGAGCCCTCACGGTTCCTGTTCTCCCCTGGTCGGCGTGCGAACGGGATCCTACGGGCAAACCGCCCGCATCCGCAGCACCCGGAAGAGCCCCGGCGCGGCCCCGGTTGAAGCGGTCATGACCCCGACCGTCGACGTCCGCCGCGCAGCCGACCGCCCGCGCACCCGCATCAGCTGGCTGGACTCGAAGCACTCCTTCTCCTTCGGCCGGCACTACGACCCGCTCAACACCTCGCACGGGCTGCTCCTGGTCAACAACGACGACGTCGTGCGGGCCGGCAGCGGCTTCGAGACGCACCCGCACCGCGACATGGAGATCGTCACGTGGGTGCTGCGGGGGTCGCTGGTGCACCAGGACTCGACCGGCCACGCGGGCGTCATCTACCCGGGCCTGGCGCAGCGGATGAGCGCCGGCCGCGGCATCCTGCACAGCGAGAAGAACGACGCGGCGGCGTACCCGGACGAGGACGTGCGGTTCGTGCAGATGTGGGTCGTGCCGGACGAGGACGGGCTGGCACCGGAGTACGAGCAGCTCGAGATCGGCGACGAGCTGCTGCGCGGCGGGCTCGTCCCCGTGGCGTCCGGCCGGCACCCCGGTGCGTCGGCGATCCGCATCAAGAACCGGGACGCAGCGCTGTACGCCGCCCGCCTCGAGCCGGGGCAGTCGGTCGTGCTGCCGGAGGCGCCGTACGTCCACCTGTTCGTCCCGGTCGGGATGGTGGAGCTCGAGGGCGCCGGGCCGCTGGTGGAAGGTGACGCCGTGCGCTTCACCGCCACCGGAGGGCAGCGCGTCACGGCCACCTCGCCGGCCGAGCTGCTGGTCTGGGAGATGCACGCGGCCGTCGGCTAGACACGCCCTGTGCAGATCTCGGCCAAGAGCGACTACGCCCTGCGCGCCGTGTGCGTGCTCGCCGTCGCGGCTGAGGGAACCGCCGTCAAGGCCGACGACATCGCGGCGGCACAGGCGATCCCGCGCACCTTCCTCGACGGGATCCTGCTGGAGCTGCGGCGGGCCGGCATCGTCGACAGCCGCCGCGGTCCGGAGGGCGGGCACCGGCTGGCCCGTCCGCCTTACGCCATCACGATCGCCGACGTCGTACGGGTGATCGACGGTCCGCTCGCGCTGGTCCACGGTCACCGGCCGGAGAGCCTGGTCTACGCCGACCCGGCCGCCCGCCTGCAGGACGTGTGGGTGGCCGTCCGCGCCGGGCTCCGCGCGGTCCTGGAGCGGACGACCGTCGAGCAGGTCGTGACCGGGCGCCTGCCCGCCGCCGTGACCGCGCTGGCGACGGACAAGCGGTCGTGGACGTCGGTCTGGCCTCCCCCCGAGGAGGCGCCGGCGGACTAGAAGCCGGCCACCTCGTGCGGCACGTACGGCTCCTCCAGCCGCGCGACCTCGGCGTCGGTCAGCTCGAGGTCGACGGCCGCAACCGCGTCCTCGAGGTGGTGCGGCTTCGTGGCGCCGACGATGGGCGCGGTGACCACCGGGTTGTGCGACACCCACGCCAGCGCGACCTGCGCGGCCGGCACCCCGCGGGCCTCGGCCACCTCCGCCACCCGCTCGACGACCGTGCGGTCACCCTCGGCGTACAGCATCTTGCCGAACTGGTCGGACTCCGAGCGCTCCGTCGCCTCGTCCCACGGCCGGGTCAGCCGGCCCCGCGCGAGCGGGCTCCACGGGATGACCCCGATGCCCTCGTCCGCGCACAGCGGGAGCATCTCCCGCTCCTCCTCGCGGTTGAGCAGGTTGTAGTGGTCCTGCATGGAGACGAAGCGGGTCCAGCCGTTAGCCCGCTGCAGGTGCAGCGCCTTGCTGAACTGCCAGGCCCACATGGACGACGCGCCGAGGTAGCGCGCCTTGCCGGCCTTCACGACGTCGTGCAGCGCCTCGAGCGTCTCCTCGACCGGCGTCTTCGGGTCCCACCGGTGGATCTGGTACAGGTCGACGTGGTCCATCCCGAGCCGGCGCAGGCTGTTGTCGATCTCGCTCAGGATCGCCTTGCGGGACAGCCCGCCGCCGTTCGACCCCGGGCGCATGCGACCGTGCACCTTCGTGGCCAGCACGTACTCGTCCCGGCTGCCCGCGAAGTCCCTCAGCGCGCGACCGACGATCTCCTCGCTGGTGCCGTCGCTGTAGACGTTGGCGGTGTCGAAGAAGGTGATACCGAGCTCGAGGGCGCGGCGGAGAAACGGCCGGCTCGTCTCCTCGTCCAGCGACCACGGGTGCGCGCCGCGGTCCGGAACCCCGTAGCTCATGCAGCCGAGACAGACGGCGGAGACCTGCAGGCCGGTGCTGCCCAGCCGTACGTACTTCACGGTGCGGGGACCTCCTGGTCGATCACGCGCTCGCCGGGCAGCGACTCGGTGATGGTGCGCAGGATCGCCAGGCCCTGGCCGGCAAGCGACGCCACGGTCCCGTTGAGGCCGTCTGCGCCGTTGAGGACGGTCAGGTTGGCGCCGTTGAGGCCTTCGGCGGCGGCCCGGAGCATGTCCGGCAGCTGCCCGATGACCATCTGGTCCAGCGCGATCCGGCCCTCCGCGGCTGCGGCCTGCGCGGACAGCTTCGTCGCCTCGGCCTGCGCCTTGGCGAGGGTGCGGATCCGCTCCGCCTCGGCCTGCGCCGGCTTGACCACCTCGGCGATGAGCTCGGCCTCGCGCAGCTCGGCGTTCTTCGCGGCGACCAGGGACTGCTCGGCCAGGACCGCCTGCTGCGCCTGGGCTTCCGCGAGCGGCCCGGCCGCGGCCTGCCGCGCCTGCGCCTGGTCGATCTCGGCCTGGTACTCCGCCCGCTTGATCGCCGTCTGCCGCGCGTACTCCGCCTGGTTTCGGTCGCTCTCCTGCTGCGCCATGGCGCTGGCCTGGTCCGCGGCGGCCTGCGCGATGTTGGCCGCCTGATTGACGGTCGCCAGGTGCGGAGCTGCCAGCGCCGCGATGTAGCCGCTGCCCTTGTCGTCGATGGACTGGATCTGCAGCGAGTCGACGGTGAGGCCGAGGTGGCCCATCTCGACCTTGCTGGCGTCGAGGACGTTCTCGGCCAGCGTCTGCCGCTCCCGGATGATGCTCTCGACCGTCATCGACCCGACGATCGACCGCAGGTGGCCGGCGAAGATCTGGCCGGTCAGCTCGTCCATCTGGTCCTGGTCCTCGAGGAACCGCTGCGCCGCCGCCGCGATGCTGCCCTGGTCGCTGCCGACCTTGAACGCGATCACCGCCTTCACCGACAGCGTGATGCCCTGCTGGGTGACGCAGTCGTCGGTGACGACCGCCTCGCGCATCGCGAGCGTCAGGAACGACACCTTGCGCAGCACCGGCAGCACCCAGGCGCCGTGCCCGGTGACGATCCGGAACGGCAGCGCATCGGCATCGACGCCCGACTCGATGGCGCGTCGATCACCGCTGCCACCGGCCTTCTGCTTCCCACCGGAGATCAGCATCGCCTCGTTGGGCGCCGGTACGTGGTACCCGAACATGGTTCCTTCTTCCTCGGTCAGTCCTGCGCGATCGACCACGGCTCGACGTCAACCCGACGTCCGCCGCGGCTGCCGATCACGAGCACGTCGCTGCCGATCGGCAGCTCGTCCGTGCTGTAGGCGAGGTAGGTCTCGGGCAGCCCGTGCACGGTGAGCACGACCTCTCCCGGGGCGTCTCCGCCCCGTACGCGCACGACCACGCGGCCGGTCCTGCCGACCAGTCCGTTGGTCATCGCGCACCCCCTCGTCGCAGTACGGCGCGGAACGTACGTCAGATCGAGCCCTGCACGTGCGGCCCCTGCTTGTGCGACCGAGCGGTGAGCACGACGCCGAAGCCCGCGGCGACCAGCAGGACGCCGGCACTGCCGACGAGCCACGTCGG
>JBHENF010000070.1:0-7931 GCA_046262175.1 Mycobacteriales bacterium
CCGTTGGAGAAGAAGAAGGACAGGTTCGGGGCGAAGTCGTCGATGCTCATGCCGCGCGCGAGGTAGGCCTCGACGTAGGTGAAGCCGTTCGCGAGGGTGAAGGCCAGCTGGCTGATGGGGTTGGCCCCGGCCTCGGCGATGTGGTAGCCGGAGATGCTCACGGAGTAGAAGTTGCGGACCCGGTGGTCGACGAACCACTGCTGGATGTCGGCCATGGCCCGCAAGGCGAACTCGGTCGAGAAGATGCAGGTGTTCTGGCCCTGGTCCTCCTTGAGGGTGTCTGCCTGGACGGTGCCCCGGACGTTCTCCAGCACCCACTGGCGGAGCTCGGCGGGATCGGCATCCGGCTGCTTCTCGAGCTGCTGGTCGATGGCCGTGTTGAGGAACATCGCGAGCACCGCGGGAGCCGGCCCGTTGATGGTCATCGAGACCGACGTCGTCGGCGAGCAGAGGTCGAAGCCGTCGTACAGGACCTTCATGTCGTCGAGCGTCGCGAGCGAGACGCCGGACGTGCCGACCTTGCCGTAGATGTCGGGGCGCGGGTCCGGGTCGCGGCCGTAGAGCGTCACGGAGTCGAAGGCGGTGGACAGTCGGGTCGCGGGGCTCGACCCGGACAGCACCTTGAAGCGCCGGTTGGTGCGGAAGGCGTCGCCCTCGCCGGCGAACATCCGTGCGGGCGCCTCGCCCTCCCGCTTGAACGGAAAAACGCCTGCCGTGTAGGGGAAGTAGCCCGGCACGTTCTCGCTGCGCAGGAAGCGCACCAGGTCGCCGTGACCGGTCAGCCGGGGCAGCGAGACGCGCGGCACCGATGTGCCGGACAGCGTCGTGCGGCGCAGCGCCGTGTGGATCTCCTTGCCCCGGACGCTGTAGACGAGCTCCTCGCCGGCGTACTCCTCGACGCGAGCCGGCCACTGCGCCAGGAGCTCCTCCACACCGGAGGCGAGGGCGAGGTCGACCAGCAGCGCGTCGATCTCGGCCGGGTCGCTCACCGCATCGCGCGCGTACGTGAGGTGCTGCCGACGCTCGGCCAGCTCGGCCTGCTGCGCGGTCGTCCGGTGGTAGTCGCGGACGGTCTCGCTGATGTCGGCGAGGTACCGCTCGCGCGACGCCGGCAGGATGCTGCTCAGCCCGGTCGAGGTCCGCGTCGACACCGCGGCGAGGACGCCGTCGGTCGCCGGCAGGCCCTTGTCGACCAGCAGCCCGCGCAGGTGCTGGTACAGCGCGGTGACGCCGTCGTCGTTGAACCGGGCGGCGCTGGTCCCGAAGACGGGCATGTCCTCCCAGCTCACGCCGAACGCGGACCGGTTGCGCACGACCTGCCGGGCGACGTCGCGCCGAGCGTCCTCCGAGCCGCGCCGCTCGTACTTGTTGATGGCGACGACGTCCGCATGGTCGAGCATGTCGATCTTCTCGAGCTGGGAGGCGGCGCCGTACTCCGCCGTCATCACGTACAGCGAGACGTCGCAGTAGTCGCCGATGGTCGCATCGCCCTGGCCGACGCCAGGCGTCTCCACGACGACGAGGTCGACACCCGACGCCTTGCACGCGGCGATGGCGTCGGCGAGGTGCTCCGGAACGGCGGCGCTGCCGCGGGTCGCCATGGACCGGAAGAACACATGGCCGCCGGCGAGGGAGTTCATGCGGATGCGGTCGCCCAGCAGAGCGCCCCCACCGCGACGGCGGGTCGGATCGATCGCGATGACCGCCACCCGCAGCTTGTCCTCCTGGTCCAGGCGCAGCCGGCGCAGCAGCTCGTCGGTGAGGGACGACTTGCCGGACCCGCCGGTGCCGGTGATGCCGAGGACCGGCACCGCAGGCGCGGCTTCCTGCACAGCCGCCGCGAGCTCGGGAGAACGACCGGCCTCGAGGACCGTGAGAGCGCGCGCGAGCGCAGCCGGATCGCCGGACCGCAGGGCCGTCAGGTCCGGCGCGTCGGCGGCGAGGTCGACGTCGCACGTGCGGATCAGGGTGTTGATCATGCCGGCGAGCCCGAGTCGCTGGCCGTCCTCCGGCGCGAAGATGGTGACGCCGCGCGACTTCAGCAGCGCGATCTCCTCAGGCACGATGACGCCGCCGCCGCCGCCGAAGACCTGCACGTGACCCGCGCCGACCTCGCGCAGCCGCTCGACGAGGTAGCTGAAGTACTCGACGTGCCCGCCCTGGTACGACGACACCGCCACGCCCTGCACGTCCTCCTGGACAGCGGCCGTGACGACGTCCTCGACGCTGCGGTCATGGCCGAGGTGCACGACCTCGGCGCCCTGCGCCTGGAGCACCCTGCGCATGATGTTGATCGCGGCGTCGTGCCCGTCGAACAGGCTGGCGGCGGTGACGAATCGGACGGGGTGCACGGGCACGTGCAGGTCCACGGGAGCTCCTGGGGCAGCGGCGGTGATGCCAAGATACCTGGACGTCCACGTACCTGTCTGCACCGGCGACGTCACCGGCCCAGGTGCGCCACCTCCGCGGCCACGCGCCGCGCGTCCGGGTAGAGCACCAGGACCGCGCCGACGGCGAGCGCGCCGCCAACCAGCTGCATCAGGACGAAGAGCGGCACCGACCCGGGCGCGATGCCGGCGAAGGTGTCGCTCAACGTCCGCCCGACCGTGATCGCGGGGTTGGCGAAGCTGGTGCTGCTGGTGAACCAGTAGGCGGCCGTGATGTAGCCGCCGACGGCGAACGCGACCAGTTCGCCGCGGCCGGCGCGTACGACGCCGAAGACCACGAGCAGCAGCCCGAACGTCGCGACGACCTCGCCCAGCCACAGGCCACCGCCGTCCCGCTGGTGCGCGCTCAGCTGGACCGCTGGCAGGTCGAACATGAGGTTGGCCAGGACGACTCCGACGCAGCAGCCCGTGACCTGTGCCGCGATGAGCACCGCGGCGGCGGCGGTGCCGAGGGCGCCGAGTGCCCGCTCGGCCAGCGTGACCACCGGGTTGAACGCCGCCGACACCGGACCGAGAGCGAGGATCAGCGCGACGAGGACGGCGCCGGTCATGAGTGAGTTCTCCAGCAGCTGCAGGCCGACATCGTCCGGCGACAGTCGCTGCGCCGCGATCCCGGAGCCCACGACGGTCGCCGCGAGAAGGGCGCTCCCGAGCAGCTCCGCGAACGCCTTGCGCAAGAGCAGTCGGTCCATCAGCAGCAGGACGGGTCGATGACGCGGCACAGGGCGCCGAGCGACTCCCGCCGGGGCCGGTAGTACACGTTCGTGCCCTTGCGGGTGCCCTCGACGAGGCCGGCGTCGCGCAGCTGCTTGAGGTGGTGCGACACGGTCGCCTCCGACAGCGCGACCCGCGGTGCCAGGTCGCAGGTGCAGATCCCCGTGTCGGAGTCCGCGAGCAGCAGGCTCATCAGCTGGACGCGCACGGGGTCGGCGAGAGCCTTGAGCCGTAGTGCGATCGCGAGCGCGTCGTCGTCGTCCAGAACCCCGGCAGCCATGGGGCTGCAGCAGACGGGGGCGGTCGTGTCGAGGACGGGCAGCGCTTTCGGCATGCGGGCATGATGCCACGGAGTTCGACGTACATCGAGCAAGCACTTGACGTACGTCGAAGTCTCGGTCACAGTCGGGTTAGACGAACGTCTAACGAGGAGGAGCTGCTCATGACCGTGCCCGTGCTCGAGACCGCGCCCGCGCCGACGCCCGCCGGCGGACGGATCCAGCTGGCGCTCAACGTCGACGACCTCGACGCCGCCATCGCCTTCTACACCGCGATGTTCGGCACCGCGCCGGCGAAGGTGCGGCCCGGCTACGCCAACTTCGCCGTGGCCAGCCCGCCGCTCAAGCTCGTCCTGCTGCAGAACCCGGGCCAGGGCGGCAGCATCAACCACCTCGGCGTCGAGGTCGCGGAGGCCGAGATGGTGCAGGCCGAGATCGGCCGGCTGACCGGCGCCGGGCTGCTCCCCGCAGAGGAGATGGGGACCACCTGCTGCTACGCCACGCAGGACAAGGCCTGGCTGACAGCGCCGGACGGCGAGCGCTGGGAGGTCTACACGGTGCTCGGCGACTCGGCGACGTTCGGCACCAGCCCGCAGACGCTGGTCGACGCGGGGCAGGCTCCCGAGAGCGGGTGCTGCGGCACGAGCGACAACGCCTGCTGCTAGAGGTCGATCCGCATCACGACCCGGCGCAGGGTCGGATGGCTGACCTCGCCGAACCCCGCGTCCTCGAAGCTGGCGCGGCTGCCGACGTGCAGCTCGCCCCAGGTGACGACCTTCCCGGCAGGGACGACCATCGGGTACCCCTCCACCGCGCGGGCGCCGCGGCTGCGGGCGAAGTCCACCGTCGCGGCGACGAGCCTGGCGCTGACGCCGCGGCGCCGGTACCCCTGCCGCGTGATCAGGCAGGTGACGGCCCAGACGCCGTCGTCGGCCTTGTCCTCGTCGCGCCCCTTCCAGACGACGGGCGAGCGCGACGTGAGCAGCCGCTGGTACGCCGTGCGGGGCTCGACAGCGCACCAGCCGACCGGCGCGCCGTCGAGGTACGCGATCAGCCCGCTCGTGCGGGTCTCAGCGGGATCGTCGCAGCCGAGGGAGTCGCGCAGCCGGGCGGCGCGCTCCTCGACGGGTTCCGGCATCCACGGGAACGGGCCGAGCTTGAACCGTTGGCACTGGCAGCGCGCGGCGTCGCCGCGGCCGAACACCGTCTGCACGTCCTCCCACGAGCCCTCGTTCGCCGGGACGGCCGTGATCTGGCTCAGCCGTCGTCCCGGCAGAGGCAGAAGGGGCGACCGGCCGGATCGAGCAGCACGCGCACGTTGTCCTGCGGCTGGTGCTCTGCGACGGTCGCGCCGAGGGCGACCGCCTCCGCGACCGCGTCGTCGAGGTCGCCCACCTGGAAGTCCAGGTGCATCATCGCCCGCTGCTGCCCCTCGACCGGTGGCCACACCGGCGGCCGGTAATCGTCGGTCTGCTGGAAGACCAGGTAGACGGTTCCCTCCGGTGCGGCGAGCACGGCCGTACCAGGCTCCTCGTGCCCAAGGGGCCAGCCGAGCAGCTCGCCGTAGAAGCGCGCCGACGCCGACGCGTTCGGAGCCTCTACGGTCGGGCCCCACCACATGCCGGTCGTCCGTGAGCGCATCCGGCGACACTGCCGCAGGCGGCACCTCACTGTCCACGTGCTCGGGGAACACCGCCGCTTGGCCGCTCGTTGCCCGGACCATGACCTTGCCCCGTACCCGCACCCGGCTCGTCCCCGCCGCCGCCCTGGCCGGGCTCGCGTTCCTGACCGGATGCGCCGGCTCCAGCTCCGGCGAATCCGCCGCCTCCTCCCAGGTCGCGTCGACGCACAACGCTGCGGACGTCACGTTCGCGAGCGACATGATCCCGCACCACGCGCAGGCCGTGGAGATGGCCGACATGGCGCTGGCGAAGGCGACCGACGTCGAGGTGAAGAGCCTCGCGCAGGCGATCAAGGGCGCGCAGGACCCCGAGATCACGACGATGACCGGCTGGTTGACCAGCTGGAAGCAGCCGGTTCCCATGGCCGGCATGGGACACGGGGCGTCCGGTCACACCGGCACCGGGATGATGAGCGCCGACGAGATGGCCGAGCTCGACCGGTCCAGCGGACCCGCGTTCGACACGCTGTGGGTGGACATGATGACCCGGCACCACACCGGCGCCATCGAGATGGCCAAGGCCGAGCTCGCCGGCGGCCAGTTCGGTGACGCGAAGGCGCTCGCGCAGCAGATCGTCACGTCCCAGACAGCCGAGGTCGCGACGATGGCGGGTATCGCCAAGCGTCTGGGCTGAGACGGCGCGCCTGCCGTCGTTCTGAGGGCCCGCTGGCTACGGTCGGGGCCCCAGACGACGTAGGAGCTGTCCCTGATGCGCGCGTGCCCGCGCCTGGTCGCGATCGCCGCAGCGGTGGTGCTGGCGTCCGGTGCTGCTGTTGCCGGAGGCGGTTCGGCTGCCGCAGCGGGCAGCGAGGACGTGGGCTCGGCGCGCGAGCAGGTGGCCGCCATGCGCGCCAAGGTCGCGGAGGTCGCCGCTGATCTGGAGCGCGGGACCCGCGCGTACGAGAGTGGCCAGGCGCACCTCGCGAAGGTCGTGCGCCAGCAGGCCGCGGTGCAGCGGCAGGTCCGTGACCTCGCGGCTGCGTCCGCCGGCGAGCAGAAGCGCTTGGACCAGATCGCTTCCGCGGCCTACCGGCACCCGCTCCCCGACACCGTGGGCATGCTGATGACCAGGTCCGGGGGCGACCTTCCCGGCGCGCTCGTGTCGAAGGCGGACCTGGAGCACGTGTCGGGGTCACAGCAGGACACGCTGCGCACGGTGGTCGCAGCGCGCGTACGGGCGCAGGCGTTGGCTCGGTCGGCCGAGCAGCTGGCCGCCGACGCTCGCGCGACGTCGAACCGCCTCACGCGACAGCTGACGCGGTTGCGCGCGACGGCGGATCGCGCCAACGCGCAGCTGCAGGCTGCCGCCGTTCGACTGGAGCGCGCCCAGGGCGTCGAGCAGGCACGACTGGCAGCGGAGCGCGCGAGCCGCGCCCGTCGGGCTGCCAGTGCCGGGGGAGCTGCCTGTCAGGGCCGGTCGACGTCCGGCTACCCGAACGGCTTCCTGCCGGCCAGCGCGCTGTGCCCGCTGTGGCAGGCGCCCGGCGAGCGCCTGCGCGCCGACGCGGCGGCTGCGTTCAACCGGATGAGCCAGGCGCACGCCGCCTCCGCAGGCGGGCCGCTGTGCGTCACCGACTCCTACCGGTCTTACGCGGGTCAGGTCGCGGTCTACCGCGAGAAGCCGTCGCTGGCGGCGACGCCGGGCACCAGCGAGCACGGCTGGGGGCTCGCCGTCGACCTGTGCGGGGGAGTGCAGCAATTCGGCTCCGACGCGTACCGGTGGATGCAGGCCAACGCCGGAGGCTTCGGGTTCGGCCATCCCGCCTGGGCCGAGCCGTCCGGCAGCAAGCCTGAGCCTTGGCACTGGGAGTTCGCCGGGTAGCCACGCTCGGGAGGGTTTCGGTGCTGTCGTCTCGCAGGTCAGGGCAGGGCGGCATGCTCGGAACGGTCAGCCGGTCCGGCCTGTGTCACCGCGTCTGGAGTGAGTGAGAACTCTTCATGCGTCGTGATCCCTGGCCGCGTGGAACCGGTCGACGTCGGCCCGATGCCGATCGGATTCGGCTGCCTTGCGATCTGCCTCGGACCCCTCGCGGTCCTGCGCGGCCCCCTGGAAGTCGCCAGCCGTCTCACGCTCTTCGGCGTGATCGTCCCGCTCGTCGGCGCGGCGGTCCCGTTCTTCACCCCGTTCGTCACGCTCACGCGCACTGCGATCACGCTCGACGGCGCGTACCGCCCGGTGCAGACGCGCGTCCCGCTCTTCTGCTTCCGGCTGCGCTGGATCATCAGGAGCGCTCATGCCCGCACACTACGAGGCGCCGTCGTACGCAGCGGCGGGTTGAAGAAGTGGGCCACCTGTCGCCCTAGCCGCTCACGCGGGTCAGGGGGTCCGCCGTCGCCTGCCCGACCTGGTACACGAGGCCGGGTGTGCAGTCGGAGCCGGGTACCAGCACCGAGCGCGCGGTCGCGGTGGCGGTGAGGTCGCCTTCCGGGATCGCGCTGGTGATCCGCAGCCGCGCACGCGTCGTGCCGTTGCCGGACGTCATCGCGCCGATCGTGCGGACGACGCGGCCACCGCTCGTCGCGATGATCACCTCCACGTCCGCGCCCGCGACGGCCGGACCCGCGGGCGCGCCGACGCGTACCTCGATCGGCAGCAGCGCCGTCTGCCCGCGGCGGTAGGAGCGCTTCTCGGCGCGCAGGGTCACGTACAGGGTGGGCGCGTCGGCCGGTACGACAGGCTCCGCTACCAGCGCGCACTGGCCGGACGTCGACGGCGCAGCGGCCGCGGGTACGGCGGCTGCCGTAACCAGCGCCAGCACGAGAGCGCGGGACGCGAACGAGCGCGGCGGGAGGAGGTCCACCTGCTCCTAC